>SVGQ01000066.1 GCA_015056245.1 Clostridiales bacterium | reverse complement strand
CATGGGTCAGGACACGGATGGCTTTGCGGATCTCATGGCGCAATTGAGCGGTCTGGAGCCGGATGAAGTGGTCACCTACGCTTTCCGTGAGGATGCGCTCAAAACCCTCGCAGCGGCCTATCAAATCGACGAGGTCAGCGTCAAGCTGGCAGAGCCTGTCATGGAGATGCTTGCCCGCCGCATGAGTGGTTCCCTGGGCAGCCTGCTCAACAGCCATGTGGGCGGCGATTTGTGGCTTGCCATTTCCAACACCCTCGCTTTAGCGGAAACCTACATCATGCCTGAGGATTTTGCTCCCTGTGCCCTCTTCCTGCTCTATGAGGGTCAGGAAACCGCCGTGCTGGTCACCTTTACCCAGACCGGCGTGGAAACCATCACCGCTACTGCCTCCTATGTGCGGGCTGATGCCGTGGAGGATGAAGTGGCTGGAGGATACCTGAATTTGATGTGGGAGTGCACGTCCGACCCTTCCTCTAAATAGAGGAAGGGTGCGGCTACTTGGGCTTGTCCATTTCTGCTCCAATCCGCAGTTCTCCTTCCAGCTCTTTGTCAACCCATGAATGGTGAATTGCCTTCAGGGGTTGACAAAAAGCTGGCAGTTGTTGTGTGATACTCTGCAAGGAGGTGTTATCTGGATGCGGTCTTGCTTGAAACGTTTGCTGGTGTTTGTTTTGATTGTTGTGCTGGCAGCTGTGCTTTTGTCTGGGCTTTTGTCACACCGTGGAAATGACTCCGGCAGGAAGCTTCCATCCCTGCTTGGCAACGAAACGCAGCAGGCCGAAAAACCTGACGATTGGTATCATTTTTTGCTCATCGGAACGGATACCCGTCCCAATGAGGATGCCGCAGGCCGGTCCGACACCATGATCATTGCCTCTGTGAATCAGGCCAGAGGCAAGGTGAAACTGGCTTCGCTGGCCCGGGATACCTGGGTCAGCATTCCCGGCAAGGGCGAGAACAAGCTCAATGCAGCCCATAGCTGGGGCGGCCCCGATCTGCTGCTGGAAACCATCAATCAGAACTTTGATATGCACCTGACGGATTATGTATCCGTTGATTTTTACGGTCTGATTGACATCGTCGATGCCATGGGCGGCGTGGAAGTGGAGATCACCAAAGCGGAAGCCAGCGCGATCAATTCAAGCGTTGCCAGTGAGCATCCCCGGGTCAAGGTGACGCGGGTGAAGGCGGGCAATGCCCAGCTGTGCGGTGTGCAAGCGCTCAGTTATGCCCGCATTCGCAAGCTGATCGGCGCGCTGCTGGAGAAAGCTCGCCGTTTGAATCTGCTGCAATTGATGAGTGTGTTTGAAAAAGGCATGAATGCTCTCACCTACAGGACGGAGAAAGATCCCATCCAATTGGTGCAGATGTTTACCGGCCTCAAGGGCGGCATAGACAGCATGGAAGAACTGTCGCTGCCTTCGGAAGGTCATTACCGGTACGTTGACAAAAATGGTGTTTCTGCAGTGGGCATTGATCCCCGGCAAGTGGCGCAGGAATGGCATGATTTTGTGTATGGTCAGTGAGAGATGATGGTTCTCTTTGTGCCGCAAAGCGGCGCGATCCTAAGGTGCAGGGGGCAGCGCCCCCTGCCGGGTTTCCAAAGGGCAGAAGCTTTTGGCAACATCGTCCCCCACGATAAGGAGGTTCATACCTTGAAGGAAATTGTCCGGTTTTCCCATGTGAGCATGCAGTTCCCCGGCACGCTTGCCAACGATGACATCAGCCTGAGCATCTACGAGGGCGAAGTGTTTGCGCTGGTGGGCGAAAACGGCGCGGGCAAGTCCACGCTGATGAACCTGCTCTATGGTCTGCACCAGCCCACGCTGGGAGAGATTCATATCAGCGGGCTGCCCACAGCACCGGTACACAGCCCGGAGAAAGCCATGCGCATGGGGGTCAGCATGGTGCATCAACATTTTAAGCTGGTGCCCAGTTTCACAGTAGCCCAGAACATCCTGCTGGGGCATGAGCCGAAAAAGTGGGGCTTGTTCTACGACGAGAAAAAGGCCAATGACATGGTACTGAAGCTGTCGGAAACCTACGGGCTGGAAGTGAACCCCACCGATGTGGTGCGGGATCTGAGCATCGGCCTGCAGCAGCGTGTGGAGATTCTGAAGGCCCTGCGTACCGGCGCGAAGGTGCTGATTCTGGATGAACCCACCGCTGTTCTGACGGCGCAGGAAACCGAGGAACTGTTCGGGGTGATCCGGCGCATCGTCAAGGAAAAGAACATGACGGTGATCATGATCACCCACCGGTTGCCGGAAGTGATGCAGATCAGCGACCGGGTGGGCGTGATGCGCCGCGGTAGGATGATCGATGTACTGCGCACCCGGGACACCAGCGAGCAGGGCATTTCCTCCCTGATGGTGGGTCGCGATGTGATTTTTGACGACCTGCGCACCGAGCAGGAGGCAGGCGAGGAAAAGCTGGTGGTGCGGGATCTGCAGGCCCTCAGCGACCGGATGCTGCCCGCCCTTCGCGGCGTGAACCTGACGGTGCATGCCGGTGAGATCGTGGGCGTGTGCGGTGTGGAAGGCAATGGTCAGACGGAGCTGAGCGAGTGCATCATGGGCATGCGTCCTCAGGCGGGCGGCAGCGTTATTTTGAATGGCAAGGATATCAGCCGCCTCAGCCCCCGCAAGATCCGCAGCATGGGCGTCAGCTTCATTCCCGAGGATCGTCTATCCACAGGTGTGGACCAAAAAAGTTCCATTGCGGATAATCTGGCGCTGGGCAAGCATCGCACGAAGGATTTCAGTACTTTGGGCATCCATCTGCGCCGGGGTAAGGTGAAGAAATATGCCCAGCAGCTGGAAAAGCAGTTCGATATCCGCTGCGCTGGCGTGGATGAGCCGGTGAAGAGCCTCTCCGGCGGCAATGTGCAGAAGGTGGTCATCGCCCGGGAATTCTCCTTCGATACCCCGGTGCTGGTGATCTGCCAGCCCACCCGCGGCGTGGATATCGGCGCCATTGAGTTCATTCACGAGCGCATCATTGAAAAGCGCAATCAGGGCTGCGCCATTCTGCTCATCAGCGCCGATCTGGATGAGCTGTTCCGGCTCAGCGATACCCTGGTCACCCTGTACGACGGACGCATTACCGGTCAGTTCAAGGCCGGGGAGATCACCATGGAGGAGATCGGCTTCTACATGCTGGGAGCCAAGACGCAGGAGGGTGAAGCTCATGAATAATTCCTTTATCCAGACCCTGCGGGCGCTGGTGCGTCTGAAACCGTCCCAGAAATTGCAGCGGGATTATCTGGTCTCGCTGGCGATTGCGGTGGCGCTGGCCTTTGTGGTGGGAGCGGGCATCCTGCTGATCTGCGGGCATGACCCCATCGCCTGTTATGCTTCCCTGTTCAAGGGGGCGCTGGGCACCAAGCGCGCCTTTGCCAACACCCTTGCCAAAACCATGACGCTGGCCCTGTGCGGCCTTGCCATGAATGTGGCTGCCAAGGCGGGCATGTTCAACGTAGGCGGCGAAGGCCAGCTGTATTTCGGCGCCATGGCGGCTGCCGTGGTGGGCGCGTATGTGAAGGGCTTGCCCCCGTGGATGGTCACAGTGCTGGCGCTGCTGGCGGCAGTGGCGGCTGGCGGTCTGTTCGCGCTGCTGCCCGGCTGGCTGAAAGTGCAGTGGAAGGTGGATGAGGTCATCACCACCATCATGCTGAACACCGCAGCCATCTATTTTTGCACCTACCTTGCCAACGGCCCCCTGAAAACCAGCGAAAAAGGCATAGCGCAGGGTACTGCCAGCATTATGGAAGGCGCGGGCCTGAGCAAGCTGATCCCTCTGAGCAACCTGACCACCGGCATCTTCTACGCGGCGGTTACCGTACTGATCATCTGGTACCTGATGAGCCGCTCCACAACCGGCTTTGAAATGAAGCTCACCGGCAACAACGACCGCTTTGCCCTCTACGGCGGCGTCAGCACCAAAAAGCTGATGCTGTGGTCCATGGTACTCAGCGGCATGATCTGCGGTCTGGTGGGCATGCTGGAGACCTTCGGCCTGCATGGACGCTTTATCGTCAGCGTCAGCAACGAGTTTTACTTTGACGGCATGCTGGTCGCCATGATCATGCGCTACAATCCCGTCGGCACGGTGCTGATGAGTTTCTTCTTCGCCATTCTCAACATCGGCGGGCGCGCCATGGAACGCTCTGCGGGCATTCCCTCGGAGCTGATCCTCATCGTGCAGTCGGTGATCATCTTCTTCATGGCGGCTGAGGGCGGTATCCGCACTTCGCTGAGCAACCGGGCGGCGGTGCGCAAAGCCCGCCGGGAAGCCGCACGAAAGGAGGCCATCTGATGGGCGATATCTTCAATGTGCTGCTGCTCCAGACCACCCTGCGCTCCGCCACCCCCGTGGTGCTGGCTGCCATGGGCTGCCTGATGACCCAGCATGTGAACATGACCAACATCGGTATCGACGGCATGATGCTCATCGGTGCGTTCTTCGCTGTGCTGGGCAGCTACTTCTTCGGCAGCTGGGCTGCCGGGCTGGGGCTGGCCATTCTCTGCGGCATCCTGCTGGGGCTGTTCTACTATGTGTTTGTTATCAAGTTCGGCAGCGATGAGTTCATCATCGGCGTGGCGCTGAACATCTTCGCCGGCGGTCTGACGGTGTTCCTGCTGCGAACGGTGTTTCAGGTCAAGGGCGCATTCTCTGATCCGGCGCTGGTGCCCCTGCCCACCATTCATCTGCCCCTGATCCGGCACATTCCCGTACTGGGGCAGCTGCTGTCCGGGCACACCCTGCTGGTATATGTAAGCTGGGCTCTGGTGCTGATCCTGTGGGCCTTTATCTACAAAACCCCCATGGGTGTGCATCTGCGGGCTTCCGGCGAATACCCGGATGCTCTCACCGCCTGCGGCAAAAGCCCCCAGAAAATGAAATGCCTCGCCAGCGTAGCCTGTGGTATTCTGGCCTGTGTGGCGGGCGCGCACCTGTCCCTTGGCTACCTGACCATGTTCTCCGAGAACATGTCTGCCTCCCGCGGCTACGTGGCCTTTGCCTGCGTCATCTTCGGGCGGGGCAACCCCCTGATCGTCTTCCTTGCCGCGCTGCTGTTCGGCTTCATCGATGCGCTGGGTCTGCGCTTGCAGAACTACATCCCCAGCGACCTGACCGCCATGGCTCCCTATCTGGTCACCGTCATCATGATGGTGGTGGTGGTGCTGTGGGAGCACAGGCGGCGGCGCAATTAAGGAGCAGCCATGATCTATCTGGAATCCTTTACCCTGCCCATCGACTTTGAGGAAGACCTGCTGGACCGCAAAGCAGCAGAGAACGGCGGGCCGCTGGGCTATATCGACAATTCCTATCCCTGCGGACTGTTCGCCTGCAAGGAACTGCGGGAGCTGTATTTCCGAAGGGTCACCATCCTCTACGGCGGCAACGGTTCCGGCAAGAGCACCCTTTTGAACCTGATCGCGCACCGGCTGGAGCTGAACCGGATCGCGCCCTTCAACAGCAGCGAGATGTTCGCTTCCTACGCAGCCCATTGCAACTATACGCTGGCGGAGGATGATGAGGGCTTTCGCTGCCGGATCCCCAACGGCAGCCGGATCATCACCAGCGATGATGTGTTCGATTATATGCTGACCGTTCGTGTCAACAACGAGGACATTGCCGACAACAAGAAGGAAGCCAGAGAGCACTGGTCCGAACTGCGCTATGGACGCACCGTGAAACTTCGTGGCCTGGAGGATTATGAAGCCCTGCGGGCGCAGGTGCTGGCCCGGCGCAAATCGGTCTCCCGGCGGGAGTATATCCGGCGCACAGCGGGGGAGGAAGCCCGGCTGAACAGCAACGGTGAAACTGCCCTTGCGTATTTCACCGAGAAGCTGCATTTTGATACCCTCTATTGTCTGGATGAGCCGGAAAACAGTTTATCCCCCAAGCTGCAATTGGAGCTGGTGGATCTGCTGGATCAGCTGTCCCATTACTGCGGGTGCCAGTTCATCATCGCCACCCATTCTCCTTTTCTGCTGGCATTGCCCGGCGCAAGGATCTACGATCTGGATACCTGCCCGGTGCAGACCCGTCAATGGTGGCAGCTGGAGAATACCCGCACCTACTATGCATTTTTCAACAAGCATCGCCAGCTCTTTGAAGGCGGGGAAAGCTGATAAGAAAATGCATGACATAGCAAAAGCGCCTGCTTCCTTTCGGAAGCAGGCGGTTCAGACTGTCAAATAACCCAGAAGGTGTAGGAGGGCCGCAGCCCTCCTACTTTCAATCCGAAACCAGCGACATGCGCGGTGGTTTCGGAACCCTTGCGCAGCAAGGGATTCCTATCACCGTTTGCCGCCCGGGGAGCCGTAGGCTCCTAGGCAAACGGTGCAAAACTCGTCAAAAAAGTTGCCGAAGGCAATTTTTTGACGACCTAAAACGCCTGCTTCCTTTCGGAAGCAGGCGCTTGTTTACGCATTCAATCCTGCGCAGTTCTGAAATTAGAACTGGTTGCGGTTGGCCTCGAAGCAGGCGCGGCAGTAGACAGGACGATCGCCCTTGGGCTGGAAGGGCACCTGAGTGGTGGCGCCGCAGCCGTCGCAGATCACTTCGAAGTACTGGCGCTCGCCGCGGTTGGGGTTCTGGGCGCGGCGGGCAGCACGGCACTCGTGGCAACGGGTGGGATCGTTCTGGAAGCCCTTGTCAGCAAAGAACTGCTGCTCAGAGGCGGTGAACACGAATTCCTTACCGCAATCGCGGCACACAAGAGTCTTGTCTTCAAACATGGTTGGGTTCCTCCCTAAGATAGAATGGTATGTGTCCCTTAAGCTGAAGTTATTTGGTCTGGTTTCATGCTTCCGACACGTACCGCCGAGAGATAAGGAACCTGAACCTCAATACCGTAGCTGGGCAACGGGCATATTATAGCATGAAAGCGGGGCTTTGAAAAGATTTTTTTCAAAAATCCCGTGAATTTGCTGTAAAGAAACGGGAAATAACATGGGCAGTCCTGCCTGTGATAAATCACAATTGATGTATGATGACTTGCTTTATCGTTTCGGGTTACATCTCCTTGCCGGAGTGATGCGTACGGTCAGGCGAATGTATGCCGCTGTACATGGTCGAAATCTCCTTGCAGGCAATAGTACACGGCGTTTTCACCGCTATGGTACACAAAGGAGACCCGGGTGGCCCATGGGCCGGTCTGGCGGGTTTTTCGCAGGATCTCCAGCCCGTCGGCGAGCGAAAAGTCCTTTTCTCTGCCGCGCAGGATGCGCAAGGCGAGATCCATGCGGTCTTTGCCATAGTAGCCCCAGGTTTCGGGGGTAAGATCGGCAGGGGGATCCAGCAGGGCATAATTGGTCATGGCGGCATAATGGTCCTTCAGCACCGCATAGCCGTTACCCGGTTCCACCAGCAGGATGGGGCTGTCCGGGCTTGCAATCAGCCCATGAAAGGCCAGCGAGGGAATGTCCACCGGGCCTGCGGGAAGATTGACCAATTCCTTATCATGGGCAATGCGCTGGGCATCCTCCACCGTGATACGCCCTGAAATACAGTCATCCATCAGCTGGTCGATGGGGAACGCATCAGTCCCAATGCGGAAAGGTGCCTTCTCACAGTTCATATTGTTCAGGCACACTGCAAACAGACCCTCCCGGTTGACGCCCATGATCCTGCGCACCCGGTCATCTGGATGATACCGCCAGTCTGCCATCATGGCATCCCTGAGGGCCTGGCTGATGGCAACCCCCACATAGAACCGCTCAGGCTCCGTATAGACCTGGTAGTCCATGGCTCCTTCGTTGATATCCAGATTGAAACCGCAGATCAGATGTTTTCCCTTGTGGATAAAAGCTGTGCACATAGCGTAGCTCCTTTGGCTGTAATGGGGATCGCTCCCTTCAGCGTTATCATAGCACAGCAATCGTCTGTTTGCTTTGATGGCTGCTGAGCGCTGCATGAGACTTTGATGAAAAAGCCCGTCATCGCATCTGGCGACGACGGGTTGAAGCGCTGGACAGACTGTGCTCAGCCAAGGGGATCCTTTTTAGGGCAACAATCATCACAGGCCCAGATTCTTCTCTTTTTCGTAAAAAGCGCGCTTCATCATGGCAAAGAAACGCTCATCTCCGCAGGCAGCACTGCACTGGGCCTCTTTTTGAGCAGATTTGACCAGCATATCGACGATCTTTCCGCATGGATGCTCCCTGCACTGGGTGCAGCGGTCAAGCCCCTTTTCCCGCAGGCAGGGCATCAGCATGAATGCGCATGCGCCCCTTGTGCCGCAGCCCGCGCAGCGGATCTCCTCATTGCTGACCACATGATCCCGCCAGCCTGCTTTGTGCCAGAAGATGGCTGTCTGTTGCAGTTCATCCTCTGTCTGTGCCAGATACCGGGGGCATACAGCGCAGTCATCCCCGCACACGGAAAGGATGGGTTTGGTTTGTGACAGGGCTTCCAGGCGGTCAATGTACCATTGCATAGGGGGGCCTCCTTATTGAATTGAGCTGTCAGGAAACAGAAATGAATCTGTGCCCTTGCGCCTCAAAACGGCGCAATTCATGGGATTCTTATGGGCTTTGGGCCCCTAGCGGTATGCGGGCAGCGCCCCGTCCCCCCCTTTTCTCCTTATCCTCCATACAGGCCCAGCCACTGGGGCGCAAGGCTTTCCCATTTGCAGATGCCGCCCAGCCGGTCCCGCTCTGCTTGGGTCAGGGGCTGCCAGCTGCCAGCCAGCGCATCGTTGATCAGCTGCGGCAGGGCGTCAAAATCCGCGAACTGACGAACCGGCAGTTCCAGTTCGTCAAGGGTGGGGTAGGTGAGCCAGCCGCCGTAGGCCACTTTGGCTCCGGCATAGAGGTATTCCTTCATGGATGTGGAAAACGCATCGGTGGTGATGGGATGCAGGTATACATCGGCGGCGCAGCGCAGGTATGCGCTTTCCATATCGTTCAGGAAATCGGTCAGGATCAGGGTCTGGCAGGGTATGGTCTTGGCAAAGGCCTGTACCTTCTGCTCGTTGTCCGGGTCATCATGGGCGTAGGTGTGCTGGAGGATCAGGGTGATGCGGCGCAAGGTGGATTCCTCCAGCTGGGCCAGGGATTGCAAGGCAGGCAGCTGCTGCTGGGCTTTGGACGCACTGGATCCCACGCAGACGGTCAGCTGATCGGGAGCGATACCGAAGTGAGCTTTGGCGGCACCCTTGCCGCCCTCGGTCTGTACCTTGTCAATGCAGGGAAAGACCACCTCGCCGAAGTCCAGCACGGCGGTATTGGCGGCAACGCTGTCTCCGTACAGGTGACGGATACGCGCCACATGCTCCTGATTGAACACGGTCACCCGGCGGCAGGCACGGATGGCGCGGGTCATCCGGCGCAGGGTGGCCTCTTCGGTACGCAGAAGGTCGCTGCCCCAGAAAGTAGCTACCAGCGGCGCACGCTGCTGCTTTGCCATCACCTGCCCCAGCGCCATATCCACTACGGACAGGTAGTGGCAATGCACCGCATCAAAAGGCCCCAGCTTTTGCAGGGAGGCCGCGTTGGCATACACCCGCGCCCACATGCGCACCTTGGGAATCCGCCCGATGATGGGCAGCCGGTGCTCATCCTTGTAGATGGTGGTCTCCATGCGGGCATAGTCCTCCCGGTAGGTACCCTTCCAGCCGTAGATGGGATAGATCACAGTCAGCCATCCGGCAGGATACAGGGCGTTTTCCACATATCGCTTGATCCACAGGGAATCCGGATCGCCAATGAGCAGGATGCGTTTCATGGGAGAACCTCCTTTGGATGGTGAAGGCGCGCCGGGGCGCGTTTGCAGATAGCACACGGGGCTGCTGCGGTATGGCAACAGCCCCAATGGACGAATATACGGTTATGGAAGCAGCTGCCTCATCAGGCAGCTTTTTTGCGCTTGCCCAACAGATCGCGCACCAGATCCAGCGCAGTGGTGAACAGTACGCGGATCTCAGGCCAATACACCGCCACAGCGATGAACATCAGCCCAGCCA
The DNA here is from genome assembly GCA_015056245.1 of Clostridiales bacterium. Taxonomy (GTDB): domain Bacteria; phylum Bacillota; class Clostridia; order Christensenellales; family Aristaeellaceae; genus Limiplasma. The sequence goes on along the minus strand of SVGQ01000066.1, from coordinate 5,684 downwards.
GCACCAGATACTTGGCTACGGGCTGCTCGTTGAGCAGCAGATTGGCAAAGGCTGCGGCAGTCATCAGACCAACGCTCAGGAAGATGTACTTCCAGCTGGGCAGCACTTTGTAGTACTTCTGTCCCACCGCTGTGCGCAGGAAGAGGATCAGCACCGCCGTACCGGCAGATGCCATGGCAGCGCCCACCATGCCCAGCTTGGGAATGAACAGCATGCACAGAAGAATGTTCAGCGCGGAGGACAGCACAAATATGATGGTGGTCCAGTAAGTCTTTTTGGAGATGGTGATGCCCATATCGGTGGTCTCACCGAGGCAGTAGCAGATGGGAGAAAGGAACAGGAAGGGGAAGAACACCACGGAAGAACGGTAGCTCTTGCCCAGCAGCAGGAACACCGGCGCCTGAAACAGCGCCAGCGCCAGACCGAACAGGCACAGAAGGCAGGCCATCATCCGGTGGACAGTGTAGAACTTGCCGTCCTGGGAATCATAGTTGTCCAGCACATAGGGGGCCCAGTAGGTGTTGAAGCCCGTCTGAATGATGTTGATGGTGGAAGCCAGACCCAGCGCGCTGGAGAAAATCGCTACGGCGCTCTTGCCCAGCAGGTTGTTCATCACAACGATGTTTACGTTGTTGTTCAGCCAGTCCAGCATGGTGATGGGAATCAGCGGCAGGGCAAACTTGGCGGTTTCCATAAAGAAGGGCTTGTTCACCTGTCCCACCGAGCGCACGGATACATACTTGCGCTGGATGACCAGAAAAACGCCGCAGAAGACCGCCATCATCAGGGTGAGCAGCAGAATGGCATGCTCGCCCTTGCCCGTGGCAAAACCCATGGACAGGTACGCCAGCTTGGTGATGAACACCTGCAATACGCCCTGAATGGAGTACAGCAGCGCGTTCTGCTCCATGCGGTAGCACAGGCTCAGGAAACGGAAGAGGATCTGGCTGGCGCTGAAAATGCACAGGCACAGGAAAATGCCCATGCTGGGCTGCCCAGCCACATCCATGGACAACTTCTTCCAGAAGAAGAACAGCACGGCGGTCAGCAGCAGGCTGGCGGCCATGGCAATGCCCACGCAGAAGGAGAACAGGGTGGTTTTGCTTCTGCCGGCCGGGGGCTCACGGAAAAACCGGACGAACACCTGATCCAGACCCAGATAGCATACCGATCCCATCAGGGCGGTATAGGAGAAGAACATGTTTACTTTGCCCAGTTCTTCCGGCTCAAACAAGCGGGTGGCGATGGGCGAGGATAAAAAGCCCAGCGCAAAAGAAATCCATGTGACCATGGAAAACCCGATCATGTTTTTCAGGAATTGATTCTTGTGGTTGCTCATTGTTTCGCTCCTATATCTGGCGTTGATCCTGTTTGCGGGGGCAACAGGATATCGGAATCAGCGGCACAGCCGCCGGGGATGATCGAAGGGATGGATGCGGGCATTGGCGGATGCTGCCGGGGCGGGATGAGATCTCTGCCCGGGCTTTGCGACGTGCTGCCCCGAAAGATGCCGGGAACCGCAGGCATCAAGCCGCAACCCGGGGAACCTGCAGGGTAAAGGTGGTGTCGTGTTCTTTGGCTTCCATGGAAATGGTGCCGCCGTATTGTTCCAGCGTGCGCCGCACGATGGCAAGGCCCATGCCGTGGTTTTCGCCTTTGGTGGTGATGCCCGGTTCAAAGAGTTTGTCCCGGATGGCGGCGGGAACCGTTGCGCCGTTGTTGCGGACGGTCAGGGTCACCTGACGGAGGGTCTCGGTAACGGTAAGGGTGATGTGGGGTTTGGCGGCGTAGGCGGCGGCATCCATGGCATTATCCAGCAGGTTGCCCACCGCGCAGCACAGCTCCCACGCGGGGATCTCCAAATGCTCCATGGTGGAGCGGATGTCCAGCTCCAGCTGAATGCCCCGCTTTTCTGCGGCGGCGCTCTTCACCTGCAGCAGGGCATTGAAGGCGGTCATCCTGGTGCGCAGCACCCGGGATACGGTCTGCAGCTGGCTGTATACCTTTTCCAGATAATCGATGGCTTCCTGATATTCCTCCATCTGTAAAAGGCTGTATACCACCTGTATGTGGCCCAGAAAATCATGCCGCTGCATGCGCATCTCCCGGTTGAGCTGATCCATCTGCTGATTCACGGTTTGCAGCTGCCCCACCGTGCGGCTCAGCTTGCGTGCGGTAAGGGCGTCGCGGATATCCACCACCGCGCCCCAGCCTGCCATCACCGCGCCGGTCACTGCGATGATCTGCAGTTGCAGCCGGTGCTCCTCGGTCATGTCGCCCACGGTTACATAGAGGACAAACAGGAGCAGCATCAGCAGCTGGATGGCATTGATCACAATGGCGTACACGGCAGCCTTGTTCAGGTTCGGGGTGTTGGGGGTACGCTGCATGATCATGCCTCCTTTCTGGGGTGATGATGCGATCTGGGGGGGGGCGGCAACTGGAGTGCGGTTTTGCGCTGCGGCGTGGATTTGAGGGGATCTCCCCCTCGTTATTCCTTTGTCTTTACATCCTCCGGACCATAGCGGCGCAGGTGGCGCATTTTCAGCTTGGCTTCATGGCCCTGGGCGGAGGGGTGATAATACACCTTGTTTTCATATCCCGGCGGCAGATAGGTCTGCCGGACAAAGTGATCCGGGTACATATGGGGGTATTTGTAATCGGGGGTCTGGCTGTGGGGCACAGAATAGCTCTGGTCCCGCAGATACACCGGCACAGCGGAGAAATCGCCCTTGCGGGCATCTTCCTCGGCAGCGGAGAGGGCCTCCACCACGCTGTTGCTCTTTTCCGCCATGGCTACGGCGATGATGGCCTGGGCAATGGGGATGCGGGCTTCCGGCATACCCACCACTTCCAGCGCGTTGGCGGCGGCATGGGCCTGCAGCATAGCGGTGGGGTCTGCCAGACCCACATCCTCGCTGGCATGCACAATGATACGCCGCACGATCAGCTTGGGATCCACTCCGGCGTACATCAGCCGGGCGAACCACAGAAGGGCCGCATCCGGGTCGCTGCCCCGCATGCTCTTGATAAAAGCGGACAGCATGTCGTAGTACATGCTTTCATCCAGCTTGAGCATGGGTTTCTGCACGCTCTCGTGGGCAGTTGCCAGATCAATGTAGCGGTAGGGCTTCCCGGTGGCGGGATCGTTGGTTTCCTCGGTGGTCAGATAGGCCAGCTCCAGCGCGCCCAGTGCGGTGCGCACATCGCCGCCGGCGATCTGGGCAATATACTTGAGCGCGCCGTCCTCGCAGCGTACATCGCTGAGGCCGTAGCCCCGTTCCTTATCGGCGATGGCCTTTTGCAGGGCTTCCTCCACATCCGTGACGGTAAGGGGTTCAAACTGGAACACCCGGCACCGGCTGACGATAGCGGGGGTCATGCTGGCCATGGGGTTTTCCGTGGTGGAGCCGATAAAGCGGATCAGGCCGCTTTCGATGGCAGGCAGGATGGAGTCGCTCTGGCTCTTGGACCAGCGGTGGCACTCATCCAGCAGCAGGTAGGTGGCCCGTCCCTGACGCATGCGCCGCTCCTCGGCTTCCTTGAGCACCTTGCGCACATCCGCCACACCGCTGGTGACAGCGTTCAGCTTTTCAAAGGCGCTGCCGGTCATGCCCGCGATGATGGATGCCAGCGTGGTTTTGCCGCAGCCCGGCGGGCCCCAGAAGATGCTACTTTGCAGCTTATCGGCCTGAATGGCCCGGCGCAGAAGCCGTCCCTGCCCCAGCAGGTGTTTCTGGCCCAGAAATTCGTCCAGCGTGCGGGGGCGCATCCGGTCGGCAAGGGGGGCGCGGGTTTCGTGTTCCGGCAGGCTGGACCATAGTGTCTGCTGCATCATATCGCTCATGGTTTCGCCGCCTTTCCGCACCGCTTGCCAACATTTTTTCATCTTATACTATACACTCTTTTGGGTGGAAATTCAATAAAAGGATGCATGGGCGGCTGGATTTGCCATGATTTGTCCGGAATGTGTTCCACCCGGCAGGACAGGCGCAGGGACAGCCGTCCCATTGCCCGGGAAGGAAAACGGGGGCGGTAGGTCGAAAAAAGGAAAACAGGACATCGTTTTGACCGTTCAACCAACCATCCTTACAGGAGGGCTTGCTATATGGAATCCACATGGAAGCCTCTGATCCCTGCGGCGGAAGCCGCCGCCATGCAGCCGGTGCTGCAGCCGGATTTAACCTTACTGATCGAAAAATCCAAACGTCAGTTGACCTTGTTTCAGGGGGAAGAGATCCTGCTGCGCTGCCGGGTAGCGCTGGGCCGGTGTCCCGTGGGACGCAAGCTGCGGGAAGGGGACGGCTGCACACCGGAGGGTGTATATACCATCTGTCTGGTCAAGGAGCAGGGCAAGTACGGGCGCAGCCTGGGCCTGAGCTACCCCAACCGGCAGGATGCAGATCTGGCTTTGCAGGAGGGGCGCATCGACCTGTCCACCCATCAGGTGATTCTGGATCGTCTGGCAGCGGGGCAAAGGCCGCCGTGGGGCAGCCCGCTGGGGGGCGAAGTGTATATCCACGAGGGGGGCACGGCCTCCGACTGGACGCAGGGCTGCATTGCGCTGGAAACCCGGGACATGGATCTTCTGTTTCCCCAGTGGGAAAGCATCCGGCAGGTGGAGATCCTGCCGTGACCTGTCTGGCCCCGTCAGCTGAAAGGCGGCAGGGCTTTTCGTAATTGGGGATCGGGCGCGACACGCTGCCTGTACGCGCCCCTGCTCGCTTGGCGGATCCGCTGTTTTGGCCCTTCCCGAACAACCCGATAAAATCGTAACAGAAATGTTCGGATTTTTGCCGGAAAATCTCTTTACAAACCCCAGTGAAACGTGTATCATATCTTCCGTTGTTATTATTGCCCCTGCTCCTTGCGGAGAAGATTAAAGGAGGAACTACCCCAATGAAGAAGATCATCAGCCTGCTTCTGGTCCTGTGCATGGTTCTGGGTCTGACCGCTGTGGCCGCCGCTGAAGGCGTTCCCGCTGATCAGATCAAGGTCGGCTTCATTTTCATCGGCGATGAAAACGAAGGCTACACCTATTCTCACTACAAAGCCGCTATGGAAATGAAGGAAGCCCTCGGCCTGACCGACGAGCAGATCCTCATCAAGCGCAACACCCCCGAAACCGAAGAAGCCTACGAGGCTGCTGTTGACCTGGCTGAGTCCGGCTGCAACATCATCTTCTCCAACTCCTTTGGTCACGAGAGCTATCTGTGGGATGCCGCTGCCGAGTATCCTGAAGTGCAGTTCTGCCACGCCACCGGCGGCAACGCTGCCAAGAGCGGCCTCAGCAACGCCCACAACTACTTCACCGCTATCCACGAAGCCCGCTACGTCAGCGGCGTTGTTGGCGGCATGAAGCTGCAGCAGCTCATCGATGAAGGCATCATCACCGCTGATCAGGCCAAGGTTGGCTATGTTGGCGCTCATCCCTTCGCTGAGGTTATCAGCGGCTACACCGCTTTCTATCTGGGCGTTCGCTCCCAGTGCCCCTCCGCCACCATGGAAGTGGTCTACACCGGTTCCTGGTCCGACGCTGCTCTGGAAAAGTCCGCTGCCGAGAGCCTCATCGCTGACGGCTGCTACCTGATCGGTCAGCACGCTGACACCACCGGCGCTTCCACCGCTTGCGAACCCGCCGGTCGCCACATTGTTGGCTACAACATCTCCATGATCCCCACCGC
>SVGQ01000065.1 GCA_015056245.1 Clostridiales bacterium | reverse complement strand
CATGGTCTGCTTCCACGCCATCGGCATGGAGATGACCATCTATCAGGCCCTGCTGTACAACAGCATGAGCAAGCTCAGCAGTATGCTCACCATCGTTCCCGGGAATATTGGCATCAAGGAGGCCGTTATGGGCTTTGCCACCGGCATGATGGGCAACCTGTTCCAGAGCGGCGTGATGGTATCCCTTTTGCAGCGCGTCACGCTGATGATCGTGTATATTGTGGTGGGCGGCCTGTTCGCCTGGCCTGTGTTCCGCAAAATGAAGCTGGCTGACCGTCAGCCGGAGGAAATCCAATGAACGACCGTCTCCGGGAAAAAATCGCCATGCTACCCGAAAGCCCCGGCTGCTACATCATGAAAAGCCAGGGGGAGATCATCTACATCGGCAAGGCGGTCAACCTGAAAAACCGTGTCCGGCAGTATTTTCACGGGTCGCACACCCCCAAGGTTGCCGCCATGGCATCACGGGTGGACGATTTTGACCTGATGCTCTGCCAGACCAATTTCGAGGCCCTGACCCTTGAATGCAACCTGATCAAGAAGCACAAGCCCTTCTACAACATCCTTTTGAAGGACGACAAGCACTATCCCTACCTGCGCATTGACCTTTCCGAAACCTATCCCCGCCTGACCTTGGCCCGCCGCATGAACGTGCGGGACGGCGCCAAGTACTTCGGCCCCTACATCGGCGCCACGGCGGTGCGGCAGGTGATGGAAGAGGTGCGCCGGTTCTTTCCCCTGCGCACCTGCAAGCTGTCCCTGCCCCTGAAAACGCCCCGCCGCCCCTGCATGAATTACCAGATCGGCAAATGTAAGGCCCCCTGCGCCGGGATGATCAGCGAGGAAGACTACCGGGCGATTCTGGACCGGGTCATCGCGTTCCTTTCCGGTGACAGCCGGGAGCTGCTCAAGCAGCTGGAGGGCGAAATGATGGCTGCCAGCCTGCGCATGGAATACGAGCAGGCCGCCATCATCCGGGACAAGATCGCCGATATCCGGCAGCTGATGGAAGAGCAGCACGCCATCCAGACCAAGGATGTGGAGCAGGACATTCTGGCGGTTGCCGTGGACGATATCGACGCCATGGTGCAGCTGACCCACATCCGGGGCGGGCGCATGGAGGGAGGCCGGGCCATCCTTATGGAAGGCTGCGGCGGAGACGAGCCGGAGCAGATTCTGGCCCAGTTCCTTACTCAGTATTACGATGACGAGCACCTGATCCCACGTCATGTGCTGGCGCAGTGCCTGCCCGAACCCATTGATGAGCTGGAAAAGTGGCTCCGTGAGCGTAAGGGCGGCGCGGTCACCCTTGCCTGCCCCCAGCGGGGCGACAAGGCGGATCTGATCCGTCTGGCAGCCAAAAACGCCGAGAACGCGCTCTTCCATCACCGGGAGAGCCAGCAGGTGAAATTCGCCCGCACCACCCTCGCCATGGAGGAGTTGCAGCAGGACCTGAACCTGCCCACTCTGCCCCAGCGCATCGAGGGCTACGATATTTCCAACACCCAGGGTATTCTCAGCGTTGCCGCCATGGTGGTGTTTGAGGGCGGTCAGCCTGCCAAGAAAGAGTACCGTCATTTCCGCATCAAAACCGTGGAAGGCCCCAACGACTTCGCCTCCATGTACGAGGTCATCCACCGCCGCCTGATCCACGGCCTCACTGAGCGCAAGGAGCGGATCGACGCAGGTCTTGACCCGGATGCTGGACGCTTCTCCAAGCTGCCGGATGTGATCCTCATCGACGGCGGCCCAGAGCAGCTCCGCTACGCCCAGCGGGCCATGAAAGCCGCAGGGGCCAACATCCCCATGTTCAGCCTTGCGGAGCGTTTCGAAATCATTTTCCTGCCCGATCAGGAAGAACCGGTGGTTCTGGACCGCCGCTCCAACGCCCAGCTGCTTATCCAGCACATTCGCGACGAAGCCCACCGCTTCGGCATCACCCACCACCGTTCGCTCCGGGGCAAAAGTAACCTGCACAGCGAGCTGGACAACATCGAAGGCATCGGCCCCAAGCGCCGCACAGCCCTCATCCGCCACTTCGGCGGCGTGAAGCCCATTTTTACCGCATCCAGAGAAGCTTTGATGGAGGTGGAGGGCATCAGCAGCGAGATGGCAGAGCGCATTCTGGCGTATGCGAGGGAACGGAAATAGCCAGGGGAAACGGTGGGAGGCGCTGCCTCCCACACCCACCGCCAAAGGGTCAAAGACCCTTTGGAATCCCATTATTGCGCCCATTTTATGGGCGCAATATGTTTTTATAAGGGATCAGCACGTGTTTTTATGAAAACAGATGTAAAGCCAAAATGTGTCAAGAATGGTTCCAGACAAACTTGATATAGCTTTCCGCAGCCATATCCCCTACAATCCTTTCTGAAAGGAGGGCGACACCATGAGCTACCGAAACGCACAGGAGATTTTTCCCGAAGGTCTTCTCCGACAGATTCAACGGTATGTATCCGGCGAAACCATCTACATTCCTGCCCGGAACGAGAAAAAAGCCTGGGGCGAAACATCCGGCTATCAACGCTACATCCGGGAGCGGAACGAAGAGATTCGCACAGCTTTTGCAAACGGGCTGACCATGGAAGAGTTGATGGAAAAATATGCCCTCTCCTACGATTCCATCAAACGGATCGTATACAACCGAAAGGAGACCGCCATGCTGAAATACAGCGCTACCCTGTCCTCTGCCAAAGCCTATGCTGACGCAGGCAAACTGGACACCTGGATTCACCTGTACCTGAATGAGGAAGGACGGAACATTCCTTTCTCCGATGGGCTGAAACTGTTTGACCGGTACTATTTCAGTCCGGCACTGTTTCCCATCCGTCTGTTCAATCGCTGCACAGGTCCGGAACCGGATATGAAATACCAGATCGATCCGGACTGGTGGCAGCAGCGTGTGGCGGTGCTGGAAAATGTCATTCAGACCGAACCGGATCTGCCGCCCCTCATAGTGCACTATGTGGACGGCACCTTTGAGCTGAACGATGGCAACCACCGTCACAAAGCCTATGAAAACCTTGGCATTGAAAACATCTGGGTCATCATCTGGATAACGGAAGAAGCGGAGCTGGATGATTTTTCAGCCAAATACGGCACATATGTAAAGGATTGCAAGATCATCCGTCGATAAGGCCGCCGCAGCATTTGTGGTGGAAAACCGTCATTGCAAAGGGATTTCCACCATTGCCAACCATTGTCGCAAATACCTGCCCCGTCGCCTGCGCACAATAGCCGCGAGGAGGCGAACAGCTTTGAAAAAGACATTCGGAACCCTATTGGTACTCTCTCTTACGTGCACGGGCCTGTTCACGTCTTGCACCAGCAATGCTGATGCCATGCCCAACCCTGCGCCCACCACCCAGTCTGCCACAACGGCGCCCATGGCAACCACATCACCCAATGCTACCATGGATGTGATGCCTTCGCCCACAGCATCGGCAGAGCCTGCCACGGTCGGCGCAGCCAGCACCGTAGCAGATGCCCAGCGGCTCAGCGACCGGGTGGAGGATGAGGTGGAAAAGCTCTCTGAGGTGGATGAGGCCGATGCTGTTGTGATCGGCAACATTGCGCTGGTGGGCATTTCCTATGATGGGCAGTATCAGGGAGGTATGACCGACCGACTGAAAGCGATGGTAGTGGATCGGGTGGAGATGACGGACAAGACCATCACAGCTGTACATGTGACCGACGACCAGACCCTGCGCAAGTCCATTGCGGCTCTCAATGACATGATGGACGATGCGAATGCCAGCTTCGAGATGCTGCAAACCAAGGCGCTGGATATTGCGGCTCAGCTTACCGGCAGCGGCCTCACCCAGCCGGAGAGCACCTCTGGTAATCAAAACAAAAGCACGACCTGATGCAGCTTCCAGTATGGATTAAAGCTATCAAAGCCCATGACCTGTAGGGTCATGGGCTTTGATGTAAAGATGGGAGAAATTTAAGTTTTTTTGTCCCCCCGATACTGCGCAGGGCTGACCCCCACCAATTGTTTGAAAGCCTTGCTGAAATGAAAAGGATCCGAATAGCCAACCTGCTCGCCGATCTCCTTAACCGACAGGTCCGTATCCAGCAACAGCTTCTTGGCGGTAACCATCCGCAATTCGGACAGATATTTGACTGGGGTCTGGCCATCGTTGTGCTCCTTGAACACCTTGGTCAGATAGGAGGCGGAAAAGCCCATGTCGCTGGCGATGGCAGAAAGATTCACATCGGTTCTCATATGATCCTGAAGGTAGCATTTCAGGGAATAGGCGATCTGAGCGGGATCATTGCTGGCGGGCAAAGACTCCTGCTGGGCGCAGAAGATGGACTTGATCTTGTTCAGAGCAGAACGCAGTTCCTCCAGATTGATGGGCTTGAGCAAGTAATCAAAGGCATTCTGCTGCAGGGCAGTCCGCACCAGTTCGAAATCGTCATAGCCACTGACCACCATCACGCGGATATCAGGGTGGCTGTGACTGAGACGGCGCATCAATTCGAGGCCGTCCATCACGGGCATCTTGATGTCCGTGATCACCAGATGCGGCAGGAGAGCAGCGGCCTGCTCCAGAGCCAGCTCGCCATCGGTGACGATGCTGACCACCTGGAAGTCCTCATCTGCCCGCTCCACGTTTTTGGCGATGTTGTGGGCGATGATCCGCTCGTCATCAGCAATCAGTACCCGTAACTTCTTTTTCTCCATAGTATTCTCCTATCGTCACACAGGCGCCGCCTGCTTCGTGGTTGGAAATGGAAAAGATCATTTTTTGCTTGAATAACAGCTTGTAACGGATGTAGATATTCATCAGCCCCATGCCGCCGATGGACAGGGAGGGCAGCAGACCGGTTTTGTTGATGGAATCAATGGACTCGATCAGCGCCTGCAAGGCTTCGGCGGAAAAACCGGGGCCGCTGTCCCGGATGGAGATCTCATAGCGGTCTTCGTACGCCTTGCCCACGATGTGGATGTGCCAGGGAGGACGCTGCTGGGTGGCGAATTTGATGGCATTTTCACAAAGCTGCTGCACGCACAGCTTGGGGATCATCACATCGTACAGCTCCTTGGGCATGTCGATCTGGCAGGTCAGGTCTCCCTGATAGCGCAGGATCATGCATTGCAGGAAACCTTCTGTGCATTCCAGCTCTGCTTTCAACGGCACCAGTTGGTTGTCGTTGGCAGAGATGTAGCGAAGGATGCGGGACATGTTCTGGCACATCTGGATGATCTCCTCATACATGCCGTCATCAGCCATGGACTGGATGGCGGACAGGCTGTTGTAGAGGAAATGAGGATTCATCTGGGATTGCAGCGCCAGCATGCGGGACTGCAGCTCCTGTTCCTGCAGGGTGAGCTGCTGCTGTACGCCTGAACGGATCTTGGCCTGCATCTGTTCAAAACCTTCGTACAGAGCAGCCAGCTCCACAATCCGGGTTTTCAGGCGGCGCTTTTGGGTGGGGAGGGGCAGATCGTAGGAGGCCACTTCCCGGTAAATAAACTGGATGGGGTTGGTCAGATTCTTGGCAGCCAGATAGGCCAGCAGCAGCGCAAAGGCCAGCACGCAAAGACCAATGCCCATGACCACTTTCAGGTAATCCAACAGGGGAGCGAAGATATGAGCCCGATCAATGTAGGCAATCGTATGGAAATCCGTCATCTCTGAGGAGATGCACAGGGCATAGCCTGCTTCCTTGCCCTGACCGATGCGGGTCATGGCGGCGGGCAGACCAGCCTCGGTCAGGGCCGTCCAGAGTCCTTCGGAATCAGGCGCGCCCAGCAGCAGGTTTCCGCTGCCATCAAAGATACAGATGGTTTCGCCATAGGCGCTCTGGTAATCCAGCACAGCCCGGAATACCCGTCGGATGCTGTTTTTCACTTCCACATAGCCTTGAGGGATCCACAGCTTATCCATGTAGGGCCGGGCCAGAACCACAAACTGCTTGCCGTTGGGGTCGGTGGAGTATTTGCCCAGAACAGGATCACTGCCTGCATAGGCGATATAGCGTTTCTGCCCCTCCTGCGCCAGCGGCTGATACCAGATGGTATCCTGCGGTCCGGCAGCGTAATGGCGGTTATCCAGACCGGCGGCGATCATGCCGCCTTCCATTTCATACAGATTCACCTGATCCACGGTACGGTTGGGACCGATCACTCCTGCCAGCAGGTCGATCAGCAATTTCACATGATTGCCTTTCAAAGCAGGATCGTCTGTTTTCAGGTACATTTCAAACTGATGCTTCACATGGCTGGAATAGCACACGTTCATGGAAACCGTGTTCATCTGGTTCAATTCATTATCGATGGCGGCTGCCGTTACCTGCGCGTTCTGGCCCAAAACGCGGGCGATCTGATCATATTGCCTGCGGGTCTCGCTGGTAAAGGAATAAATGCTGAGCGCAAGGAAGAAAACCACCAGAATGATGGCATAGGAAGAAAAGAGGATGGAACGGATGGTATACCGTCGCAAAAAGGCACCCCCTCAAAATGGCTGGTTCAAAATTGACATGAATCTAAGCGAGAATTTACATTTTCAATCTGGTTGAAAAACGATAAAATAAGTACAACAAATAAAGGCTTGTTCATTCTAACAACGAAAGCACTATTTGTCAACAAAGAAGGAGGAGAACCCATGAAACATCGTAAACTTCTGAGCATCGTGCTGTCTGCCCTGCTTTGCCTGGTTATGACCACCGGTGCCATCGCTGAGACCACCATCACTTACATCGCCAGCCAGGACTGGGTGCAGGACGCTGAGATCGAACTGGGCGAGAAGTTCTATCAGGAAACCGGCATCAAGGTCGATTACCAGATCGTTCCTTCCGATCAGTACACCAACCTGCTCATGACCAAGCTGAACACCAACGAGTGCACCGATATCTTCGGCTCTCAGGCTGGTCAGTTCGACGTGGTTACCCTGCTGAACGTGGAAAAGAACGCCCTGGATCTGAGCAACGAGCCCTGGGCTGCCACGCTGGATCCTCTGGCTGCCGCTGAGACTTCCGTCAACGGCAAGCTCTACGGTCAGCCCGTGCAGGACCTGTCCGCTGTGTGGGCCATCGCCTACAACAAGCAGATCTTCAACCGTCTCAACCTGAGCGTGCCCACCAACTTCGCTGAGTTCATGGCCGTTTGCGAAGCCATCAAGGCGGACGGCGTGACCCCCATCTTCGAAGCTGTGACCGACGGCTGGCATCATCAGCTGTGGTTCTGCGAAATGGGCCCCGCTATCGAGCATCTGGAGCCCGGCACCGCTGAGAAGCTCAACAACAACACCATGACCTTCGCTGACAGCGCTGCTGCCAAGCTGCTGGTTGACCAGATCAAGCAGATGGTGGATGCCGGCTACTGGGGCGAGGACTACATGACCAACGAGTATACCGACGCTGCCAAGTACATCGCCAGCGGCGAGTATGCCATGACCGTTGCCAACCAGGGCTTCCCCACCGAGATCAATGCTGCCTATCCCGAATTCCCCGCTGAGGATATCGGCTACTTCGTCATCCCCCTGTGCGACAACCAGATCATGAACGTGAACCCCGTGGGCCCCACCCGCTTCATCTGGTCCGGCTCTCCCAATGCTGACGCCGCCAAGGCTTATCTGGAGTTCCTGGCCCGTCCCGAGAACCTGCAGTATCAGATCGACAACGTAGCCAAGTTCAACACCCTGCCCTACGCTGGCGTGCAGGATAAGTATTCCGACGAACTCAAGGCCTTCTACGCTGCCTATCCCGAGCAGGGCACCGTATATCAGACCGCTGTCAAGTATGTGAACCCCCAGTGGATGGAAATCGGCAAGGAGCTCGTTTCCGTGCTGTTGGGCGACCAGACCAGCGAGCAGTTCCTGAAGAACATCGACCGCAACCGCGCCGATCAGGCTGTTGCCGCTCAGGACGAAGCCTGGAAGTAATCTTCCGAATCTTGCAGGGGGAACGGGTTGTGCTCGTTCCCCCTGTTTTCCTTCCAGAAGGAATCATCTCAGCAGTCGTGTATGCCACCTTTTGCATGCATGCGGCGCAGGCGGCGCGGAGGATATATGAACAAGAAACAGATCTATCCCACTTACTTCACTTTCGGAACCCTGATCCTGTACGTGGTGCTGTACGTGCTGCCGGCGGTGATGGGTATCGGCTATTCTTTTACGGACTGGTCCGCTTATTCCGATCAGCTGAATTTTGTCGGCATTGAAAACTTCAAAACGGTTTTTTCTTCCGATTACAACTACATGAAGATGATCGGCAACACCCTTTGGTTTACGCTGGTAACCACCATTGTGAAAAATGTGCTTGGTCTGGCTCTGGCTGTTTTGATGACCAAGCAGGTCAAGCTGCTCAATTTCCACCGCACGGTGATCTATCTGCCCTGCATCCTGTCGGCGCTGATCGTGGGTATGATCTTCAAATCCGTGCTCAACCCCAAAATCGGTCTGCTGAACACTGCCCTGCGCGCCATCGGGCTGGACGGGCTGTGCCAGAAGTGGCTGACCGACTCCAAAATTGCATTCAATTCGGTCATGGCTGTGGATATCTGGAAGGGTATGGGCTATATCATGACCATTATTATTGCTGGTATCATGGCAATTTCACCCGTGTATTATGAAGCTGCCGCCATCGACGGCGGCAATGCATGGCATTGTTTCCGCTACATCACCCTGCCACTGTTGATGCCCACCCTGACAGTGACCACCGTGCTGAACGTGATCTACGGTCTCAAGGTGTTCGATACCGTGTATTCCCTCACCAACGGCGGCCCGGGTTATGCCACCGAGGTGCTGTATACGGGCGTATATAAAGAATTTGGTCTTGGCCGTTACGCTGTAGGCACAACCCTCTCCACCATTATGTTCCTTGTGATGCTGGTGATCGGCTATTTTATGATCCGCAGCATGGCAGCCAACGAAGATGTGGAGCTGTAAGCGCCTGAAGGAGTCCCTACCAACAACGGAAAGGTTGACAAGACAATGAAGAAAAAGAAACTCTGGAGCGCCATCGGTGTGAATCTGCTGGCATGGGTACTGTCGCTGATCCTTCTGGCGCCCCTTCTGCTGATATTGATCAACAGTTTCAAGACCAAGCAGGCCGCATCGGATATGACCCTGATGCTGCCCACGGAGTTCCAGTGGTCCAACTACGCGGTGGTCATTGAAAAAGGTAAGCTGGCGACCACCTTTATCAACAGCCTGATCTATTCCTGCGGCAGCGTGCTCATCTGCACCATTCTCTCCGCCATGACGGCTTACGTGCTCTCCCGCAACCGCAGCAAGACCCACCGGTTTTTGTATATGTTCATCGTGATGGGCATTGCCATGCCGATCAACTTTGTCACGTTGATGAAGGTTATGCAGGGAACCCACTTGATAAATACTAGAATTGGTATTATCCTGTTGTATGCAGCCATACAGACACCGTTCAATGTATTCCTCATACACAGTTTCGTGGGCAAGATCCCCACGGATATCGACGAAGCCGCCGTGATTGACGGCGCGTCCGCCATGCGCGTTTTTGTGGAAGTGATCCTGCCGCTGCTCAAACCCGTGCTGGTGACGGTGATGGTGCTTACCTTCCTAAACACATGGAACGAGTTCGTTCTGCCCCTGTATGTGCTGGGCAGTTCCAGCAAATGGCCCATGACGCTGGCGGTATACAATTTCTTCGGTATGTACTTTAAGGACTGGAACCTGGTCTGCGCGGACATCGTGCTTACCAGCCTGCCGGTGGTGGTGGTGTATCTGCTGGGGCAGAAGTACATCGTGACCGGCATGACGGCTGGCGCTGTGAAGGGATAAACCCTCCCCGTCCGCAGATGCGCTGTCCATCATCACCTTGATAAAGGAGAAAAACCATGAAAAACTACGGCACCTATTTCCAGAATGACCCCGTGAAGCCTCTGGTCTACGGCGAAGTGGAACTGATCAACCCGCCCCGGCAGCGCCTCAGGGGCGAGCCTGCGAAAGATGGCATATTGGTGCACCCGGTGATGGTGGGCTTCTGCGGCACCGATCACGAACTGATGGAGATGGGCCGCAAGGGTTTGCTGGGCCCCAAGTTTCCTGCGGGTACCAACCGTCTCATCAATGGTCACGAAGGCATTGTGTGGGTGCCCGGGATCAACCGTTTTGCCATCGTGCTCATCCGCGGCGGCGACAGCATCGACCCTACCCGCTATACCGAGGATGAGACTTACTTTGAATACGGCTGCGATCAGGCGGACGGCCTGTTCTGCGACAGCATGTACGTGAACCCGGATATGCTGCTGCCCATCCCGGATGGCTATGTGCATGATGGCAAGCTGGATCTGTCTTTTGCCAAGAAAATGGTGTTCCCGGATCCCTTTGCCTGTATGCTGTTCCAGCTGGAGCGCATGGAGGATCTGGGCAGCGCCCACTGGTTCCGTCAGACCGCCCGCCGCCGTCATTGCAGTCTGGAAGAAGCCCGCACCATCGCCGCTGATGAGATCTTCCAGCGTACGGTAATCTTCGGTCTGGGTACCACGGGCATGTTCATCGGCGATGTGATCCGTCAGAAGCATCCCCATGCCAAGATCGTCTTTGTGGGCCGCAGCGATGAGAACAGCCCCAAGGTGCGCTTCGCGCTGGAACAGGCGGACGCCATCTATGTGAAAAACAACTACGACGATCCTGCTGACTGCGCCAAGGCCATCATTCAGGCGCTGGGCGGCCGCGCCACCACCTTTATCGGGGTCAGCGGTTCCAACGTGGAGCACCGCATCGCCTTTGAGCATAAGGTGTTGGGCTGCAACGGCATTTACAACTCCTTCTCTCTGGGCCCCAAGGTCACCTTTGATACCAT
Organism: Clostridiales bacterium; assembly: GCA_015056245.1. Lineage (GTDB taxonomy): Bacteria > Bacillota > Clostridia > Christensenellales > Aristaeellaceae > Limiplasma. The sequence goes on along the minus strand of SVGQ01000065.1, from coordinate 5,203 downwards.
GCCCTTCGGTTTTGAAAACCACCTGATCTTCGGCTCCATCAACTTCCGTCAGGATCATATGGAGCAGGCTATTCAAATGCTTGCCAAGAGCCGCTATGACGAGATCGTGGGTCTGATCGACCGGGATGAATTCGCTGCCGATCCCATGGGCGCCTATGAAAACAAGATCTACTGCAAAGCCGCGCCCATGAAGACCGCTGTCATCTGGAACCCGGCGATGATCGATACCACCCGTTGAAAAGAGGAATCACCATGAAAGGCATTACCATTGCCAAGCCTTTTGAGATCCAGCTGGTGGATCTGCCCGCCCCTGTCCCCGCCGAGGGAGAAGCCCTGCTGCGGGTTCTGTACTGCGGCATCTGCGGCGCGGATGTAGCCAGCTTTACCGGCAACCAGCCCTTTACCACCTATCCCCGCATTCCCGGTCACGAGTTTTCTGCCCAGATCGTCAGCATTCCGGAAAACGACAAGGGCCTCAAAGCAGGGGATATCGTCACCTGCAATCCGTATTTCAACTGCGGCGGCTGTTATGCCTGCCAAAAGGGGCTTGTCAACGCCTGCACCGATAACCAGACCATGGGCGTGCAGCGGGACGGAGCCTTCTGCGAGTATATCCGCATGCCCGTGAGCCGCATCATTCCCGGCAAGGGTCTGACCGCCCGGCAGCTGGCCCTGATCGAGCCTTTCGCCATCAGCCAGCATGCCATCAGCCGCTGCCCGGTCAAGGCCGGAGACAAGCTGCTGGTGACCGGCGCAGGCCCCATCGGTCTGTTTGCCCTGCTGGCTGCCAAGGTCAAGGGTGCGGAGGTCACCGTCAGCGATGTGCTGGCAGGCCGTCTGGAAATGGCGAAGGCCTTTGGTGCGGATCATGTGGTGAACGCTACCGATCCGGATGCTGCTCAGCAGCTGCGGGATCTGACCGGCGGCAACGGTTTTGATGTGTGCGTGGAAGCCTGCGGACAGTCCGTCACGTTCCTCAGCTGTATTGAGCAGGCGGCGCAGGGCGCGAACCTGATCCTCATCGGCAACGGTAAAACCGAAACCACCTTCCTGCACTCCATTTTGCTCAAGAAGGAACTGAACGTGTTCGGCAGCCGCAACGCCTACACAGCAGACTTTGAGGCCTTGATCGATATCGTTTCTTCTGGTAAAGTGGATGTACTGAAGATGGTCAGCGCGGTGTATGAAGCCGCCGATGCCGCTCAGGCCTTTGATGCCCTCACCCACAATGATGGTTCGCTGGAAAAGGTTCTGCTGCGGTTCAGCGACCCGGTGTAAGACAACCAAACAGGGAGAGGCGAAAGCAATGAAGCAAGCAAGCGTTTATGTATACGAGCATCGCGGCATCAAGACCCGCCTGATGGCGATGCAGCCGGGCATCATCCGGGTGACCCACACCCGGCGGGATGCGTATCTGGAAAACCCCAGCCCGTCTGTGATCTGTCAAAGCGTCACGGAAGGCCAGCTTTGCGAAGAAGCCCATCAGGCGCTGTTCACCGTGGGTGAACTGACCGCTGTGGTATCGTTGGATACCGGCGCGCTGACCTTCCGCAATGCCGCTGGCGAAACGCTTCTGCGGGAGCCGGATCGCCGCCCCCATCTGCTGGAAGAAAAGCCGGTGATCCTCAACGCCTATGATGAAAACAGCAAGGTGGAGGAAGGTCTGAGCGTGGACGGTGTCCGCGCATGGGCCAAGCCCAGCCGCACCTGGCAGGACCGCACCGCCTACGAATGCCGCCAGAACTTTGTTTTTGATGCGGAGGAAGGCCTCTATGGCCTTGGCTCCCACGAGGAAGGTTATGGCAACCTGCGGGGACGTTCCCAGCTTTTGTACCAGCATAACATGAAGGCTGTGGTGCCGGTGCTGGTGTCCACCAAGGGCTGGGGCATCCTGTTCGATATGGGCTGCATGATGGCTTTCCACGACGATGAGCAGGGTTCCTATCTCTGGGCTGACTGCGCGGATGAATTGGATTGGTATTTTTTCTATGGCGACGGCAGCTATGCTTCCCTGATGGAAAAGTACCGCGTACTGACTGGCGAAACGCCCATGCTGCCCCGGTATGCACTGGGCTACATCCAGTCCAAGGAGCGCTATGTGGATGCGAATGAAATGATCGCTGTTGCGGACGAGTACCGCCGCCGTCAGGTACCGCTGGATGTGCTGGTGCTGGACTGGCAATCCTGGCCGGAAGGTCAGTGGGGCTGGAAAACCTTCGATATCACCCGCTTCCCGGATCCCACCGCTTTTATTGACCAGCTGCATCAGCGTCAGGTGCGGTTCATGATCTCCATCTGGCCCTCCATGCAGGGCGACAGCAACGCCGACCGCCACGAAATGCTGGCAAACGGCTGCATGCTGGGCAACCGGCTCATCTACAATGCCTTTGATCCCAAGGCCCGGGAACTGTACTGGAAGCAGGCCCGGGATCATCTCTTCACCCATGGGGTGGATGCCTGGTGGTGCGATTGCACCGAGCCCTTTGAGAGCGACTGGAAGGGTTCCGTCCGTCCCGAGCCCCTGCGCCGCGCCCAGATGAACACGGACGAAGCCAAGCGGTATATCGATCCCACCAAGATCAATCTGTTCAGCCTGCACCATTCACAGGGCATCTACGATGGGCAGCGCAGCGTGCGTGAGGACAAGCGCGTGTGCAATCTGACCCGCTCTTCCTATGCGGGCCAGCACCGCTATGCCACCATCACCTGGAGCGGCGATGTATCCGCCAACTGGGAAACCCTGCGCCGACAGGTGCCGGAAGGCCTCAATTTCTGCGCCACCGGCGAAGGGTACTGGTCCACGGATGCGGGCGCATTCTTCCCCAATGGCGACTGGGATCCCTGGTTCTATGAAGGCGATTTTGACCGGGGTGTGGAAGATCTTGGCTACCGGGAATTGTTTGTGCGCTGGATGCAGTTCGCTGCCTTCCTGCCCATGATGCGCGCCCACGGTACCGGCACCCCCAGAGAAATCTGGCAGTTCGGCGAGAAAGGCCAGCCTTTCTACGATGCCATTGAAAAAGCCATCAAGCTGCGCTACCATTTGGTGCCCTATCTGTACAGCCTGATGGCGGAAAACAACCGAAACGGCATCCCCATGCTGCGGGTGCCTGCGCTGGTATATCCCGGCGATCAGGCGCTGCGTCAGGTCAGCGACCAGATGCTGCTGGGCGATACCCTGCTGGTGAAGCCAGTGACCCGTCCCATGCAGTATCTGCCGGAATCCACGCCCATTGCCCAGACCGATGACACCGAGACGGTGGTTCTGCCCGCCGGTTTTGACTGGTACGAGCTATCCACCGGCAAGCGATATACCGGCGGTCAGACCATCACAGTTCATGCACCGCTGGATACAGTGCCCCTGTTCGTCCGCGCCGGAGCCATCCTGCCCTGGGGCGCGGAAGTACAGTCCACTGATGAACTGGCAGAGGCTCCGCTGGAGCTGATCATTTGCCCCGGCTGCGACGGCTCCTTTACCCTCTATGAGGATGCGGGCGACGGCTATGCCTACGAGCAGGGCGAAGCTGTCACTATTTCCTTCCATTGGAATGACGCGGAGCGTATACTGGAAATCCAACCGCAGCAGGGCAGCTATTCCGGCATGCCTGCTGAGAAGCGCCTGCTGGCACACCTGATCGGTCAGGAGCCGGTGGAAGTGATCTATTCCGGGCGGGAAGCCTCAGTCCGTTTCTGATTATCCATCAAAGGAGTGAACCCTATGATTGATGCCCATCTCCATCTGTGGAAAAAACAGCAGGGTATGGTGAACGGACTGCCCGTATATGATCTTGGCGGCGGCAAAAGCCAGTTCGGCGCGGTGGTGCGTCAGATGATGCCCGCCTACATGACCGATGGCTTCAACAGCGTGGAACGGCTCCTTGCCAATATGGATTTCGCTCAGGTGGCTGGCGCGGTGGTCACGCAGGAATACATCGACGGCAATCAGGACAGCTACCTGCGCCAGGTTCGTCAGGAGCATCCGCTGCGGATCCGCGTCAGTGCCCTGTATGAGGAAAACGGCCTGCCTGACATATCCGGCATGGACGGCATCAAGATCTGTGCCGGACGGTTGAAGGATCAGGATCTGACCCATCATGAGGCGGTCTTTGCCCATGCTGCCGCCAACGACCGCTTTATCGGCATCGATCTGGCGGATGGCGATCTTCAGACCGGCAGCCTGCGGGAGATGATCCAGCAGTATCCGCACTTGCGCATTGCCATCGGACATTTCGGCATGGTCACCACCCAGAATTGGCAGGAACAGATCCGGCTGGCCCAACACCCCAACGTGTTTGTGGAAAGCGGCGGTATCACATGGCTGTTCAACAGCGAGTTCTACCCCTATCCATCAGCTGTGCGGGCCATTCTGGAAGCCCGGGACATCTGCGGTATGAATAAGCTGATGTGGGGTTCCGATTATCCCCGCACCATGACCGCCATCACTTACCGCATGAGCTGGGATTTCATCGATAAATCGTCGCTTATGACCCCTGAGGAGAAGCAACTGTTCTTTCATGAGAACGCCCAGCAGTTTTATCGTTTTGAAAACCTGCCCCAGATGCCCTATGTGCATCACATGGCAGAATAAGAAGGGAGCAGCCGTATGCTGAAAGGTATTTCTCCATTGATCTCGCCCGAATTATTGAAATGCCTGTGCGAAATGGGCCACGGCGACGAGATTGTGCTGGCGGATGCCCATTTCCCCGCCATGAATCTGGGCCCCAAGGTGATCCGTGCCGATGGGCTGGATATCCCCCGTCTGCTGGAGGCCATTCTGCAGCTGATCCCGCTGGATCAGTACGATGCCAATCATTTTGCCCTCATGCAGGTGGTTCCCGGCGATCCCGTGGACCCGGTCATCTGGAAGGACTATGCGGATATTCTGATAAAGGCGGAACCAGATACCACCCCCACCTTTGTGGAGCGCTTTGCGTATTACCAGCGGGCTGCCAAGGCTTATTGCATCGTGGCCACGGGGGAGCAGGCCCAGTATGCCAATGTGATTTTGAAAAAGGGTGTTGTGAAGGGGTAAACAGCATAGTAACAGGAATATCACATATATTCAACAGTAAAAAAGGCCGCATTCAGCGGCCTCAGGTTGTCAAAAAAGGGGAAGGTGCAGGAAACTCAGTTTCCTGCCGGGTGTGGGCAGAGCCCACAAAACCTTGCGCCGCAGCGCTTTTCAGCAAGCACAGCGAGCACC
>SVGQ01000064.1 GCA_015056245.1 Clostridiales bacterium | reverse complement strand
AGACAATTTTAAAGACACAGCATTTTCATATGAAGGTCTATGGGAAAGGTTGAGTCTGTTTTTTATGTATGTTCCCTTTCTGTATATAGCAATAGATAATCTTTTTATAGTTTAGTAAATTCCAATTTGTCGAGCAGGCCGAAAGCCCACTTTCCCTTGTTAGGTGAGGGCGCAATGATACGCACGGTACCCGTGCATTGCGTATATTGGCGCACCATATGCAAACGAGCATCCGGTATATTCGCCAAATGCTCGCTTTTTCGTTGGAAGGATAAATTCATCCTTAAGAACCCTCCCTCCAGTGTCACATCTTTTTTGATGTACAATATCCGAACAACACGCAAAGGAGAATGCTCATGACCAAGCTGCGCATCACCGCCCGCCCCTTTGGCGAGGCCGAAACCTATCTGCCGCTGGATACTCTGCCCATCAAGGTCAATATTGTCACCCTCTGCGGCGACGGTTCAGCCGATGCGCCATGGCAGCAGCAGGTGACCGTTGTCAATGAGGGCAGCGAACCCTGGCGGGGCATTGTCCGCATTTCCCTGCCGCTGGATGTGCCGGATCCCCGGTACTTCGTATCCAAAGATCCATACCCGCCCCGCTATTTCCTGCCGGGATTCATGTATGGCACCAACAGGGGCGACGCGCCCCTGTTCACCGACAGCCAGACCCCCCGGCTGCGTATGGAGGAGCAGTTCCCGGCCTTCCGCTGGTGGATGACCCGCAGCGACCGGCTCAGTCACCCGGCGGCTTTTGGCTATTACGACTTCCGGTTACAGGGTCTGTGCGGCTCGCCCTACCTGATCCGCACCCCCGAGGGGCGGCGGCAGTGGCAGCCGGGTTTCACGGGCGAACTTGACCAGTTCGCCGGGTTCGGCTGCTCGCTGGATCCCATGGAGATCAGCTATACGCTGGGCTATGAAAACGCCCCCTGGTTCTTTGTGGATTCTCACAAGTACTATCCCCGTGCTCCTCTGGGGGATAACTGCCTGATGCTGGCGGCAGGCGAAAGCGTGACCGTCACCCTGTACCAGTTCGACCTGTCCGGGGAGACGGAGAAGGTGCTGCACCATGCCCTGACCACGGTGTACGACCTGTTCCATGAAGCGCCCCGGCGCAGAACCTCCCTGCGGCAGACCATCGACGATATGGTCACCGCCATTGCCCGGGATGCGTGGCTGCCGGAGAAAAGCTCCTATGCCTGCTTTGTGTTCGACAAGGGCGACCATTTCGAGTACCGGGAGCTGCCCTCCATTTCGTGGACCAACGGTCTTTCTGCCGCAACGCCCATGCTCCAGTGCGCCCATCGGCTGGGGCGGGAGGATGTGCGCCAACAGGCCATCTGTTGCATCGACCATATTGTGGAGGCTTCCCTGAACCCCAACAGCGGTTTGCCCTATATGTGCGAAAAGGAGAATGGGCGCTGGGACAACAATGGCTGGTGGAGCCACAAGCAGCCGGTGCCCGGTCATGCGGCCTATCTGGTGGGCCAGTCCTGTTTCCTGATCCTGAAAGCCTACGAGCTGGAAAAGCAGCACGGCGTGGAGCATGAAGAATGGCTGAACTTTGTCCGGGGCGTGTTGACGGTTACCGAGAAAAGCCGCAATGGCGACGGGGAATACCCCTATGTGCTGTCCGAAATCACCGGCGCCGGTCTGTGCTACGATTCCTTCTCCGGCTGCTGGCTGATGGCGGCAGCCGCCCGGTTTGCCCGGATCACCGGGGAGGATGCCTGGGTGGACGGCATGATGCGCAGCATGTACTACTATCACGATACCTTCATTGAGAGCCAGGAATGCTACGGCGGTCCGCTGGATATCGACAAGCAGATCGACTCTGAGGGCATTCTGGCGTACGTCCGCGCTGCCTGCGACCTGCACAGGATCACGAAGGATCCGGCTCTTCTGACCATGCTGAGGGATGCGCTGCACTACGAATACACCTTCAAGTTCTGCTACAACACGCCCATTCAGGTGCCGCCCCTGAGCAAGGTGGGCTGGCACAGCTGCGGCGGCAGCATCACCTCCGTCACCAATCCCCATATCCATCCCATGTCCTCGTCGGTGTGCGATGAGATGTACTATTATTTGTCCCAACGGGAGGATGCGTATATCCGCAGCCGCCTGTGCGATACCATCCTGTGGAGCTGCCAGTGCCACAACACCGCTGATCGGGAGCTGGACTATGGCCTCACCGGCTGGATGAGCGAGCGGTACTGCCATTCTCAGGGTTTGCTGACGGAAACCTATCCGGACGGTTCCCCAGCCAGCACCTGGTTCGCCCTGATGCCTTGGGCCTGCGGCTCCATTCTGGAGGGTCTGGCAGGCACGGCGTGGGATGAATGGGACAATTAAACGACATTTCTTTTGCGCTGTCAGAACGGCCCCGGTACAGAAAACGCTGTGCCGGGGCTCAGGTTGTCAAAAAAGGGGAAGGTGCAGGAAACTCAGTTTCCTGCCGGGTGTGGGCAGAGCCCACAAAACCTTGCGCCGCAGCGCTTTTCAGCAAGCACAGCGAGCACCGTAGGTGCAAGATGTGCGACTTTTGAACAGAAGTATGGGTTTTTCGACAGTCTGAGCCCCGGTACAGAAAACGCTGTGCCGGGGCTGTTTTTCTGCGGCAGGGACAATCCCTGCCCATGCGATTTCACAGGAAATTCACGCCCTGTCCCTTGACAGGACGCCCGCCAGACGGTATCCTATACTTGCAAGCAACAGAATCCGGCGCAAAAAGCGTTTTCTTTTTTCATTAGTTGCATTAACGTTAATGGGACAAAAGATTCTTTTGCGTTCATTCTGGATTGGAGGAGTGACCACCATGAAGACCATGAAACTGCTGGATCAACGGGCTGACCCCTTTGTATACAAACACACCAACGGCAAGTATTATTTCACCGCCTCCGTGCCAGCGTTCGACCTGATCGAACTGCGCAGCGCGGATACGCTGGAGGGACTGTCCGCCGCCCAGCCCAAGGTGGTATGGACCCGCCACACCGAAGGCCCCATGAGCAAGAACATCTGGGCGCCGGAGATCCACTATCTGGAGGGCAAGTGGTATATCTTCTTCGCCGCCGCGCAGGATGATGCGGATCCCCGGGGCTGCTTTGACCACCGCACCTATGTGCTGGTAAACCCCAGCGCCGATCCCATGGAGGGTGAGTTCACCGAGCTTCTGCAGGTCAAGACCGACTGGGAAACCTTCACGCTGGATTCCACTGTGCTCCAGAACAAAGGCCAGACCTACCTGATCTGGGCCCAGCGGGATCCTGCCATCGACAGCAACTCCAACCTGTACATTGCCCGTATGCCCCAGCCCGGCGTGCTGGAGTTGCCCGGCGTGATGCTCACCCAGCCGGAATACGAGTGGGAATGCCTTGGCTTCCGGGTCAACGAAGGTCCCTCTGTGCTGCACCACGGCGGCAAGCTGTACCTGACCTACTCCGGCAGCGCCACCGACGAGCGCTATGCCATGGGTTTGCTTGTGGCAGATGAAAACGCCGATCTGCTGGATCCTGCCTCCTGGAAAAAGTCCCCCGTACCGGTGATGGTATCCGAGCCCAAGAACGGCCTGTACGGCCCGGGCCACAACAGCTTCACCAAGGATGAAAACGGCAATGATGTGCTGGTGTTCCACGCACGCCCCTACCCGGGCTTCAAGGGCGGCGCTCTCAGCGATCCCAACCGTCACGCCCACCTGCGCTGGCTCCGGTATGATGAGAAGGATGAACCGGTGTTTCAGGATGCAAACGGACTGGAATAATCGATAGCGAAAAGAGGTTGCTGCAAACCGCCATTTGCAGCAACCTCTTATTGTTGGACACGCTTTTATCCAGCCGCTTTTCGGCTCAGCCTGCCGGCGACCCGGGCCTTGGCCCAGTCAATCAGCACCGCCAGCGCCAGCGAGATGGCAAACCCCGCCAGCGTCAGGGCAGGAATGCTCAGCCCGGCATGGAAGGCACGGGTATGCAGCCCCATCCGGTTGAGCACCTCCAGCACGATGGCATGCACCAGATACATGGTAAAGCTCCGCTTGGCAATATACTTCGCCGCGGATCTGGCCTTTGCCCCCAGCGGCAGCCGGCTCAGCTCATATTTGCCGAACACGAAGGCGTCAACGCTGATGACGAACACATGGAAGGCTTCCGGTTCGAAAAACCAGGCTACTTGCCTGCCGTTGCGCCCGGTCGCCCAGTCGGTCAGCAGGAACATCATCCCGAAGCAGATCAGACCCAGCCCGTATAAAGAAAAACGAAAGACGGGTTTCAGCTCCGTGGTGTACAGAGCATGGCCCAGCAGAAAATACAGCACATACACCGACGCTTTGGCAAAGGCGGTGTAGTGGAACACATCCGTCAGGGTGGCAACCACCTGCGGTTTGCTTGCGCCCAGTGTCTGTTCCAGCAGGAACAACGCCCGGGGGATGATGATCACAAACAGGATTCCCAACAGGATGCTGTAGCGGGTCAGCGCGTCATCCGCGGTGATCTTCCGCAGGATGGGCACCAACAGGTACAGGCTGCTGATCAGCAGCAAAAACCACAGATGATAGTGTCCCCGAATCACCATGCTGCTAAAGAACAGCAGGTCGGGGGCATCCCTGCGCAGCACATCCGTGATGGCGTACAGCACCGACCATACCAAAAAGGTGACCACCATGGGCAGCGCATATTTGCGGATCATCTGTTCAAGGGTGACCTTTTTTGCAGGGCTGAGAAACAGCGCGCCGCTCATCATCACGAATACGGGCACCGCCCACCGGGCTGCGCCATCAAAAAAGTTGTGGATCTTCCACTGGGCAGTGGCGCAATCCAACGCCAGCCAATTGGGGGCGGCAGCATGCAGCAGGATCACCGTCAGGGTTGCCAGGATCCTCAGGTAGTCAAAGTAGACGATATGGCTGGACGGCTTGGTTTGGAGTGCCGCAGGTTCTTTGTTTGGCATGAAAGACGCTCCTTGTTATTCGATCCCCAGCAGATGCTTTTCCATGCTTTCCACCAGCGCATGGGAGGGATCCTCAATATGGCTCAGATAGCCGATCACCAGCCCTTGCTTTGGCAGCACATAGCACTTCTGCTTCCATTTGCCGTTGATGCTGAAGCCGTCCCGGTATTTCCAGAAGAAATAGCCGTAGCCGCCTTCCCGGTTCATCTGCTGAACGGAGGTGGCGGTGTTCACATACTTTTCGGAGACGATGCGCTGTCCCTGATAAACGCCTCCCTGCATCAGCATCAAGCCGATTTTGCACAGGCTTTCCACGGACAGCTCCATCTGGGAAGCGCCGTAGAAATAGCCGGAGGGGCAGCGGCCCATGCGGCAGTCGGCAATACCCAGCGGTGCAAAGATGCGTTCCCGGATCCACTGCCCGGCATCCTGAGAGATGGCATGGGTCAGGGCAACGCCGGTCAGGTAGGCGGGGATGTTGCTGTAATCGAAGGTTGGGATCTCCGGATGTTCCAGCGGACAGGCCAGGGAATAAGCCAGCCAGTCATTGCCTTCGGCCCGGAAGGGGAACCCTTTGACGGACATGGTCATCAGCCGGTGGAGGGTGACGGGGGCAAAGGCCTTGCGCTGGGCAGCAGTCATGTCCGCCAGCGCGGCTTTGGGCAGGTATTCCGTCAGGGGTGCGGACAGATCCAGTCTGCCCTCGTCCACGGCAATGCCCACCGCCACGGACAGCACCGATTTGGTGGCAGAATAGATGGGATGGAGCCCAGTTTTATCGCCCCAGCTGTAACACAGCTGCCCCTGCTGAATCGCCTCTACCCCGTGCACATTCCAACGGTTGGTGACAATATCATTGATAAACGCTTGAAAATCCATGGGATCTCCTTACCGTCCGCAGCTGCTGCGGCATACCAGATAGGGATCGTATACCACCGTCTGGGGGGCGAACTCCTCATGGTGAATGCGGCGGCGCAAAAGCGTGATGGCGCTGTCCACCATGCTGACCGTATCCCAGCCGATGGTGCACAGGGGAGAGGGTAGGTTCCAGGATTCCTGAATGTTGTCAAAGCCCACGATGGCGAAATCATCCGGGATCCGCAGACCGTGCTGATGCATCAGCAGGTTGATGTTCCACGCCTCCAGATCGCAGAACATGAACAGGCCGTTCACGCCCTCTTCCTTCCACTGAAGCACCTGCGCGATCAGATCTTCGTTGCTCTCGTATACGGCGTGGCGGCATTCTTCTTCCGGCAGCCCCGCCTCCCGGCAGGCCCGCAGGAATCCGGCAAAACGCCGCTCGCTGCTGTAGACCACGTCAAAGGAACTCAGATAGGCGGGTTTGCGGCCTGCCTCCAGTAGGTGTTTGGTGGCCAGATAGGCGCCTTTTTCCTCATCGCAGACCACGCTGTCATCCTGTCCCTCTTTCAGGTAACGGGCCATGAGCACATGGGGGATACCCACGGCGTTGAGCCGGTCGATGCTCTTCTGGGAGGACCAGCTGGGAAACAGCAATACACCGTCCACCTGACGGCTGATGGCGGTTTCCAGCACTTTCTGTTCGATTTCTTCTTTATCGCGGGAGCAGAGGATCAGCAGGGTATAGCCCAGTTTCATGGCGGCATCCTGAATGGCGTCCGCCATCAGACCGTAGAAGGGGTTGGACATGCCGCCCACAATGACCCCCAACGTTTTGGTGCGTCCAGAACGCAGGGAGCGGGCCATCTCGTTGCGCACATAGCCCATATCCCGGGCTACCTGCTGGATCTTCTCCCTGGTGGCGGGGGCGATATCCGGCTTGTTTTTCAGCGCGTGGGAGATGGTATTGACCGAGTACCCAGTGGCAGTGGCTACATCCTGCAGGGTCACCCGCTTCTTATCTAAAACAGACATTGCAGTTCACCTTCTGAGACAAAAAAATCCCGAATTTTTCCTTGTGGCGCAATGGATTGTACCACGTTCGAGAAAATTTGTCAATTTTGGTACTTGACAAAACAAAAAATACATCGTATCATAATTACCGAAGGATACATTATCGTTAATGTAAGAAACAAGGATTTGGGCTGGGAGAGCAGTCTGATTCAATTTTCTTAGCAACATTAACGTTAATGTAACCAGTGGGATGGGAGTAACGCCCCGTCAATCGTTCCTGAGGAGGCCAAGGCCTCTTCAACAATAAAGAAGGAGGATATCCCCATGAAGAAAATCATCGCTCTGGTTCTCGCGCTGAGCATGCTGCTGGGTCTGTGCAGCTTTGCTTCCGCCGAAGCCGCCCCCACCACCCTCACCATGTGGACCTTTATCGCCCAGCATCAGGAGTTCTACGAGGACATGGCTAAGCTGTGGAACGAGCAGAACCCCACCGAGCAGATCGCTCTGGAAGTGACCACCATCGGTTACGACGACATGCACAACAAGTACAAGATCGCCCTCGAGTCTGACGAAGGCGCTCCCGACCTGTGCGACGTCGAGCTGGGCCAGTTCCCCAACGTTCTGGCTTTCAACGACAAGCTGACCGACCTGACCCCCTACATGGAGCCCTTCATGGCTGACCTGGTCAAGGCCCGCTTTGAGATCTACGCCAAGGATGGCAAGTACTACGGCGCTCCCACCCACGTTGGCGCCATGGTCGCCTTCTACGACAAGGCTCTGCTGGAGAGCGCTGGCGTTGACTACACCGCCATCAAGACCTGGGATCAGTGGCTGGAAGCCGGCAAGACCCTGAAGGCTGCTGTGCCGGATGCCTGGATGGGCACCGTGGAAACCAGCACCCAGTGGGTTGCTTCCCTGATGCTGGCTCAGCAGGGTAAGGACTGGCAGGATGGCGAATCCGCCTTCGTCAACACCCCCGAAGTTGCCAAGATCATCGACACCCAGAAGGCCTGGCTGGAAGCCGGCATCGCCGAAACCTGCCCCGGTGGTCAGCCTGACACCGAAGAAGGCAAGGCTTACATCGCCAACAACAAGATCGCTTGCGTCATCATGCCCTACTGGTTCATGAGCCGCTTCACCGGCGAAATCGGTGATGCCTGCAAGGATCGCTACGTGGTCGCTCCCTGCCCCGTGTTTGAAGAAGGCCAGATCCGCTCCATCGGTCAGGGCGGCACCGGCACCGTCGTGTATGCGAAGGGCACCAACCCCGATCTGGCTGGTCGCTTCCTGGCCTTCGCCAAGATTGGCCCCACCGGCAACGAGAAGATCTGGTCCTTCCTGGGCTTCGATCCTATCAACACCGCTGTTTGGGACAACGAAACCCTCATGAAGGATGACACCAATGCCTTCAACGCTTACTTCGTTGGCTATCCCGTGGATGCTCTGATCGCCGTGCGCAACGAGATCGGTTACGTGCTGTCCACCTCCATCAGCCCCACCATCAACAGCTACCTGGGCTCCACCCTGTGGAACGAAGTGTACGTTGACGGTGTGGACACCGCTACCGCTCTGGAAGCCGCTCAGGATTCCATCGACAGCGACCTGTTCTAATCTTCCCAAGCTACCGGCGCATGGGAGCTTCGGCTCCCATGCGCTTTTTCTCCAAATCCCCTGCAATCCTCACGCAAAGGAGCGCTGAAAATTATGAATGCAAATGCCAGTTTGACCAGCCTTGAGGCGGCACGGGCACAAACCAGAAAGAAAAGGCTGGCGACCCTGCCGCTGCTCATCATCGGCCTTTTGCTGATCGCCCTGAGCGTTGGGGCGCTGTTTTCTCTCAGCGGCAAGGCCGTGCGGTATGACCAGGCCTTCGATCAGGGCAAGGATCTGAGCGATTACTTCTTCGCGCCCCTTGCCGAAGGCGAAAGCTATTCCGCTTTCCAGAGCCTGTGGCTGAATATCGCCCGCTACAGAGTGTGGCCTGCTGTAGCCGGTATCTTCTTTATCGGCCTGTATGTGTTCTTTAACCGGGAGCTGCTCTATTCCCAGAAGATCGCTCCCTATGTGTTTGTGTTCCCGTTTATCATCATCTTTTTAGTCTTCTTCCTCTCTCCGTTCATCTCCACGGTGCAGATGAGCTTCCAGTCCATCAAGAGCGCTTCCCGCGAATGGATCGGCTGGAAAAACTACACCGATATGTTCGGCAACAAGAACTTCTACATCGCGGTCAAGAATTCCATGACCTACATGGTGCTCACCTGCGCGCTGCTGGTGCCATTCCCGCTCCTGTTTGCGTACATGCTGGAAACCAAGGCCATGAAGGCATCCGGCTTCTTCAAAGCCATCTACTATATGCCTGTGCTTTGCTCCGTGGTTGTTGCCGGTATCATCTTCCGTATGATGTTCTCCGAGCTGCCCGGCTCGCTTATGAATCAGGTCCGCGCCCTGTTTGGTCTGGAAGCCATTCCGTGGATGAAACACAGTGCAGGCACCGCCATGTTCGCCATGGTGCTGCTGTGCTGCTGGCGCTGGACTGGTATGAATATTCTCTATTACATGGCTGGTATCAAGTCCATCCCCGGCGATCTGTACGAGGCTGCGGACATTGACGGCGCCAACGCGGTGCAGAAGTTCCTGCACGTGGGTCTGCCGCTGCTCAAGCCCACCGCCATCTATGTGCTGACCATTTCCATCTACGCCGGTCTTTCCATGTTCACCGAAAGCCTGATGATCTTCGGTACCAACAACTCCCCCAAGAACTACGGCCTGACCATCGTGGGCTACCTGTACCGCTACGGCTTTGAAAAGGTGGACAAGATGGGCTTTGCCAGCGCTGTGGGTCTGGTGCTGTTGGCGGGCGCGATGGTGATCACCGTTGCCCAGTTGATTGCCACCGGCACCATCACCGTGGGCAAGAAGAAGGAGGGTTAAGCCATGACGACTGTACAAGCCACCAGCCCGAAAAAAGAAAACAATGGCCTGCGAATCCTCTCCACGGTGCTTTTGGTTGCCTTCTTCACGGTTCTGGCGATCCTGATCATCATCCCGCTGTGGGCGCTCTTGCTGGGTACCTTCAAGGGCGGCGCGGAATTGTTCATCAGCGGCCTGAATTTGAGCATCC
The DNA here is from genome assembly GCA_015056245.1 of Clostridiales bacterium. Lineage (GTDB taxonomy): Bacteria > Bacillota > Clostridia > Christensenellales > Aristaeellaceae > Limiplasma. The sequence continues at coordinate 6,203 of SVGQ01000064.1, read as the reverse complement.
AGCCGGAAAAGCTGCACCTGAAAGCTTGGAAGTACCTCTTCACCGGCATCATGAGCGATGGCACCTACGGCCCCCACGATTACTTCCTGTGGTATAAGAACAGCCTGATGATCGTGGCTATTCAGGGCGTGCTGACGCTGCTGGCTTCCTCTTGGGTGGCCTACGGCTTCTCCAAGTACAACTTCAAGGGCAAGAATGTGCTGTTCCTGTGCGTGCTGCTGGTCATGATGATCCCGCTGGAGATCCTCATGCTGCCCATGTACACCCAGATCAACGCCATGGGCCTGCGCAACAGCTACGCCGGTGTGATGCTGCCGTTCCTGGTCAACATGAGCGCGGTGTTCTTCTTCAAGCAGTTCCTGGAGGGCGTGCCCAACGACCTGCTGGACGCGGGCCGTGTGGACGGCTGCACCGAGTACGGCATCTTCATCCGCATCGTTATGCCCATCATGCTGCCCGCCTTCGCTTCCATGGCAGTCATGGTGTGCATGGGCGCGTGGAACTCCCTGCTGTGGCCTCTGCTGGTCATCTCCAGCATGGATAAGTACACCATCCCGCTGGGCCTGAACACCCTGTTCACTCCCTACGGCAACAACTACGACCTGATGATCACCGGTTCCTGCTTTGCTATCCTGCCGCTGCTGGTGCTGTACCTGCTGGCCCAGAAGTTCATCGTGGAAGGCATGACCGCAGGCGCTGTAAAGGGTTGATTTTCCCTCGTATCTGTAGTACTGTTTCAAAAGGCATGCATTGCCAACTTGGATTAGCAAGGAGTAACAGCCAATGAAAAAAGCAACGATGATCATGGATCGGGATTTTGCCATCGGCAAGATCGATCCCCGCATCTACGGTTCCTTTATTGAGCATCTGGGCCGCGCTGTGTACGGCGGCATCTACGAGCCCACCCATCCCACCGCTGACGAGAACGGCTTCCGTCAGGATGTGATCGACATGGTGCGCAAGCTGGATGTGCCGGTCACCCGTTACCCCGGCGGCAACTTTGTCTCCGGTTTCAACTGGGAAGATTCCATCGGCCCCCGGGATCAGCGGCCCAAGCGGCTGGATCTGGCCTGGTTCACCACCGAGACCAACGAAGTGGGTCTGCACGAGTTTGTGGACTGGGCCAAGAAGGCCAACACCGATGTGATGTATGCCGTCAATCTGGGCTCCCGCGGCCCGGACGCAGCCCGCAATGTGGTGGAATACGCCAACCATCCCGGCGGCAGCTACTGGAGCGACCTGCGCATCAAGAACGGCGCCAAGGATCCCTTCGGCATCAAGCTGTGGTGTCTGGGCAACGAAATGGACGGCCCCTGGCAGATGGGTCAGAAGACCGCCTACGAGTATGGCCGCGTTGCCAACGAAGCCGGTAAGATGATGAAGTGGGTGGATCCCTCCATCGAGCTGGTGGCCTGCGGTTCCTCCTCCTACCAGATGCCCACCTTCGGCAGCTGGGAGTACGAGATGCTCACCCAGTGCTACGATCAGATCGACTACGTGAGCCTGCACCGTTACTACGGCAACCAGACCAACAATACCCCCGACTTCCTGGCCCGCAACATGGACCTGGACGGCTTCATCAAGACCGTGGTCGCCATCTGCGATGCCGTGGGCGGCACCAAGCACTCCAAGAAGAAGATCAACCTGTCCTTTGACGAGTGGAACGTGTGGTACCACTCCAACGAGCAGGACAAGGAAATCTGGAAGCAGGACAAGTGGAACCGCGCCCTGCCGCTGCTGGAGGACATCTACAACTTCGAGGATGCCCTGCTGGTTGGCGCCATGCTGATCACCTTCCTCAAGAACGCTGACCGCGTAAAGGTGGCCTGCCTTGCCCAGCTGGTGAACGTGATCGCGCCCATCATGACCCGCAATGGCGGCGGCGTGTGGGCCCAGACCATCTACTGGCCCCTGATGCATGCCTCCAAGTACGGTCGCGGAACTGCTCTGCGCCCCGTCATCAACAGCCCCACCTACGATTGCTCCGACTACGAGCAGGTGCCGCTGGTGGATGGCACTGCCACGCTGGCTGACGATGGTTCCGTGACCATCTTCGCCGTAAACCGCGACATGAAAGAGGACATCCTGTTGAACGCCGACCTGCGCGGCTTTGGCGACTTGAAGATCGCCGAGCATATCGTGCTCCATCACGATGATGTGAAGGCTATCAACACCGAGGCCAATCCTGACAATGTGGCTCCCACCGCCGGCAACGGCGGCACCATCGACGGCGGTCAGCTGGAAGTGAAGCTGCCCAGCCTGAGCTGGAACGTGATCCGTCTGGTGAAGTAATACGCAACACTCCTTTTTACCCCGGGCTGCTTGGCGGCCCGGGGGTTTTGTGTATCGGGGACTGCCACAAAGGACAGAAACTGCGTGGTGTTCAGCATGGGCATCACCGGAAAAACCTGCGTGATTCCAGATGATCTTCAGTGAGAACGACAAAAAACGCCAGACTGTATTTGCAGTCTGGCGTAGGTCGTCAAAAAATTGCCTTCGGCAACTTTTTTGACGAGTTTTGCACCGTTTGCCTAGGAACCTACGGCCCCCCGGGCGGCAAACGGCGATAGGAATCCCTTGCTTCGCAAGGGTTCCGAAACCACCGCGCATGTCGCTGGTTTCGGATTGAAAGTAGGAGGGCTGCGGCCCTCCTACACCTCCTGGGTTATTTGACAATCTGAAACGCCAGACTGTATTTGCAGTCTGGCGTTATGCTGTTATCCGATCCCTGCGCCTGCAAAGCAGGCGCAGTATGCGGGATTCTCAAGGGCCCCAGGCCCTTGAGCAGGGTGCAGGGGCAGCGCCCCTGCCTTCGTTCCCTGCCTTCATCCCGTTTTACTTCTTCTTGCGGATGCGGTTGAGTTTCTTGTTGATGTCCAGCAGCTCTTCCTTGGTGAAGTTCACGTTGGCCATGCCGCCCATCATGGTGAACAGGCGCAGCACGGTGAAGCCGCCCATCATGGTCATCATGCCGGAATCGGGCTTGATCTCAAAGCCGGCGGCCTTGACCTTGCCGCCCTTTTTGCCGCCGCCCAGCAGCTTTTTGGCCAGCTTGGCAAAGAGCATCTTGCCGCGGAGGGTCTTGAGAACTTCGCTCATCTTGTCGTTGAGGCACAGGTAGCCTTCCCGGGTGGTGATATCGAACCAGTTGATGACGGCGCCCTCTTCCTTGAGGCGGTATTCCTCGTTGAAGGTATCCACCTTGCGGATGATGCTTTCGTCCCGCAGATCGCCAGCCACAGCTTCCAGCTTGGTTTCGCCCACGTTGGGCACGTCAAACTTGAAGAAGTGATCCTCGGCGGTCTTCTTGCCCAGGGATACGCCGTTGGCGAACAGCTCCACCTCGGGCTGGTTGGAGTAGACGGTCACCTTGGTGACATCCTCCACGCGGTCGATGTAGCGCTTGGAAGTCAGATGCACGAAGGGATCATCGCTGAGCCATGCTTTGTAGGCATAGAAGGAGTCCTTCTTGTACTTGCGGTCCATGGTGACCAGACCCTTGTGGTTCTGACCGTTCTCGCCGCCTTCGCTGCGGGCATCGGCGCCGAAGTCGAACATGTTCCACACGTGGGTAGCCCACATGTACTTGCGGGTGAAGAGCTGCTTGATGAGCTCCTCGTGGTAGTAGGACTGGTATTCCTCGGTGTAGTCGCCCTGCATGGGCTCGGAGGTGTGCCAGTTGAGGGCTTCACAGCCGTATTCGGAGCAGCCGATGGGAATGTTGGGGTGGGTGGCGTGGAACTTGTCAAACCAGGGGCCGTTCATGTCCACTTCGCCGCCGTACCAGCCGAAGTAGTGGTTGTAGCTGACCACATCGGGAATTTGCAGGTAGGGATCATCCATCTTGCACATGGAAACCGCCGCGATGGTGGTCAGGCGGGTCTTGTCCATCTCGTGGCACAGGGCGTTGAGCGCCTTGTGGTTATCCTGCATATCCTCCGCGCCGCCGCCGATGCCGATCTCGTTGGAAAGGCCCCAGACCACGATGGAGGGGTGGTTGTAGTTCTGGGTGATGAGTTCCTTCATCTGGGAGATGGTGTTGGCGCGACCATCGGGCATGTGCTTGGAGATGTAGGGGATCTCGGCCCAGATGACCAAACCCTTTTCGTCGCACAGATCGTAGAAGTACTGGGCATGCTGGTAGTGAGCCAGACGGATGGTGGTGGCGCCCACTTCCATGATCAGGTCGATATCCTCGCGGTGATGCTCAGGCAGCAGAGCGTTGCCGATGCCCCAGCGGTCCTGATGGCGGCTGACACCGCGCAGGGGGTACTCTTCGCCGTTGAGGATGAAGCCGTTGTCGGGATCAATGCGGAAGGTGCGGCAGCCGAAACGGGTGGAGATGTTGTCGATGACGGTTTCGCCGTCCAGCAGTTCCACCTTGGCGGTGTAGAGGAAGGGATCCTTGCGACCGTGCCACAGGTGCACATCGGCGATATCCAGCACCACTTTGGTGTCAGCGGCGGTGGCGGTGGCAACTTCGCAGCCGCAGGGGGTGTTGATGGTGTAGCGGATCTTGAGGCCATCCTTCAGGCCCGTCACAAAGACTTCGATCTCCACCTTGGCATCCTTTTCCACGATCTCAGGGGTCACCTTGAGGCCGGGGCCGCCGTAGTAGTCCAGATCAAAGTGGCTCTCGCTGACGCAGACGATGTTCACATCGCGGTAGATGCCGCCGTAGAAGGTGAAGTCCGCCATCTGGGGATAGACGGTGTCATTGGGGCTGTTGTCCACTTTGACCGCCAGCAGGTCGCTGCCGGTGAGGTGGTCGGTCAGGTCCACACGCCAGGTGGAGTAGCCGCCATCGTGGTGGGCCAGATGCTTGCCGCTGAGGTACACATCGGCGGAAGAGTTGGCGCCCTGCAGCTCCAGATAATAGCGGTCGGCAGCGGGCAGGTCAGCCTTCTGGATGGTCTTTACATACCAGCAGGCACCGCGGTGGTAGTCGTTGCCGCCATCCTGACCATCGGTGGCGTTCCAGCTGTGGGGCAGGGAGATGGCTTCCCAGCCGGTGGGCAGGGAAACGGGGGTGTCGCAGGTCTCCTTGGAAAAGAGCCAGTCAGCGTTGAAATTCACGATCTGACGCAAGGGGAAAACCTCCTTTACAAAATTGCTTGGAAAAGGCAGACAGAGGGTTGTCTGTCTGCCTTGTGGGAAAACGATTCAGGGATTATTCCGCAGCCATTTCCACGGCTTCGGGAGCCTCGGCGGTGGTGCCGCGGCGCTCATCCAGCTCGGCGTTCATCTTGGCAAGGTTCTTCTTATCCAGGTTGTACACCAGGCTCAGACCGATGAACTGCATCACGGCGCTCAGCAGGTAGAGAGCGGGCACCAGATAGCGCATGTTCAAGGCAACCTCGGCGGTCTGCTGGCCCTGATTGGCGCCAACATAGCCCAGAGCGGTCATCACGACCAGAGCCAGAGCGGGGCCGACACCCTGCGCCAGCTTACGGAAGAAGGAATGCAGAGCGTACACGGTGCCTTCCTCGCGCTTGCCGGTCTTCCACTCGTTGTAGTCGATGGCATCGCCCATCATGGCCCAGGACACGGTGGAATAGATACCCATGCCCAGAGAGTTGATCAGCTGGCAGACGATGTAGATCAGCATGCCGTTGCCATCGGGAGTGATGGGCAGCACCAGCATGAGCACGCTGGCGATGATGCTGCAGATAGCGCCCACGGTAGCCAGTTCCTTCTTGCCGTACTTGGTAACCATCTTACGGGCCAGAGGAGTGAAGACGAACACGGGGATCATGGCGAACATCTGCACGATACCGGAGGCCTGCACGTTCTTGAAGTAGCTCTGGAACAGCACGGTCACGGCGGTGGCAGCGCCCTGCATGCCCACGAACATACCCATGGCAGCCAGCGTGGCGCCGACGGCGGGGCGGTTCTTGAGGAAGTTGCCCATGGCCTCGAGGACGTTGAACTTGGGCTGGTCATCCAGCTTCACTTCCACTTCCTCGCGGATCTCGGTGTTGCGGATCATGAACTGGAAGCACAGGAAGCCCAGAACACCCATGACCAGCGCGGCGATAAAGACTTTCTCGCCCACCAGGTTGTTGTTGGAATCGTAGATCAGGAAGGGCAGGATCACCATGGGCAGCATGTTGCCGGCGATGGAACCCACGCTGCGCCAGGCAGACAGGGAAGCACGGTCAGCGGGCTCCTTGGAGATCAGGCTCAGCAGAGAGCCGTAGGGC
>SVGQ01000063.1 GCA_015056245.1 Clostridiales bacterium | reverse complement strand
GTTTGTGGGCTCTGTTCCGCAACCTCAATTGTCGTGTAGGCTACTGCCGTAGCCCACACTCGTTTCGGTTGACGACTGCGGGTCGCTAACGCCTACGGCGTTGTGCCCACTGGGCACACACTTCCCTCCGTCTCCACACCCGGCAGGAAACTGAGTTTCCTGCACCTTCCCCTTTTTTGACAACCTGAAGCGCATGCATGCGATATCCTGTCGCAGCATGCGCTGTTTTTGGTTGACCGGCCCGGAAACCCGCCGCTCTTGACGCTGCCGCATTGCCCGTGCTACAATACCCACGACAAACGAATAGGAAAATGCGGTTTGAAAAGTTGTATGCTGAGTAGATGAAAAGAGAATCCGGTCTGAATCCGGAACAACCGCCATTACTGTATTTGACCAGAAGAAAGCGCGAAAACCATTGAGGCGCAGCCTTGAGAAGGGCGCTTTTTCCGCAGGGAACTGCGGTCGTCATAAGTCAGGAGAACTGCCGCGTTTTCGTCAGGTGGACACGATTGGGTGTGAAGAGTGCAACCGAACCTTGCCGGAAGGCAGCCCGGGGTGCGCTTTTTTCATTGGCTCATCCATTGTGGCATACCATCCGTGCTGTGTTCCGTTGCGCTCTTGTGATCCGTTGGGTTCGCAGGGGCGTTTGTTGATGAAACACAAGCAGGGCAGCCGGTGGCATGCGGCAGCTTTGCCACCAGAGGAGGGCGCGCGATGACGGATCAGCAGACATGGGCCATGGAGCAGTTGCGGCAGACCTTTGCCGCGCTGGGCCGCATACCCCAAAAAGCGGACTTTGATGAAGCCACCCGCAGCCGCATCAAGGCATATCTGGGGCCATGGCCCCGCGCGCTGGAAGCCGCCGGTCTGAAGGAACCCCGGCCCAAGCCAGCCCGAAACCGGAAACGCCGCCCCGGATCCAATCACCAAAGGAGCGATGAACCATGAAGAAAACCCTGTCCCTGCTGTTGATCCTGATGCTGGTATGCATCCTGTGGCTGCCTGCCGCCCTTTGCGAAGCTGTTGCGGACGCCACCGGCAGCGATACCTCCGCGCTGACACTCTCTGTCACCCAAGTGTATGTATCCATCAGCGATGACACCGCCGCCCTGCGGCTTGCCATGGAGCCGGTCTATGCCACCGACTGCGACATGGACGGCGTTGTCACGATCCATGATGCGCTGGCCTGCGCTCATGCTGCCGCCCATCCGGAAGGGGCAGCCGCTTACAGCGCCGTGCCCACTGAATGGGGGCTGAGCCTGATGAAGCTGTGGGGCGTTGAAAACGGCGGCAGTTACGGCTACTACCTCAACGATGCCTCCGCCTGGAGCCTGATGGATCCGGTAAAGGAAGGCGACCATGTGAAAGCGTATGCCTTCAGCGACCTGACTGCTTTCAGCGACACCTACTGCTATTTCGATGCCCCGCAGGTGGAAACCACCGTGGGCGATACCATTTCCCTGACCCTGACCGCCGCAGCCTTTGATGAGAATTTTGCGCCGGTGACCCTGCCGGTGGCTGGCGCGAAGCTGATCATCGACGGAGAGGCCACGGACATCCTTACCGACGAAGCAGGCAGCGTGAAGCTGACCTTTGTGGAGGCTGGCAGCTACATCGTCACCGCCCAGAGCGACGACATGACGCTGGTGCCGCCCGTGTGCATTATCAAGGCGTGGTAAGCTGCAGTTTCTGAGAAGAGCAAGCGCTTTTACACCTTGACCAGATTATGCTTTCCATCAAGGGAGCTACATTCTATCCTGCCTCGTCCTTGATCCTTTCCCGTTCAGTCCGGAATACACAATCCATCAGGAGCAAACCATGAACAGACGATTCTTAGCCCTTCTGCTGACCCTTGCAGCGCTGACAGTCTCTGTGCTGCCTGCCAGCGGGGAAGCCCTCTCCCCGCTGCAACAGGCAGAAAACCTGCTGGAAACCCTTGTACAAAGCGAAATCGCCCGCACCGGCGCAGACAGCCTGCAATCGTGGGCTGAGGGTCCCCTGGCCCAAAATGCGGGTCAGGGCTCCGAATGGGCCATCCTTGCCCTCGCCCAGCTGAGGGGTTGCGGCCCCCTGCCCGCCTGCGACCTCACCGCCTACCGGGACAGCCTGACAGCGTTTCTTGCCAAGGATGCTGCCTACGGGGCCTCCACCCGCCAGAAATACGCCCTGTGTATGCTGGCGGCAGGCGGGAATGCCACCGTGGCTGAGGTAGCTGAAACCACCCCCGGGCAGCAGGGCATCATGAGCTGGATCTATGGCCTGCACCTGATGAACAACGGCTGCCAGAACAGCCAGTTGACTCCAGCGGATGCAGTCCGGCAGCTCCTGTCCATGCAAATGCCCGATGGCGGCTGGGCCCTGATGGGACAGACCGCCGATGTGGATGTTACTGCCATGGTTTTGCAGGCATTGGCTCCCCATCAGCAGGAACCTGCGGTGGCCTCTGCTGCAGAAGCAGCGGTATCACTGCTGGCAGCCCGGCAGCAGCAGGACGGCGGTTTTGTGAGCATGGGCCAGCCAAATCCAGAAAGCGCGGCGCAGGTAATGATCGCCCTGTGCGCTTTGGGCATTGATCCACTGACAGACGATCGGTTCCTGTCCCACGGAGCGACCATGCTGGACAGTATCCTCGCCTATCAGCTGCCGGAGGGCGGATATGCCCACACGCTGGGCGGCAGTTACAGCACAGCCGCCACCCTTCAGGTGCTGGACGCGCTGGCAGCCTATATCCGCTTTGCCAACGGGCAGCCCGGGTTGTATCTGCTGGATGGTACAGATCCGCACACCTCCGCCGGAGGCGAAACACTACCCTTGGCTGCCGAGCCCGCCGACGGAATAACGCAAAGCGCAAGCCCTGCCTTCTCCATCGGCATCATTGGCGGCGCGGACGGGCCCACTGCCATCTTGCTCACCGGCATCAGCTGGAAAACCATCGCCATCACCGCCATTGTGGCGCTGGCGGCGGTCTGGTGCCTGTACCTGCTGATCCGGCGCAAGGGAAAGCTGAAAAACTATCTGACCACAGCCCTGTTCATCGGCGCACTGGTTGCTCTGGTGCTGGGGCTGGATATCCAGTCGCCGCAGGCCTACTACGGCAATTCCGCGCCTGCGGGAGAGATCACCGGCGCTGTGACGCTGGAGATCCGCTGCGACACCCTGACCCGGATCGCCAGCGGAGAATACATCCCGGCAGATGGTGTCATTTTGCCCAAAACCACCTTTCCCCTGCATCCGGGCGATACCGTCTACGATCTGCTGACCGCCGCTGTGCGGCAATACCGGCTGCATCTGGATGCCTCCGGCAGCGACGGTATGAAATATGTATCGGGTCTGAACCATCTCTATGAACAGGCCTACGGCGAGCTGTCCGGCTGGCTGTACTTTGTCAATGGTGAATCTGCATCCTGCAGCTGCGACCAGTACGCCCTGACGGACGGCGACCATATCAGCTGGCAGTATTCGCTGGAAATGGGACAGGATCTGCCGTAGCCCGGCTATAGCAAACGGTTCCCGGAGCGGGATCGCACCGGGTTCCTTTTGGCAGTCAAAAGAGAATCCACGCAGCATTCGGACTCTGCGTGGATTCTCTCTATTTCAATCAAATTGTGGGACAATGACGCCTCCAACACAGGGGATACCCGCAGTGCATAGGAAGGTATCCCCTCCTGCCCCACTTGTTATTTTGATTTGGCAGCCAGTCTGCGGGCAGCTTCCTCCCGCTCCCGGCAGATATCCTTCCACTTGGGGATGGTGGTGAGCCGCTGGGCCAGATCCGCCAGCACGGCGGGGATATCGATCCCCTGCGGGCAGGCAGCCGCGCAGGCTCCGCAGCCAATGCAGGCAGAGGGCTTCCGATCCTCCGGGGTGAACTCCAGCCACATGGCGGCGTTGGTGGAGGGCGCGATCCGCAGTTCGTTATAGGTAGCCAGCAGATGCGGAATATCCAGCCCCATGGGGCAGTGAGGCGTGCAGTACTGGCAGGCCGTGCAGGGAATGGAATCCTTCATGCCCTCCGCAATGCGGAAAAGCTCGGCAACTTCGTTCTGCGAAAGAGGCTTGCGCTCCGCAAAGGTGCCCAGATTATCCTCCATCTGGGCCATGTTGGACATGCCGGAGAGGATCACCGTTACACCGGGAATCTCCTGCAGGAAACGGAATCCCCATGCAGCAATGCTCTCCTCCGGGCGGCGGGCACGCAGAGCCGCCTCATCCTCCTCAGGAAGGCTGCACAGCTTGCCACCGCGCACCGGCTCCATCACCCAGACGGGAATGCCACGTTCATTCAACAGATCCACCTTTTCCTTGGCGCTTTGCAGCGTCCAGTCCAGATAGTTGAGCTGAATCTGGCAAAATTCCATATCCTCACCGGCGATATCCAGGAACTGGCGCAGGTTGGGAACCGCGCCATGGCTGGAAAAACCCAGATGCCGGATGCGTCCCAGACGCTTCTGCTCCTTAAAATAATCAATAATGCCCCACTGGGGATCCAGATACACGGGCAGAGAGCTTTCGCATACATTATGCAGCAGGTAGAAGTCGAAATATTCCACGCCGCACTTGCGCAGTTGTTCCTCAAAGATCGCAGCGGGATCATAGGAAGAGGCTACCTGATGACCCGGGTACTTGTTGGCAAGATACCAGCTGTCCCGGGGGTACTGGCTGAGTACCCGGCCCATGACCACCTCGCTGAGGCCTCCGTGATAGGGCCAGGCGGTATCAAAGTAGTTCACGCCCTTTTCCATGGCGGCAGCCACCATGGCCTCCACCTGTTTTTCGTCGATAGCGCCGTTTTCGGTAGGCAGGCGCATGGCGCCAAAGCCCAGCTGACTGAGTTGCTTACCCTGAAACTCACAATAGATCATGGTTCTTCTCCTTTGCTGATGCTGTCAAAATCCGAAGACGGTCATCCGATCCGGTTTCCGTCGCAGAAGGCATCGCCGACTTTTTCGCCAAGACTCAGGTAGGTATGATTCATACCATCAAACACGATGGGCCGCAGTTTTTGGGGATCGATGTTGCCATCGGTAAGGACGCTTTCATCAGCGCACACATTCACCACTTCGCCCACCATGCGGCAGGTTTCCGGATCGTAGCTCTTCAGACGGCATTCCACCGCCATGGGCATTTCATCAATGAGCGGCGCATCCACAAAATCGCTTTTGAAGGTGCTCAGGCCGCAGCGGGCGATCTTATCCGGAGTCTCGTTGCCGGAGGCAATGCCCAGATAGTCGCAGGCCACAACCGTATCCACTGTGCCCATACTGACGGTGAAGGCTTTGCGGCTGATGGCATTGGCAGTGGTCTTATGATCCGCCGCGATGCACATGGTAATCTCGTTTTCCTCGCTGATGCCGCCCCAGGCAGCATTCATGGCATTGGGGGTGCCATCCGGGTTATAGGTGGCGATGATAAACACCGGCTGGGGATACAGAATAGGTTTTGCGCCGAAATTTTTCCGCATGGGGTACCTCCTTGTGGGTGTAAGTAAGGTGTAAATGGCAGTTTCATTGATAGGCACAACATATTTCCATCCGATTGCGCCCATAAAATGGGCTCAAAATGCGGGATTCTTAAGGGGCCCTTGGCCCCTTAAGCGGGTTTCCAAAGGGCAAAGACACTATGTCTGCGCCATTCAAACACTACACAATTAACCTGCAATCACAACAGGCATTCATAGGTGCAAACAGGCAGTATCATCGACAAGCACAACATATTTCCATCCGATTGCGCCCATAAAATGGGCGCAAAATGCGGGATTCTTAAGGGGCCCTTGGCCCCTTAAGCGGGTTTCCAAAGGGCAGAGCCCTTTGGCATACCCAAAGGGTTCAGTCCCCCTCAGCGCACACGGGTCAGGCACACAGCCGCGAAGGGTCTGCCAGGCAGGGGCAGACGGAAAGAGCCTTCCTTCACGCCCGCATCCACGCAGGTCATCTCCCAGGTATCCAGCACCTGCGCCTGATAAGCCGTGCCCTCCGGCAGGGTGAAGTCCCGGAAAGAGGGCCGCATGAAGGAATAGTAGTACACGATCACCGGCGGGGCGTTGTCATCCTCGCCCGGCACGCAGGCGCAGCGGTCATCCCAGTTGCTGCGCCAAGGCTCCAGCGGTCCGGGCAGACTGTCCAGAAACCCCCGGAGGAATTGCAGGCGGGCGGGAGAAGTGCCATGGAGCACATCGCCGTGGGACCACCAGAGGATCTCATTGTCATTAAAATAGGTTTCGCCATGGCCTGCGTATCCGCCCCGGATGGTGGCCTCCCAGAAGCGGCGGGTCTCCTCCTCGCCGGTCAGGTTGCCCCAGCCATGCTGAATGTTGCCCTCATAGCCCAGCTCATCCACGATGATGGGCTTGCGGTAGGTTTCCCGCCACTGATCCACCATCTCCGTGGTGCGGTAGATCTCCTGCCGCTGCAGGCAGCAGTGGGTCACCCAGGGACGGCTGTGGTCGTAGAAGCCGAAGCAATTGTGGATGGAAGTGAGGCGGCAATAAGGATCCTGCTGCTGAATCACCTGCGCCAGCGCTTCCCAGTCGCCGGTGACCATGTCCGGCATCAGGTCGTATTCATTGGCAAGGGACCACCAGACATTCCGATAGGCAGCGATGCGGCTGACCAAGTAGCGGAAATAATTCTGCATCTGTGGTTGGCTCATGCGGCTGAAACCCCAGCGGTCATAGGGATGCAGCATGATGATATCCGCTTCGATACCAAGGTTGCCAAGGCGGAGAATGGCATCCTCCAGATGGCGGAAATACACCGGGTCAAAGCGGGTAAAGTCCCACGCATATGCCTGACCTTCGGCCTTTTCCGCAGCAGCAAAGGGATAGGCAAAGGGTTCGTTGTGGTTATAGTCGTAGTGCTTGGGGAATACACAAAAGCGGATCTTGTTGAAGGGGGAGTTCTCCAGCGTGCGCAGGGTGTTCTCAAACATCTGCGGAGTCTGCAGGTGCCACACATAGCAGGTGGTTCCCACAGGCCGGTAGGGCGTGCCGTCCGCATAGGCAAAATGATAAGTCTGCGACACCTGTACCGGGCCATGGACGCCGTCCTGTGCCGGGGTGACGGTGAAGGAACCGGTCAGAGCCTCGGGAAGAAAACTGCCGGTGATGCGAAACGTGTACCCGCCTTCCTCATCGGGCATAAAGCGCACCATGTAGCGGCCTTCTCCGTCATAGAAGCCGGGAGCGGTGCATTCCTTGCCGCCATCGCTGACAAAGGTACCGGCAAGCTGCTGCTCCGCAAAGGGATTGCCGGTCTCCGGGCCGGAAATGACAACCTCCTGAACGCCCCAGCGGGGCAGGGTGGATGAATAGCGCATAGACATAGGGTTCTTCCTTTCTGTGCGGTTGTGGCTCGTTTTATTCATTATACCTGCAAGTGTGCGGAATCGCAAGGCAGACGAAAAAACATTACGGGAAAAAACCTGCTTGCTCCCCATGGCCTTGTGTTGTATGATAGAAACAGCAAAACCTATCGCTCCCTCTCACAAATCAACCAATCATCTTGCAAAGTGCCGTACCGGCACCCGGGAAAGGAAGAGACGCATGGCCCATCAATGGGAAAAGTATACTGTTGGCACCTGTTACTATCCGGAACACTGGCCCGAGGAATTGTGGCAGAGTGACCTGCGCCGCATGCTGGCGGCAGGCATCACCGTGATCCGCATCGCGGAGTTTGCGTGGAGCAAGTGCGAACCCCGGGAAGGCGAGTTCACCTTTGATTTCTTCCAGCGTTTTCTGGATCTGTGCGCCGAGGAGGGCATGAAGGTCATCTTCTCCACCCCCACCGCCACCCCGCCCGCGTGGCTCACCCAGAAATACCCGGAGGTGCTCAACTGCCGTCTGGACGGAGCTGTGTACCAGCATGGCGGACGGCGGCACTACAACTACAATGCCCCGGCCTACCGCCGCCTCACCACCCGCGTCGTGGAGGCAGTCGCAGCACAGTACGCCCAGCACCCCGCCGTCATCGGCTGGCAGATCGATAACGAGCTCAACTGCGAAACCGACGAGTTTTACTCCCGGGCCGATGCAGAGGCCTTCCGGGTGTACCTGCGGGAGAAATTCGGCACGCTGGACAACCTGAACAAGGCCATGGGCACCGCTTTCTGGAATCAGGATTACACCGAATGGTCTCAGGTGGATGTGCCGCGCCTTACCGTCAGTCAGGCCCGCAACCCCCATGTGATGCTGGAGTACATCCGCTTTGTGTCCCACAGCGCTTTGAGCTATTGCCAATTGCAGGCGGATATCCTGCGCAAATATAGTAAGCCCGGGGATTTCATCACCACCAACGGCCTCTTTGCCAGCATGGATAACCACCGCATGACCCGGGACGCGCTGGATACCTATACCCACGACACCTACCCCAATTTTGCCTACGGGCTGGACAACCCCTCTGCCGACGGCACCCTCCGGGACCGCTGGGCTGCCGTGAAGCTGATCGAAGCCCGCTCCATCTGCCCCCACTTCGGCATTATGGAGCAGCAGAGCGGCGCCAACGGCTGGATCAACAAAATGGAATGCCCCTCTCCCCGCCCGGGCCAGCTGACCCTGTGGGCCATGCAGAGCGTTGCCCACGGCGCGGATTACGTATCCTTCTTCCGCTGGCGCACCTGTACCATCGGCACGGAGATCTACTGGCACGGTATTCTGGATTATGACAACCGGGATAACCGCAAACTGGCTGAGGTGGCAGATTTCCACAAGAAACTGGAAGCCATCCAGCCGGTGTGCGGCGCGGAGCACACCGCCGCCTTTGCCCTCCTCAAGGACTACGACAACGACTGGGATGCCCGCTTTGACAGCTGGCACCGCCGGGTGGCTTCCGTCAGCTACGACGGCATCTTTGAAGCCTCTGCCCGCAGCCATCTGCCCTATGATATGGTCTACATCGACCAGCCGGATGCCGCAGAGAAGCTGGCAAAGTACCCGGTGGTGGTCTATCCCCATCCTGTCATCATGGATCAGCGCCGGGCCGATCTGCTCCGGGCTTATGTGGAAGCAGGCGGCACGCTGCTCATCGGCTGCCGCTCCGGCTACAAGGACATGAACGGTCACTGCGTCATGCTGCCCCAGCCGGGCCTGCTCCAGCCCCTCACCGGCTCCGATATCCACGATTTCACCTTCACCAGCTTTGCCGAGGAACCCTCCTACGCTCTGCTGGATGGCAAGAAGCTGGAGGCCCCCGTCTTCAACGACATTCTGACCCCCATCCAGGGCGGTCAGGCCTTGGCAGCCTACGGCACCAGCTACTACAAAGACCAGCCCGCTTTCGTAGAAAACAAGCTGGGCAAGGGCCGGGTGCTGCACTGGGGCAGCGTATTCACCAAGGACAACACCCTGCCGCTGCTCACCTGCGCTGGCGTGAAGCCCCTGTTCGAGGGCATCGCCAAAGCGCCGGAGTTGGTGGAGATGATCCTTCGGGAGAAGGACGGAAAACAGTATCTGTTCCTGCTCAACTACCAGCCCACGGAAGCCGCCGTCACGCTGGATACGCCCGCCAAGTCCCTCTATACCGGCGAATCCCTGCAGGGAGATATCACGCTGCCGCCCTTTGGAACATTGGTATTGCAGCTGTAATCCCTTTGCAGCAACCACCCTGCCTGTCATTTTTTCCTTGAAACCGCCCCCAAACCGTGATAAGGTTGTATCAGACAGGAATCGTTTTCAATTCTGCGATCAGAAGGAGGAATCCGTTTATGAAAAAACTTCTTGCTCTTATGCTGGCTCTGCTGCTTTGCACCGCCGCTGCCGCCGCTGTTGCTGAAACCATCCAGCTCGAAGAAATGCTGCTGGACAACGGTCTGTGTTTTCTGGCTCCTGCGGACTGGACTGCCATGGAGCTGGACAAGGATGATTACGAAGAAGGCTATCTGCTGATGCTGGCGGAGGAAGACACCGGGCGCACCATGGTGCTGACCTTTGATGAAGGCGATCCCGACCTGACCACCACCGCTTTGGCAGAGCTGTTTGCTGATGACGAGGATTATGCCGGTGCGCAATTGGTCACCAACCAGCATGAGGCAGAGCTTGTGATGTATGCTCTGGCGGATCAGACCATGATTAGCTACTGCATTGTGGACGAAGCTGGCGGCATGTACAGCTTTTCCTTCCTGAACGCGGAAGGCGAGCGTATCTCCGGCGACACTGCACTTCTGACCATGGTGGACGCCTGCATGGCAGACACCTATTTTGATGAGGATCTGGCTGGCGGCGATGAAACCGCCGACGAGACCGCTGATCCGGCGGAGGCTGTCGCCTCCGGGGATATCGAGCTGAAGATGGTGCGCATTCAGGATGGCCCTGTCTTCCCCATTCCCGCTGACTGGTCGGAAGTGAAACTGGACAACACGGATATGGAAGACGGCTGTCTGGCATCCTATACCGATGAATCCACTGGCCGCACCATGCTGATCATGGCAAATGAAATCGGCGCACTCTCCACTGTAGAGCTGGCAGAGGTTCTCACCGGCGACAAGGACTATGCCAACGTACGTTTGATGACCAACGACCACGGTCTTGACATGGTGCTGACCGTAACCGCTGATCTGACCACCGGCGGCTACTGCTTCATGGATGAGGACGGCTGGCTGTACAACATCCTCTTTGGTCTGGACGGCGATACCGTTATGACCGATGATGCAGTGCTGGCCCAGCTGGTGCAGGACTGCATGGCAAACACCTATTTTGAGGATTAAGGCTGCGGGGCGCAAAAGGCCCCTCATCCTGACGCAATAACCGGGGAGGATTCAGGCTCAAAGCTCGGACTTATCTTGTGCGGACGCTGAGCCAAGGCTGCAAGATGCGCAGCACCTATCCCCCGATCTGAATTTTCCAAACCAACTGAAAACCCAAAGGGGCTGTTGCATTTCAACAGCCCCTTTTTTTCGTTCAGCAACCGGTATTTCCCCTTACGCCTCCACAAAAACCTCCCGCCCATGCTTGCACACCGGGCAGACAAAGTCCTCAGGCAACTCGTCCCCCTCATGCACATAACCGCAGATCTCGCACACCCAGCTCTTCTTTTTGGGCGCGGGCTTGGGTTTGATGTGGCTCTGATAGTAGCTGTAGGTGCAGGGCGCATCGCCGGACAGCACCTGTCCGTCCGTCACCTCGGCAATAAAGAGATAGTGGGTGCCCAGATCCATTTCGCTCAGCACCTTGCCGGACAGGTAGGCGTTGGTCATGGTATCCAGCCGGTACAGGCCGTTTTCTGTGCGGGCGATGCCGTCAAACCCGTCGAATTTGTCCGCATCCCGCCCGCTCTGCATACCAAACCGCTGGAACAGGGCAAAATCTGCTTCCGTGGTGATGGTGGATACATTGAAAACACCAGTTTCCCGCAGCATCTGACAGCTGTGGTTCCGCTTGCTGATGGTCACCGCCAGCCGGTTGGGCTGCTCGGCGATCTGCATCACCGTATTGATGATCAGGCCGTTATCCTTCCCCTGCTGCCGGGTGGTGAGTACATACAGGCCGTAGGTGATCTGAAACAATGCTTTGGGATCCATCGAAATGCCTCCTTCTGGATTAGCGGTTGGTTGGTTTTCTTGGTATTAGTATCAACCGTTTGGAGATGGTTGAAACCTGAAAGATGAACAAGATTCACCTGTATTGTTTTGCCACCTTCAAGTCAAGAAGCATCGTATCATTGATCAGATTTCTTCCTAAACGCTTCCCGCGCGCTCCTGTTCAACAAATCAAATTCCCAGCCCCGATATTTCAATTTCTGCCAGCAAATTCGTGTTCTCAAACCCATCACTTGCCCCGTTGACCTTTACACAAAGTCCGGAGCATCCCTCCAGCAGTCAGCTAATTTCTGACCCGGATTGCTACCCTGCCCCAAAGCCAGAGGAAACCCCATCCAAAACAAACAAGGATCAGCGAGCTTTCCACTCACTGATCCTTGTTTTCAGAATTGATCGGACGTGCTTCGCACGTTCAATGAATTATTCCTCCGCACCCTCAGTCGCCATTTTCCGCTTGCGGCGGCGAATCTCCACCGCTGCCAGAGCTGCGATCAACATGGGCAGCGCGATGGCGCTTCCCCACAGGGCGAAGTTGGTGCTATCTCCCGTCAGCGGCACGCCGCCCAGAGGCACGCCATATTCATCCACATAGACCCAGCGGCCGTTGATGAATTGTACACCAGCCGGAACGCGGGGCATGGGGCTGGGGGTAGGCGTTGCATAGGGCAGGGTGGGCGTGGGCGTAGGCGGCAGATCCTCCTCGGGAATGCTGTTGACAATGGTTCTGCCATTGTTCAGATAGGAGGACACATAACCTTCTACCGGCTCTTCCTGCACCATGTAGGTGTACAGACGGCCATTGCCATCCCGGCGGGGCAGATCACTGAAAGTGAAGTTCCACTCGTCGGTGCCATTGCTGTTGATGGTGACCGTCAGATAGGGAGTATCCGGATAGTCAGCATCATTGCTGGTCTTCCGGTACAGATTGACCACGATGCTGCTGGGACGCAGGCCCAACACATTCTCCTGATCCTCCCAGCGCTTGGTGACCCGGAAGCTGGTGGTGGTGGGTTCAGGGGCAGGAGTAGCCGCAGGGATGGGCTGGTCGAACATCACAACGGATATATCGTTGGTGTCCTTCCCGTTGACGATCAGGAAGCCGTCGTTCTTGTCGATGCTGAAGGTAACGGGGGCTGCCAGTTGATAACCGTTAGGCGCGGTCAGTTCCACAAGCGTGTACGTAACGCCTGCCTTGAACCGCTTGTCAGCCACATAGTGCCAGCCGTCATTTTCCTGACTGGTAAACCAAGTGGCGATGACGGTGTCGCCCTGCATAATCGCCATTTCAGCGCCATAGACCAACTCATTGTTGTTGGTGGACAGCTTACGGAAACGGTAGCTGTGCCGGTTGTTCGCCGTGAAGGTACGCATATCGGACGGAATATCCGTCTCCTGTACCGTAAAGACGAAGGGCGTCATGGTGATATAGCCGAACGGCGTCTTGGTTTCAAAGATGGTATAGGTCTGACCGGTACGCAGGCCCGTCAGCAGCTGAGGCGCACTGGCGGATGTCCACGTCATCACGGGCGTACCTGCGGGAGTGGTCAGCCGACCCTCGTACAGGGCGAAGTTTGCGCCGCTGAGAGGTTTGCCGGTCTGTTCGTCCAGCTTCTGGAACGCCACAACTTGCACAGTATTTGTGAAGTGATAGCCATTCTGCGTGGTCACATAACCGGGTACGGCATCTTCGCTGACGGTATAGACAATCTCATGACCAACCATATCTGCTGCATACTTGGGCAGATCCATGAAGCTCCAGCTCCAGTTATTGTTGGCATTGGCCTCCTGAGCGGCAATTTCCGTACCGTCTGCATACAGCCTGATGGTGATGCTTTCCGGTCTGGTGTGATAGGCATTGTTCAGATCGATCCAGACTTTGGAACCAACCACATCCACCGTGGCGGGGATATGCGTGTTGGTGATGTTATACCCATCCACCACAGCGGTGTAAGCTGCTGCTGCGGCTTCATCCAACGTTTCGGTGATACTGTAGACGATCTGCGTGCCCTGATCACGGTACTTAGGCAGATCGGTGAAGCTCCACTTCCACTCTCCATCCTCGTTTGCCTTGACCTGCACCGTTTCGATGATCACATCATCTGCCAGCAGGTTGATGGTGATGCTTGCGGGACGGATACCATCCTGATTGTTGGCATCGGACCAGGTCTTGCTGCCGTTCACCTCGGTCACTTCGCTTGTATAGCTGTTTGTCAGCGCAGTGACAGTGCCCTCGATGACAGTACTGGTCAGGGTGTAACCTTCAGGCATATCACCTTCGGTCCACTGGTAGACGATTTCCTCGCCGTTGGCATACTTGGGCAGATCCGTAACGGTAGCCGTCCAGCTGTTGGCTTCATTCAGAGTGACTTCCGTTCCATTGCTCAGCGTTACCTTCAAAGATACCGGACGTTTGCCGTCCTGGTTGTCGGCATCATCCCAGATCTTGAGGATCGTGGCTTCGGTCACTTCCGGCGTGTAACTGTTGGTGATGGTTTTGCTGCCGCCGTTGGCTACCACAACAGCCTCGGTGGTATCACTGGTATAGCCGTTGGCAGTTTCCAGCGTTTCCACAACGCTGTAGGTGATCTGCTGTCCATTTTCGTAGACAGGCAGGTTCTCCCAAGTCTTGCTCCAGTTATCATCTACGCCCACGGTTTCGGTGTACAGCTCACTGGTGCTTTCGCCCACAGTCTTGTACAGCGTCACCTTGGCGACCACATCAGCGCGCTTGCCGTCCTGGTTGTTGTTATCAGACCAGGTCTTGTTCACCGTGATGGTGGTCTTTTCAGGCGCATAACTGTTGGTGATGGTCTTGCTGTCGCCATTGGCTACCACAACAGCCTCAGTGGTATCGCTGGTATAGCCGTTGGCAGTTTCCAGCGTTTCGACAACGCTGTAGGTGATCTGCTGTCCGTTTTCGTAGACAGGCAGGTTCTCCCAAGTCTTACTCCAGTTGTCATCCGCAGTCACGGGGACTGTTTCCACATCGGAGGTGGTCTCGCCCACGGTCTTGTACAGCGTCACCTTGGCGACCACATCAGCTCGCTTGCCGTCCTGGTTGTTGTTGTCAGACCAGGTCTTGTTCACCGTGATGGTGGTCTTTTCAGGCGTGTAGCTGTTGGTAATGGTCTTGCTGCCGCCGTTGGCTACCACGACAGCCTCGGTGGTATTGCTGGTATAGCCGTTGGCATTCTCCAGCGTTTCGACAACGCTGTAGGTGATCTGCTGACCACCTTCATACACAGGCAGGTCAGTCCAGGTCTTGCTCCAGTTGTTATCCGCAGTCACGGAGACTGTTTCCACATCGGAGGTGTTCTCGCCCACAGTCTTGTACAGCGTCACCTTGGCGACCACACCGGCGCGCTTGCCGTCCTGGTTGTTGTTGTCCGACCAGGTCTTGTTCACCGTGATGGTGGTCTTTTCAGGCGTGTATCTGTTGGTGATGGTCTTGCTGCCGCCGTTGGCTACCGCAACAGCCTCGGTGGTATCGCTGGTATAGCCGTTGGCAGTTTCCAGCGTTTCCACAACGCTGTAGGTGATCTTCTGTCCGTTTTCGTATACAGGCAGGTCAGTCCAGGTCTTGATCCAGTTGTCGGCTGCGCCCACGGTTTCGGTGTACAACAGCTCGCTGGTGCTTTCGCCCACAGTCTTGTACAGCGTCACCTTGGCAACCACACCGGCGCGCTTGCCGTCCTGGTTGTTGCTGTCAGACCAGGTCTTGTTCACCGTGATGGTGGTCTTTTCAGGCGTGTAGCTGTTGATGATGGTCTTGCTGCCGCCATTGGCTACTACAACAGCCTCAGTGGTATCGCTGGTATAGCCGTTGGCATTCTCCAGCGTTTCCACAACGCTGTAGGTGATCTTCTGTCCTTTTTCGTATACAGGCAGCTCAGTCCAGGTCTTGCTCCAGTCGTCGGCTGCGCCCACGGTTTCGGTGTACAACAGCTCGCTGGTGCTTTCGCCCACAGTCTTGTACAGCGTCACCTTGGCGACCACACCGGCGCGCTTGCCGTCCTGATTGTTGTTGTCAGACCAGGTCTTGTTCACCGTGATGGTGGTCTTTTCAGGCGTGTAGCGGTTGGTAATGGTCTTGCTGCCACCGTTGGCTACCACAACCGCCTCGGTGGTATCGCTGGTATAGCCGTTAGCATTCTCCAGCGTTTCCACAACGCTGTAGGTGATCTGCTGTCCGTTTTCGTAGACAGGCAGCTCAGTCCAGGTCTTGCTCCAGTTGTCGGCTGCGCCCACGGTTTCGGTGTACAGCTTGGAGGTGGTCTCGCCCACGGTCTTGTACAGCGTCACCTTGGCGACCACATCAGCGCGCTTGCCGTCCTGGTTACTGTTGTCAGACCAGGTCTTGTTCACCGTGATGGTGGTCTTTTCAGGCGTGTAACTGTTGGTGATGGTCTTGCTGCCGCCATTGGCTACCACAACAGCCTCGGTGGTATCACTGGTATAGCCGTTGGCAGTTACCAGCGTTTCGACAACGCTGTAGGTGATCTTCTGTCCTTTTTCGTATACAGGCAGCTCAGTCCAGGTCTTGCTCCAGTTGTCGGCTGCGCCCACGGTTTCGGTGTACAGCTTGGAGGTGGTCTCGCCCACGGTCTTGTACAGCGTCACCTTGGCGACCACATCAGCGCGCTTGC
>SVGQ01000181.1 GCA_015056245.1 Clostridiales bacterium | reverse complement strand
GTCCATTTGATAGGCCGCTGCGAGGGTTTTGAGCGCATCCTCACGGAAAGCGTAGGTGACCACTTCATCCGGCTCCAGACCGCTCAATTGCGCCATGAGATCCGCAAAGCCATCCGTGTCCTGACCCATGCCGATAAACAGTTCAACATAGGCTTCGTTGTCTGCCAGTAAGCCCATCTTCTCTGCCAGATCCAGCGCGGTTTCCAGATACCAGCCATCATCCGCCGGCACGGGGGCTGCTTCCGCCATAGCGCAAGCAGCGCACAGGCTCAGCGCCAGCACCAGCAGGAGGGCAAAACATTTCTTCATCATTGCGGTGCGTCCTTTCCGAATAAATACCGCAAAGGGGCTGGTACGCCACCGGCGCATCCAGCCCCACAGCCTATCGTCAAAGTCCCGGAGGTATCGGAGGGGCGCACCCCTCTGATGGTAAACCGAAACCAGCGACATGCGCGGTGGTTTCGGAACCCTTGCAATGCAAGGGATTCCTATCGCCGTTTGCCGCCCGGGGAGCCGAAGGCTCCTAGGCAAACGGTGCAAACTCGCCCGAAAAGCCGCCGAAGCGGATTTTCGGGCGATGGAGGGGCTGGCACGCCACCGGCGCATCCAGCCCCATCAGTTGCTATGGAATCAATCAGCGGGTGGTTTCAACCACGATCTCGCCGGAGATGATCTTCTCCATCAGCGCGTCGGCTTCAGCCTTCAGCTCGTCGGAGACCTGCTGGGTCATGGTGGCGGCATCGCCGTAGCCCAGCTTGATCAGGCCGGTGGACAGGTCAGCATCCCAGATGGAGCCGCCCTCGAACACGCCGTCATTCAGGTACTGTTCCACCACTACGTAGACGCTGTCGCCCACGCACTTCATCATGGAGCAGGCAACCACAGCGGGGTTCTCGCCCTTCTGATCGCTGTCCACGCCGATGGCCAGAGCGCCCTTTTCAGCGCCGGCTTCAAACACGCCCAGACCGGTCTTGCCAGCCACGGCGAACACCACGTCAGCGTTCTGGTCGTACAGGCTCAGAGCGGCTTCCTTGCCCTTGGCGGGGTCTTCGTAGGTGTTGGTGTACACGGCAGGCAGCACGGTGCCTTCGGGATTGGCGTAGAGAGCGCCCTGCTGGTAACCTACGATGAAGTTGTTGATGGTGGCGCTGTCTTCGCCGCCAACCACGCCGACCACACCGGTCTTGGAGAGCTTCATGGCCACATAACCCGCCAGGAAGCTGCCCTCATTCTCCTTGTAGGTGATGCACAGCATGTTCTCGGGGATCTCGTCCATGGCGTTGTCAATAAAGATGAACTTGGTATCGGGCATCTGGGGAACCACTTCCACCAGCGCATCCCAGAACTGCCAGCCAACGGCAACCACCATATCGTTTTCCTCAGCGGAACCAACCAGAGCATCCGTATAGGCGCTGGCGTCGCTCTTGCACTCCACCACGCTGCCCACTACGCCGTAATCCGCCACCAGACGCTGGAGGCCTTCGTTGGCGCTGTCATAGAAACCCTTGTCGCCCAGCGTTTCGGCAATGCACAGGCCCACCTTGAGGTTATCCTCCGCGGTAGCCACGCTGCACAGACCCAGCAGCATCATGGCGCACAGGAGCAGAGAAATGATTTTCTTCATCATGTTTCATACCATCCTTTCCAAATCGGCTTGGCTGCCGGGAAACATCCCAGCATGCATATTATACATGATTTGTGTGTGGGATGCAATCGTTGCACGGCTTGGGTGCAAAGGAGGTACAACCGCACGGCAGCGGCCCGCCGAAAACCATCGGATAACCCCCATGCTTGCAGGATCCCATCAAAAAACCGCCTCCGTGCCTGCCATACAGGCCGCGAAAGCGGTATAAAGCAATGATGATCAGAAAACGCCTTCCGTCTGCCACACGTACCAGTCCGTGCCGTCGGTGACCAGATACACCGTGCCATCGCCGGAATACCGGCCCGGGATGCCTCTGCCCTCCAGCTGCAGACCGGTGCGGGTCACATCCTTGAAGCGGTTGGTCACAATGGCAAAGATCGGATCAACCGCATCCAGAAACTCGCTGTTGCAGGGGGTGATGCCATGGTGCGGGTACTTGATGATATCCGCTTTCAGTTCATCAGCGGGCAGGGTGGCGGTAAAATACTCCTGGGTTTTGCCGATGATATCGGCGCACAGCAGCATGGAACTGTCCCCGTAGGTGAGCTTGATCACCAGTGAACGCCCGTTGGCATTGTTCACCTCGCCCCAGCGGTGGATGTTCAGCCGCGCATCGCCCAGATAGAGCACATCGCCTTCATCCACCTTGCGGTTGGGAATGCCCAGCTTATCCGCTTCGTTGATAGCCCGCCCGTGGAGTTTATCCAGCTTTATGGTGATGGGGTTGTAGGAATGGATAAATTCATCGGCGGTGAAGCCATAGGTCATCAGGTGATAAAGACCGTTGATATGGTCATCGTGATAGTGGGTGGAGAAAAAATACTTGAAATGGCTGTAACCCCGCGCCTCCAATGCGTTTTTCAGATCCTCCCGGAAGGGGTTGGGGCCGCCGTCGATCATCATGGCCTCGCCGCCGCATTCCAGCAGCATGGCATCGCCCTCATTTACATCGAATACCGTCAGCCGCAGCACATCTTTCTCAGCCCAGTCGGCAGGGGGCTCCCGCAGATATAAATACGCCATGGCAGGCGTGCACAGGGAAACCATTAGGATGCATACCAGCAGGGCGGTCAGCAGTCGTCCGGTTCGCATTCGTCGCTCGTTCCTTTCTTGGGCAGGGGGCTGGAGGCAGGCACATCCTCCATATTCCACAGGCTGTACTGCGCTTCGTTTTTCAGGGCGCTGAGCATGCTGTCCTTCAGGGTGGGATAGCGCTTCGTCAGCTCGCTGAGCAGCTCCTTC
>SVGQ01000062.1 GCA_015056245.1 Clostridiales bacterium | reverse complement strand
ATCGCCGTTTGCCGCCCGGCGAGCCGTAGGCTCGTAGGCAAACGGTGCATAACTCGTCAAAAAAGCCGCCGCAGGCGTGTTTTTTGACGACCTGCAAAACGCCAGACCGCGTATATGCAGTCTGGCGTTTTTGTTATTCAGCCGCCTGTTTCATCAGACAGGCGTTTTGTGTTGCAATTCCCTTATTCAGCCGCCGCAGCGTTCTCCATGGCTTCCTGCATCAGGGTCAGGTAAGCCTGAGCGTCTTCGGGGCTGGCAACGTATACACGTCCATCCTCCTCGCCGGATTCCAGAACAATGACCAGCTGATTGCACTGATCCAGCGCACCAGCCAGCGTTTCGTAGCTGGCAGCCACCTGCACACTGGCAAGCAACAGATCGGCGGGTTCCGCTTCCAGCCACATGCAGCTCTCCGGTTCGCCCTCGTCGTTGCGACCGATCACGCTGGCAAAGCCGCTTTCAAAATCCACCACGAAAAACACCGCATCCTGCTCGGCGGTCTCCGGCTCTTCGCCCTCCACCAGCATGCCCTGACCCAGCCAGGCAAAATCGCCGTTCTCTTCCACGCTGAAGGTGTACTTGATCATTTCATAGCAGGTATCGGCGCTGGCAGCCGTCATGCCAAGACCCAGCAGCAGAGCGCAGGCCAGCATCATCGCCAGAAGACGGGTAAACAGTTTCATCAGGGGGTTCCTCCTTTGCAATGCGGATATGAAACGTACATATCTCGTTTGCTACACTATAGCACAGTTTGGGCTGGCTGTCACGTGGAAGCGCGTATCTTCTGTGTTTTTCCCGGCGGATTGCCGTCTGCTATCCCTCGTAGCCCAGCCGCTGGCGCTCAATCGTTACTGTCTCCGGCGGCAGACGGTCAAACAACACGCCACCGGCGGCAATGGCTGCGCCCGCTGCAATGGATACAGGCTGCCAGCCCGCCGCCGAAAGGTTCAGCCTATCCAGCACCTGCTGGCTGGAAAATGGCAGGAAAGGATACAGCAGCACCGCCAGATTGGCGATCAGCTGCACACAGTTGTACAGGGTATGGGCGCAGGCTGCCGGGTCTGCGTTGCGGGTGATCCACGGCTTCTGCGCGTCAAAGTACCGGTTGCCGAAACGGGCCAGATCCAACAGGCAGGTGAGGGCCTCCCGGAAACGGGTCTTTTCGATCAGTTCGCCCGCCTGACGGTACGTATCGGCAATGGCCTGCGCCACCTCTTCCTCCAGTGTGCCCGCCGGTACGATGCCGCCCAGATACTTCTCCACAAACTGCAGGTTCCGGTTGACGAAGTTGCCCCACACGCCCACCAAATCCGCATTGTGGCTGTGGACGAACCCCTCCCATGAGAAGTCCGCGTCCCGGCGTTCCGGGCCGCCGCTGAGGAGCGCATAGCGGATGGAATCCGGGTGATACCGGGCAGCCAGATCATCCACCCAGATAGCCCAGCCACGGCTGGTGGAAAATTTTCGGCCCTCCAGTGTCAGGTACTCGCAGGAGACGATCTCATCCGGCAGATGCCAGCCGCCGCCGTGACCCAGCAGCAGCGCGGGCAGAATAATGGTATGAAAGGGAATGTTGTCCTTGCCGTGGATGTAGTAATGCCTGGCACCGTCGCCCCAGAGTTCCTCAAAGGAAATGCCCCTCTCCCGGCACACCTGCCGACTCTGGCTCAGGTAGCCCACTACGTTTTCCGCCCAGATATAGATACGCTTATCCTCGTAGCCTTCCTTGGGCACAGGCACGCCCCAGTCCAGATCCCGGGTTAATGCCCTCTCCCGAAGGCCCTCCTCCAGATAGCGGCGGGTGAAGGCCTGCGCATTCCTGCGCCAGCCGGGATGCGCTGCCAGATAATCCTCCAACGGTTGCCGGAGCGCTGGCAGATCAATGAACAGATGTTTTGTGCCGCGGAACTCCGCCTTGCCGCCGCACAGGCTGCACACCGGTTCCACCAGGCTCTGGGCATCCAGTACCCGCCCACAGGCATCGCACTGATCGCCCCGGGCTTCCGCGCCGCAATCCGGGCACAGGCCCCGGACAAAACGATCCGGCAGGAAGCGCCCGCAGGCAGGGCACCAGGCCTCCTGCTCCTCTTTTTCCAACACATAGGGGCTTTCGTACAATTTACGGTGGAAATCCCCCACAAAGGTCCGGTGGCACTCCTCATCGGTGCGCCCATAACGGTCATAGCTGAAACCAAGACGGTCAAAGCATTCCGTGAAGGCCTGATGATACCGTCCGCTGATGTCCCCGGGCTGAACGCCCTCCTGCTGCGCCCGGAAAGCCACCGGCGTGCCGTAGCAGTCGCTGCCGGAAACATACACCACTTCGTCGCCCTTCAGGCGGTGATATCTTGCCAGCACATCCCCCGGCAAAAGCGCCGCCAGACGGCCGATGTGCAGTGAACCATTGGCATAGGGCCATGCGCCCGCGATCAGAATTTTCATATGGATATCCCTCATTTCTTCAAATTTGTTGCAGTAACAGCCAAAACAGGTACGAAAAAAGCCGCCCTCCTCTCCGAAAAATTGCTTTTTCGGGGACGAGAGCAGCAAACCGGCTTAAGGCCGCCGTTGGCTTCGTGTTACCACCCCAAATTTGCCTGCACCTCACGATGCAGACCTTATCAGCTACGGGCAAGAAATGATTTGCCGATAGCTTAGCGCTGTCACGGGCGCGCCCGTCGCAGCCTTGGGAGCAGTTTCTCCTTCGGTGCGCGGCTCCGGGGCCATTTTCATCAGGATTCGTTCCGCCCGTTTCCACCCTCCGGGCTCTCTGGCAGGTTCTGTGCCTGACTACTTTTCCCTTCATTGCCTTTTGGCCCGCGGGGGAGCCATGGCATGGTTGTATCATATTTCGTATGAAAAGTCAAATGGAATCATCTGCCGCTTTGCGTATAGTCAAGCACAAACTGGTCCAGATGCTGCAGGCGCTGGTTCACATAAGCCGCGAACCCGGCATAATCCGTGTGATACTCGGGGATATATTCCGGCGGGAGCATGAAACGGTACCAACGCTGAAAATCCCGTTCATACGCACCGGAGAAGAACACCTTTTCCTCGTATGCATGCAGCATGCTGGCGATATTCTCTTCCGACCATGCGCCCTGCCGAAGCTCCCGATAACGCTGAGCCAGCCTGTCCAGAATAGCCTGATCGCCCAGTTCCTTCAACTGCACCACCGGGTTGGTATTCATCACCACATGCGTCGCGGGATCCATCAGATCCACATCGCCAAACCCGAGCCCCCAGGTGCGGTCCATATCCCACGGGGTATAGAGCATGCGCGTAACGCCCTCTGCATCATTCTTGGCGCTGAGATATACATTAAACAGACCGCCGGTGGTTTTGAGATGATCGATGCCCTGAATCAGATTCAGGAACAGGAAAATATCAATGGCATTGTCCGTGTCGGCGATGGCATAGAGTTTTTCCCGCATCTCCGGCTCCGTGTGCAGCAGGGTGCGGTAATAGTCAAGCAGCGGCCCGTAATCCGGATGTTCCCGGTCTCCGCCGTCATACGTATAGGCAACCCGCGGGTCACTCTGATCGTTCACATCAATGGCGGCATCCAGTTCTCTGTCGAAATCCATCTTCAACTCGGAGAATGCGGATGTCTTTTTGTAAAGATGTTCTCCAGTTCCGCTTTGAATCCCCAGCTGTTTGGCATCCACCGGATGGGTAAGGGCATACAGGCCCCAGTAATAATTACCGAAGAACACTTCCACATAGCGGTACTGGTTGCCGTTCACAATGCCGAAAACATTGTTCCGGGCGCAGCTGTCATACCAGAGTTCTGTGGAAAACACTTCGCGGATCTTACGGTTATCATTGTACATTCCCTTGAGGATCCAGTCCTCATCCGCGCGCATTCCCAGCAGCGATACAGGGTAGTTGCGCCAGTTGTTGCCCAGTGAAAGGCTGCGCAGTGAGATGCGGTAATCATTTTTGGGATACATCTTGCTGTTGCGGCCGCGCATATGAATGGATACCGATGTATCCAGCTGCCGGTTGAGGGCCTCCCGCCGGTTATCGAACAGCCGCATACGGACAGTTACCGATTCATCCTTCACCGTAAAGGGCGACTCTTCCATGATGATCTCCAAAACCGGAAGCGTGGTCAGCCGCAGTTGATACAGCGCATACTCATCATCGGTATACACCATCGCCTGAATGGAGCGGCTGCCCTTGACCGTATCTTCTGTCACCGCATCGCCAAAAAAGGCGATCTCTGCTTTTTCCCCATAGCAGATCAGCTCCACCAGCGGATCGTTCGCCCGGGGGTCGTCCTCCACCAACGAATACAGAAGCACCTGATCCAGCCGGTCATAAGGGAGCTTGTAACCATTGAAATACAATGCGTCCGCCAGCTGCATCTGCGCTGTTCCATCGGGCAGCCGCTGGGTTCTGGCTGCCTGAAGCTGATTCCAGGTATCTTCATCCACATACAACGCAGACAGCGATGCCTGGCCTTCGCCGGTGGTGACCACCAGCGCCAGCACAGTCACCGCTGAAAGCAGCAGCAGGATGGAAATCAATTTCTTGGGCATGATCCCTCTCCGTTACACAATATCCTCGCTGTCATACTCAATGAGCGAAAAACGGCGGATACCTTCCACGCCGGTCAGCGCTTCGGTAAGCTGCCTGGGGTTGCGAACGGACAGGGTGATCACATAATCAACGCCGGACGCAGTATAGTTGCGGCTCTTGATGCGCATTTTGCGGGATGTTTTTCCCAGCAGGCTGTCAAGGGCGTCCTCCATCTGCTTGTCGCAGTTCAGCACCAGGGTATAGGAGCCGTTGCCCACCCTGAGATTCTCCCATACCAACAGAACAACAGCCACAAAAACCGAGGTGAGCACAGCCACCATAAAAAGCTGACAACCTGCCATAATGCCCAGATGGATCGACCAGAGGATGTAGATCATATCCACAGGGTCCTTGACAGCGGTACGGAATCGGACGATCGCCAGCGCGCCGATGGTGCCCAGCGTGATGACCACATTGCTCTGCAGGCACAGAATAATGGTGCAGATAAAGAAGGGCAGCACGGCAATGCTGATATTCATGGATTTGTTGTACAGTGCGCGGTGAGAAACCACCCGGTAGACCAGAAAGATGAATGCAGACATGACCAGAACAAAGCAAAGGATCGCCAGAACCTGCGCATCCGGAACCACTTCCGACTGCATGCCCTTGGAAACATACATCCAGATATTCATCAAAAAGCCCTTCAGATTCATCCCTGCATCCTCCTTAGTTTTTCAAACCCCAGATAATACTTGGAAAACGAACTCTGCCGCAACTGGCAGTCATACAGGCACTGCTTAATATATGCGGGCAAAATCTCATCAAACTTGACTTCCAGAATGTGCTGATTCTTTTTCATCAGCGGGATTCTGGTATAATCGCCGGTCAGAAACCCCTCTGCCGGCCCGGACACGGAAATGTTGTAATCCATCGTGATGCGCACATTGGCAATTGGCTCCACATATGCGATCCGTTCGTAATCCACAATGACGCGGGGCGTAAAGTACCGCCTAAGCGCATCTTGGGCAAAGCGCCGCAGCACCGGACGATCCGCATCGAACAAAAACGGGGACATGTTCCCACCAAACAATTCTGCGTACTCTTCCTGCGTCAGGCGGCAACTGTCCTTATGACAGCCGCCGTCCAGTTTTTCCTTGCGTTCCAGACGGAGAAAGGATGGATCCTGATCATAATACCGGATCCGATACTTAAAGCGGCTGGCATCGCCCGCCTCTGTTGACAGGGCGCAGGTATTGCGGATATCGTCAAAATACAGGCTGTGCACGCTGTATCTGCCCCCGTTGCCGGTGTGCTCATCCTTTGGCAGCAGCGCGTCCAGCTTGGCTGCAATGGCGGCAAGCTCTGTATTGGTGCAGCAATACTTCCATTCGTTTCGGTATTGTTTCTTCATCAGCGTTTCGAGAAACTCGGCCTCCTTATGAATAAACTCTGCTCCGTCAATATAGCACATTATTCGGGCAAAAACAAGCAATTCAGCCCCTTTACAAGCGATACGCCAAGACATCCCGCCGCCGGATGAATGACGGCGGGATGCAGCCGCCACGTCCGGGCCATTCCATTGTTCTCCTTTTGTATACAAAACCTTTTCCACCTTATAATGAATTGACTTTCTTGCCCCGCCGTAGTAAAGTTTCAACTGCTGATATTCTGTGCATAATGGCACAAATTCAACAGAAGAGGGACTTGCACATGACCATTATCGACCTTTTGGAGCGCAACGCATCGCTCTACACCAACGAGACGGCTCTGGTGGAGATCAACCCCGACCAGCCTGAAACCCGCCGCACCACCTGGAGCGAGTTTGAACTGGTGGAGCCCACCCCCAAGGTACGCCACTACCGCCGGGAGATCACCTGGGGCGTTTTCAATGAAAAAGCCAACCGCACCGCCAACATGCTGGTGCAGAACGGCATCGGCAAGGGCAAGAAGGTTGCCATCCTGCTGATGAACTGCATCGACTGGCTGCCCATCTATTTCGGCATTCTGAAAACCGGCGCGCTGGCTGTGCCGCTGAACTTCCGCTACGCCTCTTCCGAGATTGAGTACTGTCTCAATCTGGCGGAAGCGGACGCGCTGATCTTCGGACCGGAATTCATCGGACGTGTGGAGAGCATTGCTGATACCATCGGTCAGAACCGGATGCTGATCTATCTGGGCGCTGGCTGCCCCACCTTTGCTGATGACTATACCGACCTGACCTCCGAATGCTCCGGCGTATACACCGCCACCGGTCTGACCGAGGACGATGACGCCGCCATCTATTTTTCCTCCGGCACCACCGGCTTCCCCAAGGCCATCCTGCACAAGCACCGCAGCCTCCTGCACTCCTGCAAGGTGGAACAGGCCCATCACAGCCAGACCCGCAACGACTGCTTCCTGTGCATCCCGCCGCTGTACCACACCGGCGCCAAAATGCACTGGTTCGGTTCCCTGCTGGCAGGCTCCAAAGCTGTTATTTTGAAGGGCACCCGCCCCGAAACCATCCTGAAGGCTGCCAGCGAGGAAAAGTGCACCATCGTGTGGCTGCTGGTACCGTGGGCGCAGGATATTCTGGCTGCCCTTGACCGGGGCGAACTCAAACTGGAGGACTATGAACTATCCCAGTGGCGTCTGATGCACATCGGCGCGCAGCCCGTGCCCCAGAGCCTGATCCGCCGCTGGCTGGAATACTTCCCCGAGCAGGAATACGACACCAACTACGGTCTGAGCGAATCCATCGGCCCGGGCGCTGTGCACCTTGGCGTGGAAAACGTGCACAAGGTAGGCGCTATCGGCATTCCCGGCTATGGCTGGGAGACGAGGATCGTCACCCCCGAAGGCGTGGAAGTGGAACGCGGCGAGGTGGGCGAGCTGATCCTGAAAGGCCCCGGCGTGATGACCTGCTACTACAACGATCCTGCCGCCACTGCCGATACCCTCAAGGACGGCTGGCTCTACACCGGCGATATGGCGATGCAGGATGAGGACGGCTTCATCTATCTGGTGGACCGCAAGAAGGATGTCATCATCACCGGCGGTGAAAACCTCTACCCGGTACAGATCGAGGACTTCCTGGCTTCCAACCCCAA
This sequence comes from Clostridiales bacterium, assembly GCA_015056245.1. GTDB lineage: Bacteria > Bacillota > Clostridia > Christensenellales > Aristaeellaceae > Limiplasma. The sequence continues at coordinate 8,913 of SVGQ01000062.1, read as the reverse complement.
GATCTGGGACGTTGCCGTGATCGGCCTGCCGGATCCCCGTCTGGGCGAGATCGCAACTGCCATCATCCAGCTGCATCCCGATGTGGAATGCTCCGAGGAAGAAATCAACGAATTCTGCAAGACCCTGCCCCGCTACAAGCGTCCCCGCAAGATCATCTTCGCCGATGTGCCCCGCAACCCCACCGGCAAGATCGAAAAGCCCAAGCTGCGTAAGATGTATGGCGGCGAAGGCTTGGTGGCATCGCAGAACCAGTCGTAATGCAGACAAAATGAGGAGGTGCAGGAGGCACTGCCTCCTGCCGGGGTGCAGGGGCAGAGCCCCGCAACCTTTCGCCGCAGCGTTTTCAAGCGAGCACAGCGAGTGCGCAAGCACAAGATGCGCGGCTTCTGTTGTCGGTGTTCCTCATTAGCGATATTGTATCAATTTCCGTTCTGGCGCTTGCACCCGCACATCTTGCGCCTTCGGCGCTCGCTGTGCTTGCGCTTTTGCGCTGCGGCGCAGGTTTGTGGGGCTCTGCCCCACACCCCGGCAGGGGAGACGGAGGGAAGTGTGTGCCCAGTGGGCACTTGCCCGAAGGGCAAAACGACCCGAAGTCGCGGGCCGAAGCAAGGGCTGGGCACGGTTAGTGCCCAGAACGCCGACTGAGGTTGCGGAACGATGCCCCTGCACCCCACTCATCTAAATCCCCCCGAAAGGAATCCTTACCATGAAAAAACTTCTCATCGGCAATCAGGCCGTTGCCATGGGCCTGTACCACGGCGGTCTGGGCCTGGTCTCCAGCTATCCCGGAACCCCCTCCACCGAAATCACCGAATTCCTCGCCATGAACGACGACATCCACTCCGAGTGGGCCCCCAACGAAAAGGTGGCTATGGAAGTGGCTTTCGGCGCATCTCTGGCTGGCATGCGTTCCTCCTGCGCCATGAAGCACGTGGGCCTGAACGTGGCTGCTGACCCCCTGTTCACCCTGAGCTATACCGGCGTTAACGGCGGTATGGTCATCTGCGTAGCGGATGACCCCGCCATGCACTCCTCCCAGAACGAGCAGGACAGCCGCCACTATGCCATCGCCTCCAAGGTGCCCATGCTGGAGCCTACCGACTCTGCCGAGGCCTACGCCTTTGCCAAGAGCGCCTTTGAGCTGTCCGAAAAATACGATACCCCCGTGCTGCTGCGCATGTGCACCCGCATTGCCCACAGCCAGTCCATCGTGGAGCTGGGCGAGCGCGTAGCCGCGGATGTTAAGCCCTACGAAAAGAACCCCGGCAAGTACATCATGATGCCCGGCAATGCCAAGAAGCGTCACCCTGTGGTGGAAGACCGCACTGCCGCCTTGGCCGAGTATGCCAACGACTGCATGTACAACACCGTGGAAATGGCTGCTGATAACGAGATTGGCATCATCACCTCCGGCTGCTCCTACCTGTATGTGAAGGAAGTCATGGGTGACAAGGCCAGCATCCTGAAGATCGGTATGCCCCATCCCCTGCCCGAAAAGCTGATCCGGGACTTCGCCGCCAAGGTGAAAAAGCTCTACGTGATCGAGGAGCTGGATCCTGTGATCGAGAACTATGTGCGCGGTCTCGGCATTGAAGTGACCGGCAAGGAACTGTTCAGCCCCATCGGCGAGTTCTCTCAGCAGACCATCGCGGAGGCCTTCGGCCTTTCCCTTCCCGGCAGTGTCTCCGCTGATTCCGCCGTTCCCGGTCGTCCGCCCATGATGTGCGCCGGCTGCCCCCACCGCGGCATGTTCTATACCCTTGCCAAGAACAAAATCACCGTTCTGGGCGATATCGGTTGCTACACGCTGGGCGCTGTGCCGCCCCTGAACGCGCTGGATTCCACCCTGTGCATGGGCGCGTCCATCTCCGGCCTGCACGGCTTCAACATGGCCCGCGGCGAAGAAGCCGAAGCCAAAACCGTTGCCGTGATCGGCGACTCCACCTTCATGCATTCCGGCATGACCGGTCTGGTGAACGTGGCCTACAACGCCACCAATTCCACCGTCATCATTCTGGATAACTCCATCACCGGCATGACCGGCCACCAGCAGAACCCCACCACCGGCTACAACATCAAGGGTGACCCCGCCGCCAAGGTGGATCTGGAAGCCCTGTGCCGTGCCCTGGGCATTGGTCGCGTCCGCGTGGTGGATCCCTACGACCTGAAGGCCTGCGAAACCGCCGTCAAGGAAGAACTGGCTGCCAAGGAGCCTTCCGTGATCATCTCCCGCCGTCCCTGCGTGCTGCTCAAGTCTGTCAAGGCAAAGCCCGCACTGGTCATTGATCCGGAAAAATGCAAGAGCTGCAAGCGCTGCATGAGCTTGGGCTGCCCCGCCATCAGCATGCACAACGGCAAGGCCCGCATCGATGCCACCCTGTGCGTGGGCTGCGGTGTATGCAAGCAGCTGTGCGCTTTTGACGCCATCAATGAGTAAGGAGGAACCAGCATGAAGACTACAAGCATTATGATCGTCGGTGTTGGCGGACAGGGCAGTCTGCTGGCCTCCAAGCTGCTGGGCCAGCTGTTGGTGGATGAAGGCTACGACGTAAAAGTGAGCGAAGTGCACGGCATGAGCCAGCGCGGCGGCTCCGTTGTTACCTATGTGCGCTACGGCGACAAGGTGTATTCCCCCATCGTCACCGAGGGCGAAGCGGATTACATCATTTCCTTTGAAAAGCTGGAAGCGGCCCGCTACGCCACCTTCCTGAAAACCGAGGGACAGATGGTGGTCAACACCCAGGAGATCGACCCCATGCCCGTCATCATCGGCGCGGCTACCTATCCCACCGATGTGCTGGACGAGCTCAAGCAGAAAGGCCTCAAGATCGACGATTTCGACGCCCTGACCCCCGCTGTGGAGGCCGGTTCCTCCAAGGCGGTGAACATCGTGCTCATGGGCCGCTTTGCCAAGTACGTGGATATCCCCTACGAGCGCTGGATCGCTGCCATCGAAAAGGCAGTCAAGCCCAAATTTGTGGAAATGAACAAGCGTGCGTTTGAGCTGGGCTACCGCTCCTGAGCAGCATTGTTCATTCAATATACCCCTATTCTATTCAACAGAACCGAGGCGAGACACAGTGGAACAACGGTACTATCAACCAGAGATTGAGACCATGCCCGTTGAGGACTTGAAAAAGCTCCAATCCGAGAAACTGGTCAAGCAAGTGAAGCACGTGTACGACAACGTGCCCTACTACCGCAACCTGATGGACGAAAAAGGCGTGAAGCCCGAGGACATCAAGGGTATTGAGGATATCTCCAAGCTGCCCTTCCTGACCAAAGCTGATTTGCGCGACGCCTATCCCTACGGCCTGCTGGCTGTGCCCCAGGACGACTGCGTACGCATCCAGTCCACCTCCGGCACCACCGGTCGCCGCGTGGTTGCTTTCTATACCCAGCATGACGTGGATTTGTGGGAAGATTGCTGCGCCCGTGCCATCGTGGCAGTTGGCGGTACCAAGGAAGATGTTTGCCAGGTAGCTTACGGCTACGGCCTGTTCACCGGCGGTCCCGGTCTCAACGGCGGCTCCCACAAGGTGGGCTGCCTGACCCTGCCCATGTCCTCCGGCAACACTGAGCGCCAGATTCAGTTTATGATGGATCTGGGCGCCACCATCATCTGCTGCACGCCCTCCTATGCCGCCTACATCGGCGAAAGCCTGAAGGAAATGGGCTACAAGCCCGAGGATAACAAGCTCAAGGCCGGTATCTTCGGTGCGGAACCCTGGACCGAGGAAATGCGCCAGAGCATTCAGGAATCCCTTGGCATCAAGGCCTACGATATCTATGGTCTCACCGAGACCTCCGGCCCCGGTGTGGCTTTTGAGTGCAGCGAGCAAAGCGGCATGCACATCAACGAGGATCACTTCTACGCCGAGATCATCGACCCCGATACCGGCGAGGTGCTGCCCGAGGGCAGCAAGGGCGAGCTGGTTTTCACCAGTCTGGACAAGGAAGCTTTCCCCCTGCTTCGCTACCGCACCCGCGACATCTGCGTGCTCTCCCGCAAGCCCTGCGCCTGCGGCCGCACCCACATCAAGATGTCTAAGCCCATGGGCCGCAGCGATGATATGCTCATCATCCGCGGCGTGAACGTCTTCCCCAGCCAGATCGAGACCGTTCTGCTCAAGGAGGGCTACAGCCCCAACTACCAGATCGTGCTGGATCGCGTCAACAACAACGATACCTTCGATGTGAACGTGGAATTGAACCCCGAGCAGTTCACCGATACCGTGGGCAGCATCACCGCCATGGAGAAGTCTCTGGCTGCCGCCATGAAGACCATGCTGGGCATCAACCCCTCCGTGCATCTGGTCTCCCCCAAGAGCATCGTGCGCAGCGAAGGCAAGGCCGTCCGCGTCATCGACAAGCGCAAGCTGTTCTGACATTTTCAGAAGGGAGAAGGAAACAATGGCTATTAATCAGTTGACCGTATTTGTGGAAAACAAGCAGGGCGCTCTGGTGCAGATCACCGAAGCGCTGGCCAATGCCAATGTGGATATGCGCGCCCTGTCCATCGCGGACACGCAGGAATTCGGTATTCTGCGCCTGATCGTCAACAACAACGAGGCCGCCACCAAGGCCTTGACCGATCTGGGCTACATCATCAAGAACATTGATGTGGTGGGCGTAAAAATCGGCGACGCTCCCGGCAAGCTGTCCAAGGCGCTGGATGTGCTGGACAAGGCAGATATCAACATGGAATACCTCTACGCTTTCCTCACCCGCACCGAAAAGCACGCCTACGTGGTCATCCGCGTAGCGGACAACGCCGCCGCCGAAAAGGCGCTGACCGACAGCGGCTTCCACATCATCACCGATGCGGATATCGCCAAGCTGTAAACCAGCTTCATACCCGAACGCCTTCCCGTTTGGGAAGGCGTTTTGGCATGGCTTCAACAAACATCAGAAAGGATGTTACGCCCCATGTCTACCTCTGCAATAATCGCCATTCCCATGCTGATTCTCTTTTTTACCCTGATGATCGGCGTAGGCCTGTACTGCCGCAAGCATGCCACCAACGTGGACAGCTTCGTGCTGGGCGGCCGCTCCGTAGGCCCCTGGCTGACGGCTTTTGCCTTCGGAACCTCCTACTTCTCTGCTGTTATCTTTGTGGGTTATGCCGGTCAGTTCGGCTGGAACTTCGGTATTGCCTCCACTTGGATCGGCCTTGGCAACGCCTTTATCGGCTCCCTGCTGGCATGGATCGTTCTGGGCCGCCGCACCCGCGTCATGACCCAGCACCTGGGTTCCAAAACCATGCCGGATTTCTTTGCCAAGCGCTACCACTCCAACGCATTGAAAATCGCTGCCTCCGTGATCGTGTTCATCTTCCTGATCCCCTACACCGCCAGCCTGTACAATGGCTTGAGCAGCCTGTTCAACAATGTATTCTCCATCCCCTACTGGGCAGTGGTGGTACTGATGGCTGCCCTGACCGGCCTGTATGTGATCTTTGGCGGCTACATGGCAACTGCTATCAATGACTTCATTCAGGGCATCATCATGCTGGTGGGTATTGTGGTGGTGATCGCTGCGGTGCTCAATGGCAACGGCGGCTTCATGAAGGCTGTGGAGACCATCGCCACCACCGGTACCGATGGCTGGAAGTATACCTCCTTCCTGGGACCCAACCCGGTGTTCCTGTTCTTTGTGGTGATGCTCACCTCTCTGGGTACCTGGGGTCTGCCCCAGATGGTTGGCAAGTTCTACTCCATCAAGGACGAGGACTCCATCAAGAAGGGCACCGTCATCTCCACTGTGTTCGCCATCATCGTGGCAGGCGGCTGCTACTTCCTGGGCGGCTTCGGACGGCTGTACTTCACCCCTGAAACCCTGCCCGGCTATGACAAGATCATTCCTGCCATGCTGAGCAATCTTGCCCCCGTCATTGTGGCGCTGATCGTGGTGCTGGTTCTGGCAGCCTCCATGTCCACCCTGTCCTCTCTGGTGCTGACCTCTTCTTCCACGCTGGCACTGGATGTGATCGCACCCCTGCGCAAGAAGGAAACCAGCGAAAAGAGCACTTTGCTCACCATGCGCTGGCTGATCGTTTTCTTCATTGCTGTGTCGGCCATTATCGCCATTCTGAAGGACTCTATCTGGGCTGACTCCGTGTTTATCGCCCAGATGATGGGCGTCAGCTGGGGCGCGCTGGCTGGCGCATTCCTGGCCCCCTTCATGTACGGCCTGTATTGGAAAAAGACCACCAAAGCCGCTGTGGCTGCCTGCTTTATCTTTGGCACGGGACTGGAGATCATTCAGCTGTGCATCAGCGTGGGCTGGATCAAGCTCTCTGGCGGATTCTTGGGATTCGTATTCACCAACTCGCTCTACAGCGGTGTATTCGCCATGGTGGGCGGCCTGATTCTGGTGCCCATCGTCAGTCTGCTGACCCAGAAGACCAAGCCGGCAGATGTGGATTCCATGTTCTCCTGCTACGACAAGGAGATCGTCACCGATGTGACCGACTCTCTGGGCTGATTCATCTCGTCATCGTTGCTGCTGCCGTTGAACCGGCAGCAGCATTTTTATATTTCGTAAACATTTCTCCAGCAATTTGCAAACAACCCTCCTGTAGGATATCCATCGTCAGGTGAACCGCTGACGACCAATACGCAGGAGGATTTGTCCCATGAAAAAGAAGAATTTTCTGTTTTTGCTGCTGACAACCGTTGCCGGGCTGATGTTCGCCCTTGGCATGTGTATGTGTCTGGTTCCTGAATGGGATCTGTTCAAGTCAGGCGTGGTGGTGACCGGGCTGGGCTTGCTGGCTCTGATGGTGGTTGCTTTTACCGCATGGATCCGTGCTGGCAAGCCGGTTGCCAAAATCAACTGGGCACTGGCTGGCAAGATCGCCTACGGCGTTGTCAGCGCGTTGGTACTGGGCGCAGGTATGAGCATGATCATGGTGTTCGATGATCTGCTGCTTCCCGGCATTATCGTGGGTGTAGTGGGCATTGTGATGCTGCTGTGCCTGATTCCCCTGTGCAAAGGCCTGAAGGACTGAGGAGGAAAAGCGTATGTATGATATGGACAAGGAAACAGGATTTGCTGCCGTAACCGAAACAGCTGCTCAAGCCGTGGAGCATGGCGCTGCCAAGGCCTACGATGCTGTGGAAAGCGGCGTAACCAAGACTTACACTGCCATTGAGAAGGGCGCTGTTGGCGCATATCAGGCAATAGAAAACACCGTTGTAGGCGCTTTTAACCGTATGACCGATGCCATTGTGGGCAAGGTGCTCACCCGGGAAGGTGAGACCGTAGAAGAGGCCAAAGCGCGTATGGCAGCGGAACAGGCTGCCCGTGAGGAGAGCAACCGCCAGCGCATGGAACGACACACCGCAGCAGGTGAAGCTGCTCTTGAAAAAAGCCGTCAGTTGGCTGCCGCGAGTCTGGAGGCCTCTCTGAAAGCCGGCAAACCAGGCAAGGAATAACCGTTCCAGCATTCATTTATTACTGATGCAAACAAGAACGGAACAGAAAGCTGTCCGATGGCGCAATCGCGAGAACCGAACAAGAAAAGCCAAAGCATGCAACCGAAAACGGAAGCATGCTTTGGCTTTTTCCATGAACAGCCGGATCGCTGCAACTTACGGAGTGAGGCGCTTGGGGCTGCGGAAGAGGAACATGGCCTCGTTGATGTGCAGACCGCACAGCAGCATGGTTAGACGGTCGATACCCAGACCGAAGCCGCCATGGGGCGGGCAGCCATAGCGGAAGAACTCCAGATAGAACTTCACGTCTTCTGCCAGACCCTTTTCCTCTGCCTGCTGCTTGAGGATCTCATAACGGTGCTCACGCTGTGCTCCCGTGGTGATCTCCACGCCGCGCCAGATCAGGTCATAGCCCTGAGGCACGCCATTTTCATCGCGCATGTGGTAGAAAGCGCGCTTTTCAGCGCCGAAATCAGTAACAAACAGGAACTCATGACCGTAGGTCTTCTTCACCCAGTCGTAGCTGAGACGCTCGGCTTCGGTGGTCAGGTCGCCCTTTTCGCTCTCGTCCACAGTGTAGCCGAACTCGGCTTCCAGCGCGGCGTACAGTTCCTTCAGGGTCACAACGGGGAAGGGCGTGGTGGGCACGATCACTTCCAGACCGAACAGTTCCTGGATCTGGTCGCCCAGTTCTTCCTTCACCTTGCCCAGGGCATAGGCCAGCAGTTCTTCTTCCATCTTCATTACATCACGGAAGGAGGTGATGTAGCTGAACTCCAGGTCAAAGCCGGTGAACTCGGTGGTGTGCTTGCTGGTATAGCTCTTTTCCGCGCGGAACACGGGGCCCACTTCGAAGATGCTCTCAAAGCCGGAGGCCATCGCCATCTGCTTATAGAACTGAGGGCTCTGAGCCAGATAAGCAGTGGTATCGAAATACTTGACGGCGAATACATCGCTGCCGCTTTCGCTGGCGGCGCCGATCAGCTTGGGGGTGTGAATCTCCAGGAAGTTGCGCTCCAGCAGGAAGTCGCGCAGGGCCTTGGCCAGCACGGTCTGGGCCTTGAAGATCAGCTGATTGCGCTCGGTGCGCAGGTCGATCCAGCGGTAATCCAGACGGGAGTCGATGGCGGAGCGTTCCACAGCTGCCTTTTTCTTGGTGGCGGGGATGCCCTCACGGATGATGGGCAGGGCATCCGCAGCAGATTCCAGCACGATCTGAGTGGGGAACACTTCCATGCCGCCCATCTTCACATATTCGCTGGCAACGGCGGTGCCGTACACGGTGATGACGGAATCGGGGGTGATCTGGGACAGCACCTCTTCCAATTCGGGGTGTTTTTCCTTTTCAATGGTGATCTGCACCTTACCGGTGATATCCTTCAAAACGATAAATGCCATGGCTTTGCCGTTGCGGAAGTTTTCCACAAAGCCCTGCAGCTTGATCTCTGTATCCAGATGATCCTTGATCTGATT
>SVGQ01000061.1 GCA_015056245.1 Clostridiales bacterium | reverse complement strand
GAGAATGTTGTCGTTTTGTCCAAAAGGTAAATCATCCCAATCAGAGCCGCTGGTCTGCCACCGCAGACAGGCGGCTTTTCTCATGCCTGTAGCTTTCTGAAAACCCTTCGCCCAACTCTCACCCAATTCTCATCTTCTCATAATCGCTCTCTTTTTGTATCCCGCGGGGGTTTGTGCTATCCTATCATCGTGGTCAGGGGGAACACCCCAGCCGCAGGAATCGCTGATCCATCTGCTGCCGACCGGCACAGATATCGAAGAAGAAAGAGGAATAAAGCCATGAAGAAAATCGCCCTTCCCCTGCTGTTGATCGCTCTTTGCCTGCTCCTTTGCAGCTGCACCTCGCTGGGTTCTGTGTACCCCAACGCGGAAAAGTACACCGCTGGCGGCACCAGCATCAGCAAGCGGGTGGAGGATATCGATATCAACTGGGGCGATGGCATGGTCAATGTGGCCTACCACGAGGGCGACGAGATCATCCTGAAAGAAACCGCAGACAAGAAGCTGTCCAAGGATTTGGAGCTGCACTGGTATCTGGACGGCAAGGAGCTGAAAGTGCAGTACGCCGCTTCCGGTATCCGCACCCTTCCCAATCTGGACAAGGAACTGACCGTCCTGCTGCCCGCCGGTCTGGAGCTGGATGATGTGAAGATCAACGTTGCCTCTGCCGAGGTGCAGGCCGACGGCATCGAAGCCGATGAAATCAACGTGAACACCGCCTCTGGTCGGGTGGCTCTGCGTCAGGCAGGCCATGCGGAGAAGGTGGCTGTCAACAGCGCGTCCGGTGATGTGGCGGTAGCCATCGCCGATGCGGATACGCTCAAGATCAACACTGTCAGCGGCAAGGTGGTAGCGGATGTATATCAGGCGGATGAGGTGAAGGGCACCTCTGCCAGTGGCGCTGTGGTGATGCAGTTTGCCCACATGCCCGATCAGATCGATGTGGATTCCGTCAGCGGCAACGTGGATTTCCTGCTGCCCGCAAACGGCGGCTTCACCGCCAGCGTGGACAGCCTCAGCGGCTCGGTGCGCGGCAATCTGGATATGAAGAAGCTGAACGATGACAAGTATGTGTATGGCAACGGCGATTGCCGGATCAGTGTGGACACCGTCAGCGGCAATGTAAGGTTTGACGAGAACACGGCTGCGGGGGAGAAGGAGATCTGAGAGAGACGTCACAGTGAAGCCGTGACGGAGGGATTGTCTTTAGCCCAAGACAAATGAAACAGTGCGTATATAGAATAACCCGCCCTTTCCCGGCTGGATGCCGGGGAGGGCGGGTTGTTTCGCTTGCATTTTGATTTCCTGCCGGGCCGGATTATTTCGACAGCGCTTACTCCAGATTGGCGGCATTGAAACCGATGTCGGTCCAGCTGGAGACATCACATTGGGAAGAAGAATTACTGCCCACAGCTACCACTGTACCATCTGCTTTCAGGCCGGCGGTGTGATGATAACCAGCCGCAATGACGACGATATCCGTCCACTGATCCACCAGCTTAACCTGACCGTATGAGTTGTTACCAGTGGCCACCACCGTGCCATCAGATTTCAAGCCCACAGTGTGGTTTGTACCAGCAGTGATGGCGATGATGTCCGTCCAGTTGTTAACATCGCATTGTCCGTGGATGTTCTTGCCAACAGCCACAACGGTACCGTCTGATTTCAAGCCAACGGTGTGGAATTCACCTGCGGCTACTGCGACAATATCTGTCCACTGCTTCGCTTTGCTGCATTGATCATACCCATCATTGCCAGAAGCCACCACCGTTCCATCCAGTTTTTGACCAACAGTATGAAGACCACCCGCGGAGACAGCGACAATATCCGTCCACTGGCTTACATTGCATTGCCCAAGAGCGTTGTTACCTGCGGCAACCACTGTTCCGTCTGCTTTCAAGCCAACCGTATGAATAATGCCCGCCGAAACGGAGATGATGTCTTTCCATTGAAATACGGAGCATTGATCGTATGCGTTATCGCCGATTGCTAACAAAGTCCCATCTGCCTTCAAGCCAATGGTATAATTCTTTCCTGCGGTCACGGCGATCAAATTGTGCCAATTTCCATTGAAATTTACCTGCCCACTGCTATTGCTGCCCGTCATTTCCACAGTTCCATCGGTTTTCAGACCTACCGTATGGTGGAAGCCAGCAGCTATGGTAGTTTGACACAATTGAGGACTTCTCTTCAACCACTTACATTTCTTCACCATGGAAGCTGCACTTTCACCGCCCTCCGGCGCATAGTCACCGGCAGTTTCGAACGCTTCGATGGCTTTATCGTAGTCTGGTTCTTCATGCGCCAACAGACTTTCGCCGATCCGGTACCAACACTCTTGCACACGGGTATTGGCGGTAATTCCACCTTCCGGGGTATAGTCCACAGCAGATACAAAAGCTGCTTTGGCAGCGTTATAGTTAGGCGTTTCCAGCGCCAGATAGGCTTCACCTTTAAGGTACATAGCTTCCTTGGCGCGCGTAGCAGCGTTTATACCGCCTTCCGGGGTGTAATCTCCGGCAGCAACGAAGGCTGCTTTGGCGGCATCATACTCCGGCTTGCTCTGCGCAAGATACATTTCACCTTTGAGGTACATAACCTCCTTGGCACGGATGGCAGCGCTCACGCCGCCCTTCGGCGTGTACCCCAAATATGCAGGCACTTTAAATGCATTATATGCACTATCATAATCCGGTTCTTCCTGTGCCAGATAGGCTTCGCCTCTTTCATACCACAGAGAAGCATATCGATTTGGCGCTGGTATACCATCTGTGGGAGTGTAATCTCCAGCAGCGGCAAAAGCAACAACGGATCCATTGTAGTCCGGTTCTTCCTGTAAAAACAACGCTTCGCCTTTGAGATACATGGCTTCCTTGGCGCGTGTGGCGGCGCTCATACCACCTTCCGGTGTATAATCCTCAGCTGAAACAAACGCGGCCTTCGCGCCATCGTAGTTGGGTTCGTTCTGTGCAAGGTACGCTTCACCTTTAAGGTACATAGCTTCCTTGGCGCGCATAGCAGCGTTTATACCGCCTTCCGGGGTGTAATCTCCGGCAGCGAAAAAGGCTGCTCTGGCGGCATCGTACTCCGGATTGCTCTGCGCAAGATGCATTTCACCTTTGAGGTACATAACCTCCTTGGCGCGGATGGCGGCGCTCACGCCACCGTCAGGCGTGTAGTTTTCGGCTGTATTGAATGCAATTCTGGCCCCGCTGTAGTCCGGTTCCTCCTGTGCCAGCATTTCTTCACCCTTTTGGTACCACAGTGCCAGATACCGCTGGCTGCCGGGCAGCCTGCCCGCAGGCGCGTAATCGCCCGCATCCTGAAAAGCTGCTTTTGCTAGAGAAAAATCCACAAAAATATCAGCATCGGCAAACAGCACCTCACCGTAAGTATACAACGCGGTTTTAGCCCGCAGTCCGGCTGCTTCCCCCAGCTCGGCGGTGTATTCAGGCCGTATTCCTGCTTCTGCTGTCAGCTTAATCTGTTCGAACAGTTCAATGGCGGCGGTATACTCACCCGCAGCCAGATGCGCCTCCGCGCGCTGCATTTCATGCTGGGGCACATAGGCGGTTGCACCATTGTAATCGTCCAGTGTACGCAGCAGAGCATAGCCATCTGCATACTCACCTTCATCCAGCATGGTCATGGCTTTGGTGTAGGCAGTCATACGGGCGTTTTCAGCGCGTGCGCTGGCGGTTTCATTGCTTTCGGGGGCATAATCGCCTAAAGTGTCAAAAAGCTTGGCTGCGACCCCATAATGCTCGAGCGATTCTTCGTGGCATGCATTGTAGTATGTCGCTAACTGCTGGGCATCCAGATACCTGGGCGCATAAGCCACAATGGCGGCAGCATTGGTATAGTCCTTGTGGACGGCACATTCCTTTGCAAAATCATATACTGTCTTCCGGCAAGCCTCTGCCCGGGCCTGACTGTCCTTCAGCAACAAGGCGTTATCATACAGCCACGCAGCCTGTTGGTACTTCTCAAAATCTGTAGCGTTCCATTCCCCGCCATAGGCAGGATTCTGAGGGGCTTGTGCCTCATAAACGCGGGCCGCGTAGTAATCCCTCAGCAGGGCGCTGTCCTTGTAACCGGTAATTGACAGGCTCGCATGGGCATCCTTGGCATCGCTGAACATATCTGCGGCTGCCAGCCCCTCCGCCATATCATAGACCGCCTGATAGCAGTCCCGCTGGCGCTGAAGGCTGTCCCGGAACAACTGTTGCTGCCCATACAGACGGGAGGCTTCCATCAGATTTTCCCAACTTTGCATCGCTGCCTGCTGGTGTGGCGTTTGGGCAGAACGACCCGATGCCTCATAGGCGCGCGCAGTATAATAATCCACCATCAGCGGACTATCTTTGAAATTCTCCAGCATTTCAAAAGCCTGAATACAGGCGTTGAACTCTCCCGCTTCACCCGCCGCTGCTGCTTTGGCATAGGAAGTCAGCTGGGGAGCATCTCCGTAGCTTCCCAAAGCCGCGAATTTTTCAGCAGCTTCCGAGTATTTACCTTCAGCCAACAACTGATTGGCTTTGCTCAGTTGGTTTTCAGTAGAACATCCAGTCAGCGTCAACAGTAGGCACAGGCACAGAAACAGCGCACAGATACGCTTAAGGTGATTGCTTTGGGTTGACATATATAGGCCTCCTTGCGTTCGGATATGATTTTCCTGTTATAGTGTTGATTTCTTTGGTTTCCATATATATGTGAAATGTCGATTATCGTCCATCACTTATGGGGATTTTGGGTTTCACAATCTGGCGCCATGGGTATTATTTTGCTGGGGAAGTGATATCCTCTCCCCCTCCTCAAATTCTCGTTAAATAATTATCAAAATCCCGGCAAAACCCATATACAAAGAAAAAACATTGTGCTATAATCAATTGCGTATCGGAGCATGCACGCACGATACAAGCAGCACGGAGAAACCCTTGTGCTGCAACCAAAACCATACCATACAAACGGAAAAGGAGGAACCATCTCATGCGTAAAATTCTTGCTCTTACCCTGTGCCTGATCATGGCGCTGAGCGTGATCCCCGCCATGGCGGAGGAAACCGTGAACACCGGTCTGAGTATTGCCACCAGCATGAGCGCTGCCAAGAATGGCGGCGTACAGGTCACCATTAACTTTACTGCCGTCACTGTGGATGAAGCCGGCGTGATCGACGCTTGCGTCATCGACAGCCTGCAGGCCACCGTGGGCGTGGATGCCGCTGGTCAGCTGACCACCGATCCCGCCACCCTGTTCCAGTCCAAGAACGAGCTGGGCGATGCCTATGGCATGCGCAAAGCCTCTTCCATCGGCGCTGAGTGGAACGAGCAGGCTGCTGCCTTTGCCGCCTACTGCGTGGGCAAGACCATCGACGAAGTGAAGGCCATGCCTGTTACCGAGAGCGGCGCTCCCGCTGATGCGGATCTGGCTGCTGGCTGCACCATGGGCGCTTACAACTTCCTGCCCGGCGTGGAAGCTGCTGTTGCCAATGCTCAGCCCGCTGGCGCCAAGAAGGGCGACACCCTGAAGCTGGCGAACATGACCTCCGCTTCCGGCAGCAAGAGCGCTACTGCTGATGCCGCCGGCAAGACTCAGGTGTATGCCACCATCGCTGCCATCACCCTGAACGGCGAAACCATCACCTCCTGCGTGATCGACGCTGTGCAGGCCACCGCTGCCTTTGATGCCACCGGCGCTGTGACCAGCGACCTGACCGCTCCCGTGCAGACCAAGAACCAGATCGGCGACGGCTATGGCATGCGCAAGGCTTCCGCCATCGGCAAGGAATGGTTTGAGCAGGCTGCTGGCTTTGCTGCCTTCATCACCGGCAAGACCCTGACCGAGGCCTCCGGCATTGCGGTCAACGAGGGCGGCTACCCCACCGACGCTGACCTGATGGCCACCACCACCATGGGCATCGGCGACTTCCTTGGCCTGATTGAGAAGATCGCTCAGTAATCCACGATATACGGTGCAGGGGCGTACCCCTCACCGCCTGCGGCTGCTTCCCTGCGGGGGCAGCCGCTTGTTTATTCCCTTTTTCCCAAGAACAGGAGGAACCCTCATGAACACAAAACGGTGGATGGTACGGCTGTGGACAGCGGCCCTTTGTTGCGCGGTGGCGCTCACCAGCGGGCTGATGCCCACCGGCTGCCTGTTCCCCGCTGCCTGCGCTGAAACCGCTGCCCTGCCAGCCCTGACCCGCTACAACGCCTCCTTCATCGGCCTGTTTGACACGGTTACCGCCATCGTGGGCTTGTCGGACAGCAAAGAGGCTTTCACCGAAGAGGCGCAGCGCATCCATGACGAACTGGTTGTGTATCACCAGCTCTACGACATCTACCACGATTACGAGGGCCTCCCCAACCTGAAAACCATCAACGACAACGCGGGCATTGCCCCGGTCACCGTGGACAGGCGCATCATCGATCTGCTGGTATTCTGCCGGAACATGGCGCAGCAGACCGGCGGGCTGGTGGATATCACCCAGGGCAGCGTGCTGGCGTTGTGGCATCAGGCCCGGACGGACAGCATCGCCTTTCCTGCGGACGCCTATCTGCCCGATGCAGCCGCCTTGCAGGAAGCTGCCCTGCACACTGGCTTTGACAAGCTGGTCATCGACGAGGCTGCCTCCACAGTGTACCTGACCGATCCCCATGCCCGGCTGGATGTGGGCGCGGTCGCCAAGGGATACGCTGTTGAAAGGGTCGCCCGTACCATGCCGGAGAACATGATGCTCTCCGTGGGCGGCAACATCCGGGTCAGGGGCAGCAACCTCCTCACCGGCAACCCATGGACTGCCGGTGTGCAGGATCCGGAAAGCCAGGAATACCTGCATGTGGTGAAGCTGGACGGGGTCAGCATCGTCACCAGCGGCGACTACCGCCGGTATTTCACTGTGGACGGCGTGCGCTACGGGCACATCATCGACCCGCGTACCAGTCAGCCGGGCTGCCTGTGGCGGGCGGTGTGCATCCTCTGCCCGGACAGCGGCATCGCGGATGCTCTGTCCACCGCGCTGTATCTGTTGCCGGTGGAAGAGGGGCAAGCGCTGCTGGACCGGTTCGGAGCCGAAGCCATGTGGATGGGGAACGATGGGGAGAATGTGTACAGCCCCGGGTTTATGGAGTATGTGAAGGAATGAGGATAGCCCGCAATGTGAAAAGCGTTGCGGGCTGTTTTTGTTTGGTGGCTGTTCCCGGGCGGGTGTGGAAGCCAGCCGGATGGTTCGCAGTTGTCGCCTGCTGCTGCCATCACACGCCTACTGGACGATGCCTTGCGGGTGTAGTATGATAGGGGCAGATCGTACAAAGGAGGCTTACACATGACGGTCTGGTTGGCTTTCCTGCTGCCCGCGCTGCTTTCCCTGCTGTGCCTGTGGGTCAGCGTCCGACATTTCCAGCGCAAGGGCGCACCGTGGAACAACACATGGCTGTATGCCTCTGAAACGGAACGCCAGCAGATGGATACCGCACCGCTCTACCGTCAGACGGGCGTGGTGTTTGCATTGCTGTGTGCCCTGTTTGTGGCGCTGGCGGTGGAACTGCTGCTGCATACCCGTTGGCTGTGCTGGCTGGCGGGGATGATTGCCGTTGCCACAGCGGGGTATGCCATTGTTTCTTCTGCCATGATGGAACGACAGAAAAAGCCGCTGAAAAATCAGCATCACGACTGAACCGCAGGAGGTACCGCCTTGCTTATTTCCCAACTCTACCTCACCAGCTACCGCCACCCGGATACCGCCCCTTTTGGCAACATCATGCTGCTGCCGGAGGCGGAGGCTTACCGCAAAGCCGCCCAGCTGGCGGCAGAGCATCCGGAGACCACCGCCTTCTACCGCTTTGCGGATTTCGCCAACTATTACCCCCGGCGCAAGGCCTCCGAGGAAGCCCTGCGCAAGCAGTTTATTCAGCTGGGCGGGCAGCCGGAGCTGGCCCATCCCTACTCCTTTGTGCTGATGGAAAGCGACTATCTGGCAAAGTGGTTCTCCGGCGGCCCGGCGGTGCGCATCCCGGTGGAAGCCCTGCCGAAAAGCCAGCTCAGCTTTACCCTGGGGGACAGCATGTCCACCTTTGCCCGGGACGGCGTTCATCAGGTGCGGACACTGGACGGTCTGCTGGAGCTGATGGCAGCCCACGGCGGCACGCTGGAAGCCTTCATGGCCCATGTGGAAAGCACATGGTACTATATCGAGGCGCAGGTGTGGAGCCGAAGCGCGCTGGCAGCCCTTTGCCCGGAGGCGTTCTGAGGAATGGAACGGAGCGCATCCGCGCAGCACGCGCCCATCAAGCGAATCAAGGAGGATTGACACCGTGCAAAAGCTCATTACATTTGCTGTGCTGGCAGGCATCGCTGTATATTGCTTTGTCTGGAGCGTGCAATACCAGCGGCGTACAGGCTCGTTGTGGAAACCCATCCTGAACCATGATTCCCATCACATCCGCTTCCGGCATGGACTTCTGCCCGACTGGCGCAACCCCGGTCTGTCACTGATGTGCCTGAGTATTGTTAGCGCATTGCTTTCCCTGACGGTTCTGGATTACGACGAAAAGGTGTTTGAAATCGCGTTTTTTGTGGTTTTTGGCCTGATCCTGTTTCCCTTCCTCTGGATGAGGCCCCAGCAAGGACTGCCGGATGAAAAACCCGCCGCCCGATGGAAACAGCGCCAGCATAACACGCGCTCAGACCACCATTGACAGGTACATCACCCGCCTGCCGGACCGCATCGGATCAATGGCAGCCTATGCCGCTGCCTTAGGGCGCTCCTTCCCACCGGATGGCTGCCGACTGTGTACCGGATGAGAAGCAGCCCTCTGAAAACATTGACCACCTGCAAAGGAGAGAAGCCCATGACCATCATTCCCGCCACCCCGGCTCATCTGGATACCGTGGAAACCATCGCCCGGCAGACCATTGCCGCTATTTATCCCCGCTACTATCCGGCAGGGGCCGTGGCGTTCTTTCAGGCCCATCACAGCCGGGAGCGTATCCGGCAGGACATCGAAGCCGGGCGGGTGTACCTGGCCATGGACGGCGATACCCCCGTAGGTACCGTCACCCTGCTGGGCAACGAGATCGGCAGGCTGTTCGTGCTGCCGGAGCATCAGGGCAAGGGCGCGGGACGGCTGTTGATGCGCTTTGCCGAAGAGACCCTCTTTGCCTGCCATGATGCCATCGTGCTGCACGCCTCCCTGCCCGCCAAGCGGATCTATCGGAAAAACGGCTACCGGGAGGTTGCCTATCACATCATCGAAACCGATAACGGCGATTACCTGTGCTTTGATGAGATGCGGAAAACCAAAGACCGTTGATGCGCAGCCCATGCGCAAGGTTTCAGATCACCCAACCAGTATCGAAAGGGGAGACCCCCATGCACATCCACCCGGATTGCCTGCCCTGCGTGGTGAATCAGGCGGTGCGCACAGCCCGGATGACCGGCGCGGCGAACCCGGAAGAACTGTACCGCAGGATCTTTGCCCATATGAGCCAGCTGGATTTCAGCAAATCCAACCCGGAGATCATCGGGGAGACCTACGGTCTCATCAAGGCCCATTTGGGCACAGACGACCCCTACCGGGACACCAAAGCCCGCTACAACCAGCGCTTCATGGATTGGATCGCCAGCCGCGAAGGGGAGATCGACACGCTGGAGAAGGCCGTGATGTACGCGGCGGCAGCCAACATCATCGACTTTAACCCAGTGCATCAGGATGTGGAAGCTCAGATTGACCGTCAGCTTTCAGCGGTGAACGAAGCCCGCTTTGCCCGGCTGGATACGGATATCCTGCGCCGGGAATTGTCCGCCGCCCGAACGGTGCTGTATCTGGGGGATAACTGCGGCGAGATCTGCTTTGACAAGCTGGTGATCCGGCGCATCCGGGAAGCGTATCCGGACTGCCGGGTCTGGTACGGGGTGCGGGGACAGCCCGTGGTGAACGATGCCACCGCCGAGGACGCTGCCATGGTGGGCATGGATCAGGTGGCAACGGTGCTGCCTAACGGGGATGGCTCGCTGGGCACGGTGATCAGCCGGGTCAGCCCGGATTTTCTGGACATCTGGCGCAAAGCCGATGTGGTCATCGCCAAGGGACAGGGCAATTACGAATCCCTCTGCGAAGAGACCCGCCCCGTGTATTTCCTCATGACGGTCAAATGCGGCGTCATTGCCGGAATGACCGGCTATCCGCAGGGGTCGCTGCTGTGCATGCGGCAGCCTGCGGGGTGATCCCCTGTGCCGGGGGGCGGCACTGTTTTCCCAACGCATATCATTGCCGGAATGACCGGCTATTCGCAGGGGTCGCTGCTGTGTATGCGGCAGCCTGCGGGGTGATCCCCTGTGCCGGGGGGCGGCACTGATTTCCCAACGCATATCATTGCCGGGATGACCGGCTATCCGCAGGGATCGCTGCTGTGCATGCGCCAGCCTGCGGGGTGATCCCCTGTGCAGGGCTGTTTTCAGGTTATCGCTGCGCCGGGGGGGCTGCGCTGTTTTCCCAATGCTCATCATTGCCGGGATGACCGGCTATCCGCAGGGATCGCTACTGTGCATGCGGCAGCCTACGGGGTGATCCCCTGTGCCCGGGAGCTGCTTTGTTTTCCCAACGCATATCATGGAAACCCAAAGGAGGCTATCCCATGACTCTTTACGCTGCTGAATGTCTTACCTCCCACCGCTGCCAGCTGGGCGAAGGCCCGGTGTGGGACGCTGCCTCGGAGGCCCTCTATTACACCGACATCCTGTCAAACCGGCTCCACGCCTTCGATACCGCCACCGGCAACCAGCATGTGATCCAGCTGAACCAGAATCTGGGCTGCTTTGCCCTTCGGCAGGACGGCGGGTTTGTGCTGGGCATGAGCGCGGGGGTGTACACCCGCAGCGAAGATGGGCAGCACATGGACAAGCTGGAAAATCCCCAGTGGAACGCCATGGTGCGCGCCAACGACGGCAAATGCGACCCGGCTGGGCGTTTCTGGTGCGGTACCTCCGACGAGGTGGAAGGCGTTTGCGAAGGCGGGCTGTATGTGATCACCCCGGACGGACGCTCTGCCCGGCTGCTCAGCGGCCTGCGCTGCGCCAACGGGCTGGCCTTTTCGGCAGCACCGTGTATTTCATCGATTCGCCCCGCCGCCAGGTTCAGCGGTACAGCTTCGACCCGGAGACCCTGACCCTCAGCGGCGGCGAGCCGGTGATCGTCATTGACCCGGCCCACGGTCTGCCCGACGGCATGACCATGGATCAGGAGGGCATGCTCTGGGTGGCCCATTGGGGCGGCGGCTTTGTGGGCCGGTACGATCCCGCCACGGGTCAGCTGCTGGCAAAAGTGGAGGTGCCCGCCTCCCAGACCACCTCCTGTTGTTTTGGCGGCAAGGACATGCGCACCCTGTTCATTACCACGGCCTCCATCGGCAAAGAGGAGGAGCCCGACGCAGGCAAGATATTCACAGTGCGGCTGCCGGTGAGCGGCGTGGAAAGCTGGCGTTTCCTCGGATAAAGGGGTCTGCGGAGCAAGGCCGCCGATCGTGACAGGAGCGAATGAATCCCATGGGCGCAAGGGATGACCGTTTGCGGCGTTTCTTGGAATCGTATCTTTCTGAAATCCTGCTATGGGAGTCCGCAGCGGCGAGCCTGCGCGACTGCCCCAGCAGGCTCCGGCTTGCTCAGGAGCTTTTCTCCAGGGTCTTTCCAATAGGCTCACGTGCATCGAATGCTTCCTTTTTCAAAAATGAGGAACGTTTCAGAAACTTAATATTCCTTTTTTGCAACGGTTTGGCGTTCTTTCGTCATGCTTTCCACAGACAGTCATCAGCCGTTTCCTTCCGGCTTCTAATCGTTTTCTCAGGAAAATTGCACCTGTATCTCAAGACAAGGTGCCCCATCCATGGTATGATATCACCGTACCAAGGAACAACACCCCGCCCGAAAGGGTCCAAGAATAAGGAGGACACCATTTATGAATACCGAGAAGAAGAACGGCATCTTTTCTTTCCTCTACTGCAACCGCGTGAAGGTCAACAAGGGTTCCACCCCCATCCTGAACCTGAGCCTTCTGTTCAGCATCCTGGGCGTGCTCACCGCTCCCTGGCTGGTGGTGGCTGGCGTGATCGTGGCGCTGGCGCTGGGCTACAAGTTCGCTTTCGAGCGCAATGCCGCCGGTTTCAGCAACGATTTTGACCAGGTGGTCAAGGGCGCTGCCAGCAACGTGCGCACCGTGATGGACAATGTGACCGATCACTTTGACGGCGACAACAACAACGACACCATGGCTGAGTAATCCATTGATCAGGAAGGGCAGGGCTTTCGGAACAAAGCCCCGCGCCCGGCGACCAATTCACTGTACCAAAGAACAACACCCCGGCCCAAAGGGCCGCATCATAAGGAGGATATCATTCATGAATACCGAGAAGAAGAACGGCATCTTTTCTTTCCTGTACTGCAACCGCGTAAAGGTCAACAAGGGTTCCACCCCCATCCTGAACCTGAGCCTTCTGTTCAGCATTCTGGGCGTGCTCACCGCTCCCTGGCTGGTGGTGGCTGGCGTGATCGTGGCGCTGGCGCTGGGCTACAAGTTCGCTTTCGAGCGCAATGCCGCCGGTTTCAGCAACGATTTTGACCAGGTGGTCAAGGGCGCTGCCAGCAATGTGCGCACCGTGGTGGACAATGTGACCGACCGTGTGGAAGATGTGGTGGATGATGTAAAGGATCGCTTCGATGGCGATGACAACACCCATGAATAATCCACTGATCCGCTGAGCGATCAGCCCAAACCGCAAGCCAGATCTTTTTCGCTTGCGGTTTTTTGTATACTGTCAAGAAGGAGGAAAAAGATGTGACATCGATCGCAATGGGTCTTTCCCTGTTTTTTGCTCTGGTTCTGCTGGCTTTTCTCCTTTACATCTGGCGCATGGGCCGTAGGGAAAGGCTTGCGCCCAGACAGATCCCCGGCGAGACGCTTCCTGCGCCGCTGCGGGAGGGGGCGCTGTGTCCCCTGCGCCAGTTGAACGCTTACTATGCCAAGCGAGATCCGGAGGCAGCCGACACCTGCATTGACGAGACCATGCAGCCGGAAGCCATGCTGATTCTGGGCACCGGCCCGGCAGAGATCTTCCACGGACGGGAAGGCGCCCGATGGCTGCTGCAGGGCGATTGGAAACACTGGGGACTGCTGCAGCTGGATGTGGAGCAAACCGCCCTCAACCGTGTGGGCAGCGCCCTGTGGTTTGCCACCCATGGGCAGGTCAAACTGGATCTGGGCGGGTTCCGCGTTCCCATCCGGATCACAGGCATGCTGGTGGAACAGGACGGCCTGTGGAAGATCAGCAAGCTGCAATTTGTCAACGCAGTGGACAGCAACTACCTGATCGTCGCATGGATCCCGGCGCTGGCATTGGCGGCAAGCCTGATGCTGTTGGGGCTTTCGCGGCTTATCTTCCTGCTTTGAGGTTTCGGAAAAGGGACTGAACAGATGAAAGAAGACCCAGCTGTATGCCGGGTCTTCTCTGTTTCTCCTCACGCCCACAAAGCCTTCATCAGTTTGGGATACGCCTGCTTGAGGATCTGCATATACCGCACAAAGATCTCCGAGGCAACCTCGCCCACATTCTCTGTGCACAGATACATATCGTTTTCTACATGGACGGAACCGGACTCGTGAATGACGAATTTCAGGAAGCGAAACTCTTTGTTCAGTTCGTTGATCACTTTGGCGACCGTTTCCCGCTGTTCTTCCTTCACTTTGATCAGGTCGAACACGCGCACAGCCACATCCCGGTCATCATCACGGGAAATGAAGCGCACAACCACATTGGGGCCGTTGTCAAGGACGAAGCCCGCCTCCACCATAGAGGCGTCACCCACCTGATTGACTCTGTATTTGATGTTTTTTTCGTCAAATGTTTTTTGAATGGCGATCGTTGCCGGACGGATCATCGGCTCTTCCTCCTTTGTACGCCAGCGCTGCGAAAACGCGGGCATCCTGACGAAAAAGGGTGCATAACCAGCGGCAGTGTTTTGGGGATACGAAAAACAAGCTGCACTGAAACCTGTACCATCTTTTTCAATTCGGATGCATCAAAACAACATCCGTTAACAGGATAAATCAATTATAGCATTCCTGTTATTTTTCTGTCAATATCTCGGGCGGATATTTCGGACAATTTCGAAATGACCGAAACTGTATACAACTTGGTTTTTGGCTTGATAACAGTTTTTTGGCAAAGGATCAAAAATCATTTTGTAAAAATTGACAAAGGACAAAAATATCCTTCGCGTAAAAAGTGACCCTGCATATGCTTGTGCAGGGTCACTTTTGTGTAGCTTTAACAGGACAAATTATTAAACTTACGCGCCTTTTTCCTCGGCTTCTTTCAAGCGGGCAAAAATCATCCGGCCTGCGCTGGTTTGCAGCACAGTGGTCACCACCACGGGGATGCGTTCACCCACCAGCCGCTTGCCGCCTTCAATGACGATCATGGTGCCGTCATCCAGAAAGCTGACGCCCTGACCGGGTTCCTTGCCTTCCCGAACCACCTGTACATTCAGTTCCTCGCCTGCCACCAGCATGGGCTTGACGGCGTTTGCCAGATCGTTGATGTTCAGCACCCGGATGCCGGTCACGCCCGCCACCTTGTTGAGGTTGTAGTCGTTGGTGACCACAGTGCCGCCCTGCTCCCGGCACAGCCTGAGCAGCTTTACATCCACTTCGTCCACATCGCCGTAGTCCGTATCATCCACCCGGATGTAAAGGTTGTCCATCTTCTGCAAACGGGTCAGCACATCCAGACCCCGGCGGCCCCGGGCGCGGCGCAGGTTGTCCGCGCTGTCCGCGATATGGCGCAGCTCTGCCAGCACAAAGGCGGGAATCACGATCTCGCCCTCTAAAAAGCCCGCGTGGGCTACATCCGCAATGCGCCCGTCAATGATAACGGATGTATCCAGATACTTGCGCGCCGCCATGCCCCGCACAGGCAGCGGTTCGTCGCCGTCCTCGGCTTCCTGCGTGTCGCTGTCATCATCCATCCAGTCTCCGGCAACCTCCAGCAGGCTTTCCTGCTGACGGCGGCTGCGGCGGCTGGGTTTGCGGCCCCGGCTGAAACCCATACGCAGGCCCACAAAACCCAGCACCAGATAGGTCAGCGCGGACAGGCTGATGGTGAGCAGGTTGGCCCCGGTGGACAGGATCAGCTGGGTGACCAGATAAGCCACCAACAGACCCATCACCAGTCCCATGCTGGTAAGGAAGATCTGCCGGGTGGACAGCTTGGACCAGCGGCTTTCCATTTTGGCGATCAGCCGCATGGTCTGGTCGATGATCCCGCCGGACAGAAAGTAAAACACCAGCCCGAATACGAGGCACAGCCCGGCATACAGTACCGCCAGCCATTGTATCCTGCCAAAAACATCGGGCCAGAAACGGCTCAGAAAGGGCGTTGCCAGCGCAGCCACTGCCGCGCCCACACCTGCGCCCAGCAGCGTGATCAGCACGCGCATCATTCGCACCATGGGTCTGTTCTGATTCATATTATCATTCCTGTTCTTTGCAGAGATAAAGGGGGGGAATGCGGGGCTCTGCCCCTGCACCCCGCTTAAGGGACTTCGTCCCTTAAGAATCCCATCATTGAGGCTGTTTTACAGCCTCAAAAATGGGATAATCCGTAGTTGCTGACTGAAGAAGTTGCTATGCGGGCCGGCTGTTTTCATGAAATAACAGAATAACCGGCCCGTTCGGTTGCTTCCCGCAGCCAACACAGCCTTCGGTCAGCAATGCGAAGGAAACTACGGAAGCCTGACAGTTACCATCTGGCATCCAAGCACCTGGAAACGAGGCCCGCAACGCAGCGAAGCGAGGACGGGCCTTTGCGCAAGCGGTGAGGAGTAGGGTTGGGGCCCCTACCCCTTTCAGCCGCGGCTTCTGGATGCCACTCCGTGGGCGAACGCACTGCTTACGGCAGTGCGGACGTCCTTAGTTTACCACCGCCAGCGCCTGCATCAGCGTGTCCACGCCGGTGATGTGCACGCCTTCGATGGCCCGGAGGGATTTCAGGTTCTGTTTGGGTACGATGAGTTCGGTAAAACCCAGACGGACGCATTCAGCAACGCGGCGTTCCACCTGCGCCACAGGGCGCACCTCGCCGCACAGGCCGATCTCGCCCATAACGCTCAGGTTGGTGGGCAAAGTGAACCCTTGCAGGCTGGAAGCCACGGCGATGCATACCGCCAGATCGGCTGCGGGATCGCTGAGGGCGAGGCCGCCTGCCACATTGATATAAACGTCCTGATTGAACAGTTTCTTCCCGGCGCGCTTTTCCATCACGGCAAGGAGCAGGGCCACGCGGCTGTGATCCATGCCGCCCACGGTACGCTTGGGCACCGAGTAGAAGGATTGGGTCGCCAGCGCCTGCAGATCGCACAGGATGGGACGGCTGCCCTGCAGGGTGCAGAACACCACGCTGCCGCCGGTTCCACGAGCCCGCTGGCTCAGCAGGGATTCGCTGGGGTTGGGCACAGGCACCATGCCCTCGGAGCGCATTTCAAACACGCCCAATTCATTAACAGAACCGAAGCGGTTCTTCACCGCCCGCAGCAGCCGGTACTCGTGCTGCCGGTCGCCTTCGAAGTACAGCACCGCGTCCACCATGTGCTCCAGCACCCTGGGACCGGCAAGGCTGCCTTCCTTGGTTACATGGCCCACA
>SVGQ01000060.1 GCA_015056245.1 Clostridiales bacterium | reverse complement strand
ATTCGCCCTTATAGGGCGTAATCAAGCCACCGGCTAAGCCGGTGGTTATGACTTAGTTGGCTGCTTTGACCGGTTGGCTGGTTTCCTGCGGTGAAAGCCTGTTATTTCCCAGGTTGCTGGCAGCAATGACATAGCCCATATTGTCAAAACTTACTTCGCTTACTGAACCCTTAGGCAGCTGGAGCAGCGTACGCTCCCCCTGCACAGGAATGCATTGGATCAGATACGCTTCCCCCTTCTCTCCCTGCACCGTCATAACGCGCTTTTCATGGAGGATAGCCAAATAGGTGGCAAAATCTACATCCAGATAAGTCATGGCTGTGGCATGGGCGATGCCCACATGCCGAAAACGGAAACCCTGATACCCTTCTCCCTCCGGCTGGGTACGGACAAAACCATTGCGCCATGCCAAGCGCAACAATTGCCTTCCCGGGGTTGTTTCCTCCAGCGGCCTCGTATCCGGCAAATGGGTGTTTTCCTGCACCATGCGCAATTCGACAGTGTATTCCTGCTGCAACTCCCCGCTGCCGGGAGGCTCCATGGCTTGCCAGACTTGTTGTGCTGCCGTCTCCAGAGTGGATTGACCAGCCTGTGTGCGCATGTAGGCCAGTGCCTGTTCCCATTGTTCAGCGCAGGTCTGGGCTCCCTGCCATACCACAAACCCACCGATACCGTTACTGCGCAAATCCGCAAACAATCCGGTCAGGGCACGAATGGTTTCTTTACCCGTTTTCAGAGACAGATCACCAACCGGCACCATTCCTTTGCCGTAGGTGGCAATGGTCAGGGTATTGGGATGCGGAGCCAGAGCAGGCAACGGATGCTTTTTATCCAACAACAGCAGTTTACCCCGGCAGAGTTCCTCCATGGTGTAGGTATGCTGTACCATGGTCAGATCAGGAGGCATGGCAAAGGATATGCCTGCCACCTGTCGTACGCTCATCTGGGCTTTAGTGGCAGGTGGAACAGCCATCGGGTAAGAGGCAGGTTCCATCCGTCTGCGGCTGCAAACAGGAATCAGCAAAGCAACCGCTACTGAACAGAGCAGCATCAACACATGTACGCCCCTGTGCTGGTACAGTTTGCGCCGTGGCACAGGCTGCACATACTGAGCGCCCCAGCATATCGGCGCAGAACTGCCGACACAAGCTCCCCGCAAACGCCATTCTCTTTCGGTATAAATACCTTCAGCCACCCTTGCTCCCTCCTTTGGGAGTAGGGTGGCTGAAAATGGTTGTAGCTATACCTGTGTTATTCCACTGTTTTGGTGGCGATCACATCCACGCCGGTGCCGCACAAATCTGCCAGCACCACATCGCCCATGTGAACAGGGGCGTTCAGGGTCAGCTGAGAGAGTTGCTTCATGCAATTGAAGATCTCTTCCTTGGGGATGGGGGTGCGGGTCTTGACGCTGACAGGCACGCTGCGATCTGCCACCGGCACAGCTGCCGTCACCATACGGGCAGGCGCGATGCACTCCTGATGGGCATAGGTTTCGCCACGCTTGCAGCTCTGGCCTTCCACTTTGGTTACCTGACCTTCTTCAATGGTCACCTGCAGGCGGCAGCCCACAGGACAATTGATACACGTAATCTGTCTTTCCATGGGACAAACCTCCTTACACCAAGATATCCACTGTGACGGTATCGCCCTCGATCTGCTGGATGGCATCCGGCTTCAAAGTAAGCTCCGCCATCTCGCCGGGGGTGAAAATGCGCTTGCGCTGACGGAGAATCTCCTTGCCTCCGGCAGAGATGACCACTGTGGCATTCTCATACACAGCTGCCGGGCGGAACATGACCTGCACGGACTCGGTTTCTCCTTCGGGGATCAACAGCCGCTGCGGTACCACGCCGCGCACGCCATTGCCGTCCTTCATATCCACATAGCGGCCCTTGCGCTGCTTGCCCTGCACAAAATCGGCAGCGGCTTTACCGGCCCGGAAACTTTCCGCGCTGACAAAGTCCACCAGATCGTGCACATGCAGCACATTGCCGCAGGCGAAGATGCCCGCCTGGCTGGTCTGCAGATTATCATCCACCACAGCGCCCTGCGTGGTGGGCGACATGGTAACGCCTGCCTGTTGGGTCAGTTCGTTTTCGGGGATCAAACCTACGGACAAAAGCAGGGTATCGCAGTCAAAATGCTGCTCGGTGCCGGGAATAGGATTGCGCTTCTCGTCCACCTTGGCAATGGTGATGCCGCTGAGACGGTCCTTGCCTTCGATATCCACCACGGTATGGCTCAGCAGCAGGGGGATGTTATAGTCCTCCAGACACTGGACGATGTTGCGGTTGAGGCCGCCGGAATAGGGCATGATCTCCACACAGGCCAGCACTTTGGCTCCCTGCAGGGTCATGCGGCGTGCCATGATCAGACCAATATCGCCGCTGCCCAGAATGACCACCCGCTTGCCGGGCATATAGCCTTCCAGATTGACGAACTTCTGCGCCGTACCAGCAGAGTACACGCCGGCACAGCGGCTGCCGGGGGTACCCAGCGCGCCGCGGGGACGCTCGCGGCAGCCCATAGCCAGCACAATCGCGCCAGCTTCAAACAGCTGCACGCCTTTTTCCTTGCTGATGGCGGTAACAAACCGGTTTTCATCGATGTTGAGCACCGTGGTACCGCAACGTACCTCAATGCCCAGTTCCTGTACCTTATCGATATCTCGCTGGGCATATTCGGGGCCGGTCAGTTCTTCCTTGAAACGGTGGAGGCCAAAGCCATTATGGATGCACTGGCGCAAAATGCCGCCCATGTGCTCCTCGCGTTCCAACACCAGCAGATTGTCCACGCCCGCTTCCCGGGCCGCAATGGCTGCCGCCATGCCCGCAGGGCCTGCGCCAACAACCAGCACATCCACATACTGTACCTGACTTCTCAGTTCATTGGAAAACATCTCAGGCTTCCTCCTTTCCCATAGCTTCCGCGATGGTGCTCACCAGCAGCTGGCTGTTGCCCCCGCCCTTGGTGACCTGCGTAGGATCGATGCCCAGTTCCTCGGAGAGGATCTCCAGCACGCGGGGGCTGCAGAAACCGCCCTGACAGCGGCCCATGCCTGCGCGGGTGCGGCGTTTGACACCGTCAATGGTGGTAGCGCCCACCGGACGGCGGATGGCAGCGCGGATCTCCGCTTCCGTCACCTGCTCGCAGCGGCACACAATAGCACCGTAATCGGCATTTTCCTTGACTGCTTCCACCCGTTCTTCCAGCGTCATGGCATAGAAGGGCTTTTTGCGAACAGGGGCAGGCTTCCATTCTGCCTTTTCAGGCAGCTGGTTCTCGCTGGCGATCTGCCCCACCAGCATTTCCGCGATGGCAGGGGCAGCGGACAAGCCAGGGCTTTCCACGCCAACGGTTTCATAAGCACCGGGGCAGCCTTCCACCGCGCCGATAATAAAGTCGCCATTTTCTTCATGGGCACGGATACCCGCAAAGGTGGTGATCACATTGCGCAGGCTCAGGGCAGGCCAAGTCATGCGGGAACGCTCGTTGACCAGCGCCAGCGCCTCAGCAGTGGTGGATACATCGGTGGCGTCCTGTACATCCTCCGCAGAGGGACCCAGAATGGTATTGCCATGCAGCGTTGGCGAAACCAACACGCCCTTGCCCATCTTGCTGGGGCACTGGAACATGGTGCGGGTAAACATCAAAGGCAGCACATGATCCAGCAGATAGTACTCGCCCTTGCGGGGAATCAGTTTCACCTTGCGTGGAGAGAGCTGATTGTGCAACTCGCCAGAACCGATACCAGCGCAGTTGACCACCAGATCAGCCCGCATTTCGCCCTTGGAGGTATCCAGCACAAAGCCGTTTTCTTCCTTGCGTATGGCGTTCACATAGGCGTTCATGATGAACTGGACACCATTGACTGCCGCGTGATCCGCCAAGGCATAGGTAAGCTCGTAGGGGCTGGTGAGACCGCTGGTGGGTACCAGCAAAGCGCACTCCACATTGGGGTTGGTGTTGGGCTCCAACTGGAGGATCTCATCCCGCTCAATGATGCGCAGTTCCTCTACCCCATTCTCAATGCCCTGCTGATAAAGGGTTTCGATGGTAGCCCGCTCCTCCGGCAGGAACGCCAATACCATAGCGCCGGGGCGACCATAGGGCGCGCCCACTTCCTTGCACAGCTGAGGGTACATCTTCGCGCCGTCCACATTCAGCTTGGCCTTCATGGTGCCGGGCTTGGCATCAAAACCAGCGTGAACAATGGCGCTGTTGGCCTTGCTAGCGCCTTCGGCCACATCCACGCCGCCTTCCAGCAGCGTAATATCCGCGTCATAGCGGGACAATTGCCGCGCGATGGCACAACCCACCACGCCGCCGCCAATAATGATGATTTTCAAATGAATCCCTCCGTCTTCTGGGCTGCTGCGTTCCAGCAGCCTGTACCTGTGTTTATCATACCACGAATCCGCACGAAAAGAAACCATTTTGCGCCTTTTGTTTTTCGCCTGTCCCTACCTGTTCTTATCCTGTACATTGCTTGAAATACAAAGTTCCCATCGCTACAATAGGTATCGTGATGACTATCCGAAAGGACGTGTGACTCCATTATGGCATTGATCAAAATGACGACGCCCCTGGTGGAAATGGACGGCGACGAAATGACCCGTGTACTTTGGCAGATGATCAAGGATAAGCTGATTCTGCCCTACGTGGATTTGAAAACCGAATACTATGATCTGGGACTGAAAAAGCGCGACGAAACTGATGACGCGATCACCGTGGAAAGCGCCAAGGCAACCCTGAAGTATGGCGTGGCGGTCAAGTGCGCCACCATTACCCCTAACGCCCAGCGCGTGGAGGAATACAACCTGAAGCGGATGTGGAAGAGCCCCAACGGCACCATCCGCGCCATTCTGGACGGTACTGTGTTCCGTGCCCCCGTGCTGGTGAAGGGCATTACCCCCTGCGTACGCAATTGGAAAAAGCCCATTACCATTGCCCGTCACGCTTATGGCGATGTGTACAAGAACACCGAGTTTGCTGTTCCCGGCGCTGGCAAGGCAGAGATCTGCTTTACCGATGAAAATGGCAACGAGACCCGCCAAACCATTCTGGAGTTCAAGGACAGCGGCATCATTCAGGGCCAGCACAACACCGATGCCAGCATCACTTCCTTTGCTCACAGCTGCTTCCAGTACGCCCTGAGCGTGAAGCAGGATCTATGGTTCTCCACCAAGGATACCATCTCCAAGGTATACGACCACCGCTTCAAGGACATCTTTGCCGACCTGTATGAAAACCAGTACAAGGAAGCCTTTGAAAAGGCCGGCATCACCTACTTCTACACCCTCATTGATGACGCCGTTGCCCGCGTCATCCGCAGCGAAGGCGGCTTTATCTGGGCGCTGAAGAACTACGACGGCGACGTGATGAGCGACATGGTAGCCACCGCATTCGGCAGCCTTGCCATGATGACCAGCGTGCTGGTCTCTCCCAACGGTCAGTTCGAGTATGAAGCTGCCCACGGCACTGTGACCCGTCACTACTACCGCCACCTGAAGGGCGAAGAAACCAGCACCAACTCCGTTGCCACCATCTTTGCGTGGACCGGAGCTCTGCGCAAACGCGGCGAGCTGGACAACCTGCCCGACCTGTGCGCCTTTGCCGACAAGCTGGAGAAGGCCACGCTGGACACCATCGAAAGCGGCGAGATGACCAAGGACTTGGCCCTCCTCTACGAAGGCGAAGCCAAGGTACTCAATAGCGAGCAGTTCCTTGATGCCATTGCCAGCCGGATGTAAAAAAGGCAATTAACAAGCCCTCCGTGTGATGCTGAATCATACGGAGGGCTTGCTTGATTTCATTTGTTTTTTGGATTCTGCCTTTGGCTCATCCATGCGCAACTGACGGCAACGAACAAGCCGATGGCGATCCATGGAAAAGCGGCTTTGAGAAACTGGAACATCAACGCCACCTCACATCTTCTTCTCCAGAATCTTGTGCGCGATCTTGGTCACCAGAATCATCACATACATGCTGCCGATGCACATGTAGGACGGTGTAATCTGGCCCATGGCCATGAAAACAAAGCCCAAGGCCGCGAACAGGATGATTGCGGTGAACATACCCACTGAGTAAGCGGCGCGGCTGATGGCAATATTGCGCTCATCGTTACGTTCAATTTCTTCCTGTTCCAACTTTTCTTTGGGGGTGCGCTTCTGGTGGATCAGATTGCGGATCCCCACCAGAATGATGCCGAAGCCAAAACCGGTGAACATGCCCAGCAGCGTATTGGCAGACTTGCCTTCCGGCTGAACGATGATAAAGGTGAGCAAACCATACAGCAGGCTGATCACACCCAGCGTCATCATCATCCAACCCAGCCATTTGTTTACCTTGATATTCTTACAATTCATATTGCTTCCTCCTAATCAATCTTTACAAGCATTCCCTTACGCACCAAATCGGCGCAGAATGATCATGATCGTGGCAAACCCCAGCGAAATGACGGCTGCCAAACCCATGTTTCTTCCTTCCTTCTTGCGCAGGATGCGCACAATCGTCATTGCCATGGCAAAGACCAGCAAAGCTATCACTACGATTTCCATCGTTACATACCTCCTGTGTTTATTCCTCATCCTCGTAGATAAACATTTCCTCCACTGTAACCCCAAAATAACGTGCCAGCTTCATAGCCAGCAAAATGGAGGGATTATACCGCCCATTCTCCAGCGAACTGATGGTCTGGCGGGAAACTTTCATCATGGTTGCCAGCTCATCCTGTTTCATGCCGCGGGCCGTGCGGAATTCTTCCAGTCGATTCTTCATAGGGACTCCTTTCTGACTCTCTCCCAGAGAGATGGAAAGCATGCTTTACATCATGATCATATCACGACAACAAAGGCGTGTCAAGTATGCTTTACGTATTTATTTAAAAATCTTTCCATACAACACAAAAAACGAAGCATCCCAACGTTTTTCAATGGGATGCTTCGTTTCCTTTTCGGATTCTGGACTCATCTGCTTGTTCAGTCGATGAGCCAAGGCTCGTTCTTAGTCGATAGAACGGAAATTGTCAAAGGGGAACACCACCAGCTGTACATGACCCTTGATCATATCCCGGGTGATGGCAGAAGGCATAGAACCAGTCCAACTGGAGTAGTAGTTCCGGCTGTCGTGGCTGTTGTCCCGATTGTCGCCCGCTACGAAGTACTCATCAGCGCCCAGAACAAAGGGCTCCAGAATATCGTTGCGAGGATCCTGATTCCGCTGAGGATTCAGATAGGGTTCATCGGTAGCCTCGCCGTTACGGTAGACCACATTGTTCTTGATTTCGATGGTATCACCGGGCAGACCGATGACGCGCTTGACAAAGTTGGTGTTTCCGCGGCCCGGATAATGGCAGATGACCACATCGCCCAACTTGGGATCGCCCAGCAGGTATTCGGGCTTGGTGACCAGCATGATTTCGCCATCCACCAGCGTATCGCACATGCTGCTGCCATCCACGCGGACAGGCTCAAACAGCAGAGTACGAATGGAAAAAGCTATGACCACTGCCATAACCAGCGTAAAAATCCAACTGAACAGTTCTTTCGAGAAACTCTTCTTCTCTTTTTCAGACTTGGGTTCTTCCTCCTGCGTATCAGGCTGCTGGTTCATCAACTGTTCATCCTGCATCTGCATATCGGTTCCTCCTTTATCTTTCCGAATATTCATCCACATATTTTTATTTCACCCAGCCTAAGCGGCTGAAGGGAGATAGGATCAGGTAAATGCGACCAACGATCATATCCCGTGTGAGTGCACAAGGGAAATCCCCCACTTGACCAACATAGTAATTCCGGCAGTCATGGCTGTCATCGCGGTTATCCCCGGCAACAAAATACTCATCCTCACCCAAAGCAAAGGGAGCCATGTCGTATCCATCCCGATTCAAGGCGGGATTCAGATACGGTTCATCCACACGGTATCCATTGCGATAAAGCACATTATCCCGAATCTCCAGAACATCACCGGGCAGGCCAATCACCCGTTTGCCAAAGAATCGCTTGCCGTAGCCGGGATAGTGGCAAAGCACCACATCACCATAAGCCGGATCACTGACATGGTATACCAGCCTATCCACAACAACCATCATTCGATGATTCAATGTATCCCGCATGCTTGTGCCTTCGACACGGGACAGCTGAATCAAAAATGTATTGATTCCCCAGATAACAACGGCAATTACAGCCAGTTGCACCATGCATTCCAGCAAGTCACAAAGAAAGCCACCTTGCGATTCAATCTCGGCATCATCCTCTTGATAGGTGTAATGATACTCGGTTGTCTCCGGGCTTTGTTCTTGCATAGCTTTACTCCTGAGACATCATCTGACGAAGGGTTTCTGCCTCGGGAACAGCGCCTTGCTCCAATGTTTTCTTACGCCGCTTGACAAAGGTTTCCCGATCCATCATCACGATACGCCCGCAGCCAAGGCACTTGATCTTGATATCTGCGCCAATACGGATCACCGTCCAGCGATCGCTGCCGCAGGGATGCGTTTTCCGCATTTGTACCACGTCATCCAAACGAATCTCGTCCATAAAACACCTCCGCAGCATATAGCGTTATTATACAACCCGGCGTTTGATCCTGCAAGGCTTGCAGCGCACCAATATCGGGCTGAATTGTAAATGTTTCGTAAATCTTGGGTGAAGCCGCTGTTACGGCAGCGGCAGATTGGGCATATTGGAACGCCCATCCAAGGCCATCGTCAGGATTTTATCCCACAAATCGCCGCCATTGACATGCATGAGGAAGGATTTTCCTGCTGTTTCAAAGCGGATCAGCGCGCCCTGACCATCCTTGTCGCCGGTGATATAGAGGTGGCTTTGATTGCAGATGCTGATATGCAGCGCATCATCCGCATCCACACCGCCAAAGGGAGGCATGGCGTGATCCCGGCGCAGGTAGCTTTGCAAAGCCTTGTAGTTTTCCGGCACAATCACGCTGCTGCGGCCCTGATAGTTGGCAATTACAGCGTTTTCAGCGTCCGTATGGGTTTCCGTGGCATTGACATAGGTGGCGGCATTGAAAGCCGCACCCAGCTGCACACTGTATTCGTTCATCTTATACTTGGCGTTGACCAGATAGCCCATGCCGAAAATCACAAACAACAGCGTTGCGATTGCGATCAAAACCAACAATTTGGTATACCATTTCATACTTCATTCGTCCCTTCACTCGCCACAACGACCATTTGATTATATACCTCGCGGATGCGCAAAAAGTAGCCCATGGCACACATAGCGGCACACAGCAGCATTGCAAATGCGAGGAGTTCTTCTGAAAAACGCGCTTTCAGCGAAAAAAGCATAAAGAGCAAATCGCCAACGCATGCCATCCCCAGCAGCACCGCGCAGCCCACCGAGGAACGCAGCACACGGCCTGCGCCGTTTTCCTTTTGCAGGCGGGTCATCCGCTCCGGGGCGCGCCACATGGCAAACACCCCCATCCCCCAGTACGCCAGCGGTGCAAGCGCGCAGGCAGCGAGGGGCATCACATACATGCAGCGGGAGCTGGGACTGTTGAGTTTCATATAAATAAGGAAAAAAGCCACGCAAAACGCCAGCAGGATCAACGAAGCAATTCGTGTCCGGGAGGCGGCCTGCCCGCCGCCCTGATAGCTGTACCAGTCACCGCGGTAGACTGCTTCCCGTTTTTCTCTGCCCCGGTGGTCCATGGTGGTGGAGAATCCATAATCCTCTTTATATTTCCGCTCCTTCAAGCCAGCGTCCTCCTTCAACCTGATAAACGTTAGCATATCACATTACCCAGTGAAATGCAAAACGTGAAAACCGTGAAAATTGTATGAGCGCTGCAAACGTTTGCAAAACCATACAAATTTGCATATCACCATGTAATGGCTGAAAACTTCGGATTGACAAGTTGCCTACTCTAATGATAAAATTCGTTCATGTAATGCATCTCTTTTCAACACAAATAAAAAGGGATGAAAAAATGAAAAAAATTAACAAGGAGGAACCAATCATGAAGAAACTGTTGGCTCTGTTGCTGGCTGTTGTCATGCTGTTCAGCGTGACCGCCATCGCAGAAGACGCGGTTGTGGGCACCCCCCTGGTTGTGGCCACCGACACGCTGTCTGAAAAATTCAGCCCCTTCTTCGCCGACACTGAGTACGACCAGAACGTGGTCGGCATGACTCAGATCAGCATGATGACTACCGACCGTGTGGGCGGTATCATCTACAATGCTATCGAGGGCGAAACCGTCAACTACAATGGCACCGATTACACCTACACTGGCCCCGCTAACATCAGTGTTGTGTATGACGAAGCCACCGACATCACCACCTACACCGTGAAGATCCGTGAGGACCTGAAGTTCTCCGACGGCGAGCCTGTCACCGCTGATGACATGATCTTCACCTATTATGTGTATCTGGATCCCAGCTACTCTGGCTCCACCACCCTCAACAGCTACGACATCCTTGGTCTGCAGGCCTACATGACCCAGATCCCCGAGGCTTCTCTGGGCGATATCATCCCTGCTTTCGAGGCTCTGACCGCTGCTGGCGCCGACTACACCGTGGCTGAAGGCGATCCCTTCACTCAGGAGCAGTATGACGCTTATCAGGCTGGCGTGAAGGATCTGTGGATGGCCGACGTGCAGGGCATCGTGGACTATGTGTTCGCCAACTACTGCACCGAGGATTACGCTCCCCTCATCGGCAAGACCGTGGAAGAGATCACCGCTTCCGAAGGCCTGAAGGTCGCTTTCGGTATGGTTATGTGGGGCTTCGGTTCTGTTGAAGGCACCACTCTGACCACCGCTTCCGGCAAGACCTTTGATCTGAGCTCTGACGTGCTGCCCACCGTGGAAGACTACTATGCTGAGACCTACGCTGCTTACGGCG
Source organism: Clostridiales bacterium (assembly GCA_015056245.1). Classification (GTDB taxonomy): domain Bacteria; phylum Bacillota; class Clostridia; order Christensenellales; family Aristaeellaceae; genus Limiplasma. The sequence continues at coordinate 5,857 of SVGQ01000060.1, read as the reverse complement.
GCGATGTCAACGCCTACCTGCCTGTGGAATCCCCTACCGGCACCACTACTGATGCTCTGAACACCGAAACCATGGCTGCTCTGGCTGCTGCTGCCGGCGTTGACATGGAAGCTGGCGTTCCCAACATCTCCGGTATCAAGAAGCTGGATGATTACACCGTCGAAGTGAAGGTTCAGGGCTTCTCTGCCCCCGCTGTGTACTCCATCTGCGGTCTGAACATCACTCCCAAGCACTACTATGGCGATGGCACCTATGACTACGAAGCTAACAACTTCGGTCATCCCTACGGCGATCTGTCCTGCGTGCAGGCCAAGAACGCTATGCCCATGGGCGCTGGCGCTTACAAGTTTGTGAAGTACGAGAACCGCGTGGTTTACTACGAGGCCAACGAGCACTTCTACAAGGGCGCTCCCGTGATTGCTACCGCTCAGTATAAGGAAACCAACTCTGCTGAAGTTGCCACTGCTGTGCAGACCGGCACCGCCGACGGCGGCGAGCTCAACGGCACCAAGGCCAACTTCGAGATGCTGCGCTCCTTCAACTCCAACGGCGAAACCACCGGTGATGTGGTGACCACCTACTCCGTTGCCAACCTGGGCTACGGCTACATCGGCATGAACGCCGACACCATGAACGTTGCCGGCGAACCCGGTTCCGATGCTTCCAAGAACCTGCGCAAGGGCTTTGCCACTGTGCTGTCCGTGTATCGTGACACCGCTTTCGACTCCTACTATGGCGACGCTGCCGCCGTTATCAACTACCCCATCTCCAGCACCTCCTGGGCTGCTCCCCAGGCCACTGACGAAGGCTACCGTGTTGCTTTCTCCGTGGACGTTGATGGCAACCCCATCTTCACCGCTGAGATGACCACCGAAGAGAAGTACGCTGCTGCCCTGCAGGCTGCTATCGGCTTCTTCAAGGCTGCTGGCTACACCTTCGATGAGACCACCGGCATGTTCACCGCCGCTCCCGAAGGCGCCAAGATGAGCTATGAAGTCATCATCCCCGCTGATGGTATCGGCGATCACCCCTCCTTCGCGATCCTGACCGACGCCAAGGCCGCTCTGGCCACCATCGGCATCGAGCTGAAGATCAACGACCCCGCTGACTCCAACGTGCTGTGGGATTCCATGGACGCTGGCACTCAGGAACTGTGGGCCGCTGCTTGGGGCTCCACCATCGATCCCGACATGTATCAGGTCTACCACTCCTCCAACATCGTTGGTCTGGGTGGCTCCGACTCCAACCACTACCACATCCAGTCTGCTGAGCTGGACCAGATGATTCTGGACGCTCGTACCTCTTCCGATCAGAGCTACCGCAAGGTGATGTACCGTGCCGCTCTGGAAGAGATCATGGATTGGGCCGTGGAAATCCCCGCCTATCAGCGCCAGAACATCGTCATCGCCAGCACTCAGCGCGTTGACACCACCACCGTGACCCCCGACGTCACCACCTACTGGGGCTGGCTGGCTGAGATCGAGACCATGAAGATGGTTGAGGCTGCTCAGTAAGTAAACTGAAAAGCATCAACTCCCCATCAGACGTTCACTAAGAGCAGGGACCACCTCCCGTTTCGGCGGGAGGTGGCCCCTGCCACATTGATTTGTACGGGGAGAGAAAACCTTTTGGGGAGGGAATGCAAAAGTGTGGAAGTTTATCGTCAGGCGTATCAGTCTGGCTATCGTGATTATTCTCTGTGGTTCCTTTATCATTTACGGCGTTATGCGCTGTATGCCCACTTCCTTTGTGGAAGGTCTGGCCCGTCAGCGCGCTGCCGCCAGCGCTACCACCGGCGGCGCCAGCTATGAAGAATGGCTGGAAAAGCTCAACGAAGCCTACCATATGAACGATGACGTACTGACCGGTTTTGCCAACTGGCTGGGCAATGTGCTCAAGGGCGATTTTGGCGAGAGCTGGAAGTACGGCATGCCTGTTACTGAAAAGTTCAACGACGTTATCTGGTATTCCGTTGTTCTCAACGTAGTCACGTTGATTTTGCAGGTTGCCATTTGTATCCCGCTGGGTATTCAGGCTGCGCGCCATCAGTACAGCGGCTTTGACTATGGCATTACCGTTTTCGCTATGCTGTGTATATCGCTGCCCACTTTCTTCCTGGCAACGGTATTGAAATACATCTTTGCTGTAAAGCTGGGCTGGTTTGACCTGTACGGCATCGTAGGCAGATACTACGAACAGCTGGACAACTGGGGCAAAGCCATGGACATGCTCAAGCATATGGTGCTGCCCACCCTGACCCTGACCATGCTCAACATCGGCGGTCTGACCCGCTACACCCGTACCAACATGCTGGAAGTGCTGAACGCCGACTACATCCGCACCGCCCGCGCCAAGGGTCTGTCCGAGAAAGTGGTCATCAACCGTCACGCTTTCCGCAACACCCTGATCCCGCTGGTCAGCTACATGAGCTATCTGGTACCCAGCTTGTTCAGCGGTTCCATGATTACCGAAACCTTGTACCAGATCCCCGGTATTGGTTACATTGCATACGATGCCATGGTAGCCGGCGACCTGCCCTTTACCATGTTCTACTCGGTGTTTGGTCTGGTGCTGACTCAGATCAGCCTGATGCTGGCTGATATTATGTACGCAGTGGTTGACCCCCGCGTGCGTGTAAACTGACGGAAAGGAGGAACGTGCAACCATGTCTGAAACCACCAACAATAATACCCAAAACCTTTCGCTGGACGATGGTCGCCGGGTAAAGGTACTCTCCCCCGGCATGATGGTGTTCAAGCGCTTCATCCGCAACCGTCTGGCAATCGCAGGTATCTGCATTCTGGTATTCATGTTCGCTTTCTCCTTTCTGGGCGGCATCATCAGCCCCTACCGTCAGGATCAGGTATTCTACAAGTATGACTACGCCAACAAGGAATACGCTGGCGCTGTGGTCAACACCGAATACCGTTACCTGACCCGTGACGGCAGCGAACTGCCTGCCACTACCCGCGCCAAGTTCACGCTGGCTGCCAAGTCTGATGCCCCCTCCTTTGAGGCAGGCGGCACCACTTACAGTCTGGTGAAGGTCGCCGACGGTTTCTTCCGCATTGGCACCTCTCAGGAGCTGGGCTCCGTGACTGCTCTGGGCAAGATCGTGGATGTCAAGCCCGCTGCCGGTGTGACCATTGCGGACGATCTGAAGAAAGCTGCTATCGCTGCCGTTACCGGCGGTCAGAGCACCTTTGAGCTGAATGGCGTTACCTACACCCTCACCCCCGGCAAGGCCAAAAGTTATACACTGGCTGGCGCTGAGGACATCGCCCTTGCCAGCATGCTGGCCTACGACGCTTATAGTACCGAGTTCAGCGATCTGATCAACAACTTTGATTTCCGTCTGCTGAGCGAGAGCGCCATGCACAATGGCGAAACCTCTTTCGAGCTGGACGGCGTCACCTACCATCTGGATATCGAGAGCGAAACCACTGCCACCATCTCCACGGGCGAAGGCGATGCCAAGACCATGGTGGCGAACGTATCCAACGTGATCGTCAATCCCGTCAATTCCGACATGTTCCTGCCCATGGATTACAAGGCTGCCGTGACCGATGCCATTGCCGCCCATGAATCCAGCTTTGAATATGTGAATGCTGACGGCGAGACGGAGAAGCACACCATCCAGATCAGCGTGAACAACTACGTGATTTCCACCAACCAGAAAACCATGCTGATCGACATGTATGCTTTCCCCAGCAAGGATCACTGGCTTGGCACCGATGACCACGGCATGGACGTGCTCACTCGCCTCATGTACGGCGGTCGTATCTCCCTGATGGTTGGCTTCATCGTCGTGTTCCTGGAGCTGCTGATCGGTATCGTGATCGGCGGCGTATCCGGATATTTCGGCGGCTGGGTGGACACCCTGCTCATGCGTTTCGTTGACCTGTTCAACTCCATCCCCTACTACCCCATGATGATCATCGCCGGCGCTCTGATGGACGCTTTCGAGGTCAACCCCTACACGCGAATCTTCATGCTGATGGGTATCATGGGCATCATGGGCTGGACCGGTATCGCCCGCACGGTTCGTGGTCAGATCCTGTCCCTGCGCGAGCAGGACTTCATGGTCGCCACCGAAGCCACCGGCATCCGCGTCAGCCGTCGTATCTTCCGCCACTTGGTGCCCAACGTGATGCCGCTGCTCATCGTGCAGGCCACCATGTCTCTGGGTTCCATCATCCTGACGGAAGCCACCCTGTCCTTCCTGGGCTTGGGTATCAAGTATCCGCTGGCATCCTGGGGTACCATCATTAACTCCGCCAGCAACATCTATGTTATGTCCAACTTCTGGTTCATCTGGATTCCCGCAGGTATTCTGATCGTGCTCACCGTGCTTGGTTTCAACTTTGTCGGTGACGGCCTGCGCGACGCCTTTGACCCGAAGATGAAGCGGTAAGCGGGAGGAGAAACCATGAAGAAAGAAAAGAAATCAACCGGTTATATCTCTGCCCGGGAATCCCGCAGAATCAGCAAGGAAAACATCAAGATCACCCGGGCTTATGAGAAGAAGCGCGAGCGCAAGAATGTGCCCGAATCCGAGTATCTGACCACCATGAAGAACCCGGAGAACGTGGTGGAGTTTGATAACCTCCACACCTACTTCTTCACCGACATCGGCACGGTGAAGGCAGTGGACGGCGTTTCCTTCGATGTGCCCATCGGCAAGACAGTGGGTATCGTGGGCGAATCCGGCTGCGGCAAGAGCGTGACCAGCATGTCCCTGATGCAGCTGGTGCAGCGCCCCACCGGTCAGACCGTGGCGGGCGAAATGCGCCTGAACCTTGGCGACAAGGCCTACGATGTAGCCCAGATGCCTCTGGAAGCCATGCAGAAGATCCGCGGCAACGTGATCTCCATGATCTTCCAGGAGCCCATGACCAGCCTGAACCCGGTTTTCCGCATCGGCTACCAGCTGGACGAAGTCATTTCTCTGCACAACCCCGAGATGGATGAAAAGGCTGTGAAGGCCCGTTCCATCGAAGCCATCAAGATGGTGGGTATCGCCGATGCTGAGGGCGTGTACAACCGCTATCCCCACGAGCTGTCCGGCGGTATGCGCCAGAGAATTGTCATTGCCATGGCGCTGGTGTGCAATCCCCGCCTGATCATTGCGGACGAGCCCACCACGGCTCTGGACGTGACCATTCAGGCGCAGATTCTGGAGCTTCTGCGCAACCTGAAGTCCCAGATCAACGCTTCCATCATGCTCATCACCCACGACCTGGGCGTTATTGCTGAGATGGCGGACTACGTAGTGGTTATGTACGCTGGTCGCGTGGTGGAAAAGGGTCTGGCTCACGAAGTGTTCCTGGATCCCCGCCACCCCTACACCATCGGCCTGATGGAATCCAAGCCCGTGATCAACAAGACCGTGGATCGCCTCTATTCCATCCCCGGCGCGGTGCCGAATCCCATCAACATGCCCGATTACTGCTACTTCCGCGATCGCTGCGAAAAGTGCGTGGAACGCTGCAATGGTCAGTATCCTCACGAGATGCACATCACCGATACCCACATCGTGAGCTGCTGGCGCTACTTTGACGAAGACAAGGGAGGTGCACAGAATGGCTGATGCGTCCAAGAACGTTGTTGAAGTAAAGAATCTGTGCAAGTACTTCCCCATCAAGGCCGGCCTGTTTGGTCGCGTCGTGGGCCATGTACATGCGGTGGATAATGTGAGCTTCGCCATCAAGCGGGGCACCACCATGGGTCTGGTGGGTGAGTCCGGCTGCGGCAAGACCACCATTGGCAAAACCATCCTGAACCTGACCCCCAAAACCAGCGGCGAGGTCATCTTCAACGAGGATACCCAGCTGGATCAGCTGAGCCACAAGCAGAT
>SVGQ01000180.1 GCA_015056245.1 Clostridiales bacterium | reverse complement strand
CCAGATGCGGAACACATTGCCCACGCAGGCGTTGACTTTGCTTCCGGGGTCATCAGGCAGCATGGGATTGATGAGCCGCTGATCCAGACCCAGCTTTCTGCCGTCGCTGGTGATCTTGAGCATGTTGTCCTCGGAAGGGTCTACATTACCGGCATGTACTTCACCAGCGCGTTCGGACAGGGCTTCCACCATCTGCTGCTGGTATTCGGAGGGCTTTACCACCACCGTTTCATAGTGGGCTTTAGGCGTGGGCAAATGCAGCTGATCCGCCGTTTTGATGTCCGCGACCTCTTTGAACATGGTCATAAGTTCCGGGAGGTTGAAAAACTTCGCAAAGCGTGTGCGGGCGCGGTAGCCGGTTCCTTCGGGAGCCAGCTCGATGGCTGTCACCGTTTCACCGAAGTTGGACGCCCAGCAGTCGAAGTGGGTCATGTCGCTGCGTTTCAGCAAGCCGTACTGCAGATATCGCTGCATGGTGTACAGCTCGGTCATGCTGTTGGAAACGGGTGTGCCGGTGGCGAATACCACGCCGCGTCCCTCGGTGAGTTCATCCATGTAGCGGCACTTCATGAACATATCGCTGGACTTCTGCGCTTCGCTGGTGGAAAGGCCCGCCACGTTGCGCATTTTTGTTGTTAAGAACAGGTTTTTGTACCCATGCGCCTCGTCCACATACAGGCGATCCACGCCTAACTGCTCAAAGGTGACAACATCATCTTTACGATCTTCCGCCTGCAGCTTTTTGAGCTTCAGTTCCAGCTGCTTCCGTGTACGAACAAGCTGCTTGATGGAAAACTGGTCGCCGCGAGTGCGGGACAGTTCCTCAATGCCGGAGGTGATCTCGTCGATCTGATCCTCGATGAATCGCTGCTGACGCTCGGCAGAAACGGGGATGCGCTCAAACTGGCTGTGTCCGATGATGACGGCATCGTAATCTCCGGTGGCAATGCGGGAACAGAACTTTTGACGGTTCCTGCGCTCAAAATCCTTTTTCGTGGTCACAAGAATGTTGGCGGATGGATAGAGCCGAAGGAACTCAGACGCCCATTGCTCAGTCAGATGGTTGGGAACCACGAACATGGCTTTCTGGCACAAGCCCAGACGCTTGCTCTCCATGACGGCGGCGATCATCTCGAAGGTCTTGCCTGCGCCCACTTCGTGTGCCAGCAGCGTATTGCCGCCGTAGAGGATGTGGGCAACCGCGTTTCTCTGGTGTTCCCGGAGGGTGATTTCCGGGTTCATGCCAGCAAAAGCGATGTGGGAGCCGTCGTATTCGCGCAGTCGAATGGAGTTGAAGCGCTCGTTGTACTCCTGTACCAGATGATGACGGCGATCAGGATCACGCCAGATCCAGTCTCGGAAAGCATCCTTGATGGCCTGCTGTTTCTGCTGGGCCAGGGTTGTTTCACGCTGATTCAGCACCCTTCGTTCGTTGCCATCTGCGTCTCGGATCACATCATAGATGCGGGTGTCCCGCAGGTTCAGGCTGTCCTCCAGAATCTTATAGGCATTGGCAAAGGTCGTGCCGTAGGTGGAGTAAGCCGCCACGTCGTTGGTAGACACCCTCGTTTTGGAGGAAATGAACCACTCAGCCGTGTGGGGTGAGTAGTTGACCTGGAACATGCGCTGCTGGTAGAACGGTGTGCGGAAGGTTTCGTGCATGAATTGCTCATAGATACGTTTGTCAATCCACGTTGCGCCCAGACGGATGTCGATCTCAGATGCATCCAGGTCTTGCGGCTGGACGGCTTCAAGGGCAGTAACGTTGGGAGCAAAACGGGCATTGTTCTGCGCAGCTGCCTTGGCGTCTCTCAGCTTCTGGCGCACGTTGCCGGAGAGGTATTCATCTGCTGTCACATACCGAAGAGGCTGGTCAGTCTGTGCCGATTCTGGCAGCGGGAAGATCACTCCGGTCAATTCCTGCGCGAGATCTTCTTCAGATTTTCCGGTCAGCTGCGCCATGTAGGGCATATCCACGCTGACACGCTCGGCAATAGACACAGCCAGCGCTTCTACGGCGGTGTCCACATGGTCGATGGTACGCTGCTGCTTGATGGTGCGCTTGGTGAACATGTCCGCTTTCCGCTTGAGCTGCTGCTGATCGTCCAGCACTTCCAACGAACACAGGAGGTAGTAGGAAGAATCATCCGAGAAGGCCAGTGCATTGCCACGGGAATTGATGAGGCCATACTGCGCGGTGAAGGCGTCGTAACGCTGATTGAGTTCTGCCTGCAGGCCCTGAATGGCGCTGTCACCGGCTTCGTCCAGTTGTGCGGCAATCAGTTCATGCACACAATCGCGCAGCCCTACAAGGCCCTTGACGCGCTCCTGGGCGGTCTGATTAAGGTCGGGCCGCACCATGATGGAGTTCTCGCGGAAGTACACCTGACCGTCCACGATGGTATATGAGTAGTTTTTCACACTGGGGTCTGCGGGAATGGCTTCACGGATTTCTTCGCCCTCTGCCAACTCCGGCAAGGCCGCTGGCACATAGGTTCCGCTGATGCGCTGAACGGCGTTGCGGAGTTCATCGGCAAGGGTTTTACCCGCCGTAGGACTGACGGTATACCCCGGACCATACTGAGTGCTTTCAGAAGTCTGTTCACCCAGCACCATTTCGGGATGGTCGATGAAATACTGATTGATGGCAAAGCCGTCAGCGTTTTCTCCAAGGTGTACCCAGTCCGGCTCAATGGTCATGGGGCGTTCGCGCTTCTGCAGGAAGATGATGTCGGCGACAACATCTGTTCCGGCATTGGCACGGAAAGCGTCGTTGGGCAGACGGATCGCTCCCAGCAGTTCAGCGCGTTCAGCCAGATACTTGCGTACCTCCGGCGACTGCTGATCCATGGTGTAGCGGGAGGTCACAAAAGCAACCACGCCGCCCGGACGCACCTGATCAAGCGCCTTGGCAAAGAAATAGTTGTGAATAGAAAAACCGAGCTTGTTGTAAGCCCGGTCATCTACCTTGTAGTTGCCGAAAGGTACGTTGCCTATA
>SVGQ01000179.1 GCA_015056245.1 Clostridiales bacterium | reverse complement strand
GGCGGTGGAGATCACCGGAAGCGTGGAAGGGGCTTTGGCCTTCACGGGAAAGTGGGCGTTCATCGAAACGGAAAAGATGATGAAGTTCGCCCGGGGCCTGATGAAACTGGGGCTATACAAACTGATGCCCTCCCTGTGCGGCAAAATGCTGGACAAGATGTTCGGCGAAGCAGCCGGTTTCAAATACCGCCTTGTGCCGGATGCTCCGAAATTCGCAGTGGATATGCTGCACTGCCCCTACTTTGAAACCTGCAAGAAGTACGGCTGTCCGGAGCTGACCCAGTTCTGCTGCCGTGCCGATGATATCACCTACGGCAACCTGCACAAAAATCTCGTCTGGGCCCGCACCCAGACCCTGGCCACCGGCGGCAGCTGCTGCGATTTCCGGCTGCATGTGAACAAAGCAAAGGAGTAAATATGCGGATTTTGATCTACGGCGCAGGCGTGATCGGGTGCCTGTATGCAGCGTTGTTTGCCGAAGCGGGCATTGACACCACAGTGTACGCCCGGGGCCAGCGGCTTGCCATGCTCCGGGAGGGGGGCCTCAAGTATGCCAAGGGAAAACGGATGGCGCAAGCGAATGTGCGCATCGTTGATAAAGTCGCACCCGATGACGTGTACGATTTTGTTTTCCTGACGGTGAAGGAAAATCAGGTGCATACAGCCCTGAAGGAACTGCGGGAAAACACCAGCTCCACCATCGTGACCATGGTGAATACCCTTGAGCCCTATTCCGCATGGGAAGCCCTGTGCGGCGAAGGTCGGCTCCTGCCCGCCTTCCCCGGTGCAGGCGGCGGCTTTGAAGGGAATGTGCTCCACGCCGCTTTGACTCCCCGGCTTGTACAGCCCACCACCTTCGGCGAGATCGGCGGCAGGCAGACCGAAAGAAGCCGCCGGTTGGCTGCATTGTTTCGCCAAGCACATATCCCGTGCCAGATCGTTGCGGATATGCATGTATGGCAACTTTGCCATCTGGCCATGGTGGTGCCCATTGCCGATGCCTATTACGAAGCAAAGGTTCCCGAAAAGGCCGGCGAGGATAAGCAGCTGATGCAGCGAACAGCACAACGGATGCAGCAGAACTTCCTGCAGCTGAAGCACTTCGGCGTAAAGCTGTCACCAAAGAAAATGCATCTGTTCCACCTACTGCCAATGGGACTGCTTAGCTTCGGACTTCGGCTCGTTTTCCGCAGCCGCTTCGGGCACACCTTCATGTATCAGCATTCCATAAATGCGCCGGATGAGATGCGGCAGCTGCATGAGCAATTTTATGGGCATCTTGCAGCCATGCAGCCATAACCCCTTACAGCCAAGGAGGATTCTCTATGTGGTTTCATGTCATTCTGGATGGTCTTGCCATGTCCCTTGTCTTTACGCTGACGCTGTGCCTGGTATCCTACATGGATCCGCAGGCCTTCACGCGAATGTATCCTCTGGGCATCCAGAAAATCGCGCCGCAGATCCCCAAGGACAGTAATCGCCGAAAGAACCTGATGCTGGCGCTGCTGTGGTCGTTCGTGCTCCTGTTCAGTATCGCCAGCAACTACCTGAATGGCGTTCGCGGCTTCTGGCCTCTGTTTCTCGCCGGATATATACAGCTGTTCCTTGTAGACATGGGCGACTTCTTCGGCTGGAACATCCTGTTCCGCGAGAAAATGGGGCGCAGGCTGCATCTGCCCGGCACCGAGGACAGTCCCCTGTACAGCCGCCGCAACTGGCTTGTACGAATGGCTATTCCGAATCACTTTGGCATCTGGCTGGTGGGCATCTGTCCGTTGGGTGGACTGGTCAATGTGGGGGCCGTTAGCCTGCTGACGTTCCTTTTCGGTTAATCCGGACACACAGAAAAACAAATCACGAGGAGACAAACATGGACACGAAAGCATACGCCAACATCCGAAAACTGCTGATCATCGGCCTGATCGCCTCCATCGTTACGGTGCTGGGCGGCGAACTGACCATTGGCTGGGTGGAATATCCCAGGGTGGACAACGACCTCACCGACATGATGGGCATGATGCTGGGCAGTGCCAACCTGTCGCTGTGGCAGCTGGCCTGCGGCGTACTCTTTGGCGGCATCGGCATTCCGCTGCAGTATTACGGCTTCAAGGCCACCGCGCAGCTGGTAGAAAAGGGCGGCAGCAAAAGGGCTTCGAAGCTCATTCATGCAGGTGCTGCGGCTACCGCAGGGCTGGGCGGCATCGTCCATGTGATCTGCATTGCGCTGATGTTCCTGTGCCGCATGGTGGATTTCTCTGCGGGTGGCATTCCTCAGCCGCTGTGGAATTTCACGCTCTGGCTGGTGCTGCCCATCTGCGTGGTGTTCATGCCCGTGTACTACGCCATGACCATCGCCCTGTTTGTGGCGGTAGTTCGCGGCAAAACCTGCCTACCCCGCTGGGCTGCGGTGTTCAATCCGCTGACGGGCACGCTGGTGATCAACGCCCTGCCCATGCTCCTGCCGGCCTCCGCGCTGGTCAACGCCCTGGGTATGGCCAACATGGGCATTGGGTCAGTGCTGACCTTCGCAGGCATCCTGGCCGTGATGAAGAAGGCTGAATAACCCAACCGTAACGCAAAGGGAACCGGAGCTTACCCCTGTGGAAAAGCTCCGGTTTCCTTTTTGATTCGATACGATTAGATTCTTCTTTCCTTGATAATAACGGTTTCTTTTTCTTTTATTGATGATATTAGTTAGATCATCAATATATTATTTGCGGATGTCCGGCCTCCGGAGGGCAAACCAAGGACTGATTACCAGTCGATGGCTCGCCCTTTGTGTGCATGTCACACGCCGGTTTCATCAAGGGCTGAAAACTCCGTTTTGGCATGGGTATTTCCAGCATTGGATGTGCCAAACATGGTTTCTTTCGGCATCTCGTAGATATTGTACTCCACATACGACCTGCCGTTTGCACCAGTTTTGCGGATGCGTTCCAGATAGCCCTTACTTTCCAGTTCCAGCATGGTGGTGCGAATGGCATCGGGGCCATCCGGCATGATCTTGCTGAGACCAGCCACGGAGAACCGCCAGTTGGGCGGCAGATCCATCAAGACGGTC
>SVGQ01000178.1 GCA_015056245.1 Clostridiales bacterium | reverse complement strand
GTTATGAACAAAGCTGAATTGACCGCCGCCATCGTTAAGAAGACTGGTTTCACCAAGAAGGACGCCGAAAAGGCTCTGGGCGCTGTGACCGAAGTGATCACCGAAGCTCTGGCTGCTGGCGAAAAGGTTCAGATCGTTGGCTTCGGTGGCTTCGAAGTCCGCAATCGTCCCGCCCGCATGGCCCGCAACCCCCGCACCGGCGAGCAGATCAAGATCGCTGCTTCCAAGGCTCCCGTTTTCAAGGCTGGCAAGGCCCTGAAGGAGAGCGTCAACAAGTAAGTTGACCAGTGCCGCATGGCGGCAATATAAAAATCACCGTGATTTTCGGATCACGGTGATTTTTTGTTGCACATTTTCCCCTGCCGGAGCATACCATGCAATGAGCGAGGTGAACACCATGCCCTATGAGAAGTGCTATCCGGGCCAAAATCGCGCATTGGTCATTGCAGGCTGTTTGCTGCTGGCAACCGGCATCCTGCTGGTTTTTCTGTGCGTGCCTGCATGGGCGTGGCTGGCGCTGCTGGGCATCCTGTTGATCGCAGCCGGCTTCGTCCTGCTCAAAATCAGCCAGTCGGGGAGGTGAACCCATGTCCGTGAAAATGATCTGCATTCGTGCGCCGCGGTTCCTCAGCGGCTTTCTGAAATGGTTTTCCAAAAAGCAAAAATAGCGTTTAGCCCTTCATGCGGGGCTTACACACCAGCGCCACAAGGGTGCCAAAGAAAATGGCTGCGGCGATACCTCCGGCTGTTGCGGTCAGGCCTCCGCAGAACGCGCCGATCCATCCCCGCTCCTGCACGGAATGGATCACGCCCTGACACAGGCTGTGCCCAAACCCCGTCAAAGGCACCGTTGCCCCCGCACCGGCAAATTCCACCAGCGGACCGTATAGCCCCAATGCGCTCAGCGCTACTCCTGCCACAATAAAAGCCACCAGGATCCGTGCCGGGGTCAGGCGGGTCAGCAGGCACAAAAGCTCTCCAAGGGCGCACAGCGCGCCTCCTACCAGAAACACTTTCGAATACATCCACAGCGTTTGCCAAACCATCACATACGCCCCTTTTCCACCGGGCTTTCCAGCACCACCGCATGAGCCACCCCGGGAATGCTTTCCCCCTGCTGGCTGCTGGTGGTGCTCATCAGCGCGCCGGTAGCCATAAAAATCATCCGACGGATCTGACCGCTTTGCAGTTTGGGCAGCAGATACCCATTGAGCACCGATGCGCTGCATCCGCAGCCGCTGCCCCCGGCATGGACATCCTGCTTTTGGTCATAGATCATCAAACCGCAGTCCTGATATGTCCCTGCACACAAGGGCATCTCCTGCTCCTGCATCAATTTCAGCAGCAGATCATGCCCAACCTGCCCCAAATCGCCGGTTACGATCAGATCGTAATCGGCGGGGGTGGTATGGGTATCCTCAAACAAGGCCAGCAACGTATCCGTTGCCGCCGGAGCCATGGCTGCCCCCATGTTATTGGCATCGGTCACCCCCAGATCCACCACGCGGCCCATGCATACATGAGTTATGCGCGCCATGGGGGATGTTTTCGGGGACAGGCTCAGCACCGTAGCCCCGGCTCCGGTGACCGTCCACTGGGCGGTGGGCGTGCGCTGATTGCCGTATTCCAGCGGAAAGCGGTACTGCCGCTCTGCTGTGCAGAAATGGCTGCTGGCAACGCATACCACATGATCCGCATGCCCGCCATCCACCAACATGCCGCCAAGACACAGCCCTTCACTCATGGTGGAGCAGGCGCCATAAAGTCCAACAAAGGGAAGGGACATTTCCCGTGCCGCGAAAGATGCGCTGATGATCTGATTCAGCAGATCACCGCCCATAAAAAACTGAATATCCGACACACGGAGGGAGGCCTTTCGGATCGCTGTACGAGCCGCCTCCAGCACCATTTGTCGCTCTGCCAGCTCAAAGGTTTGCTGACCGCAGAGCTCATCATCGGTCACCCAGTCGAAGGCATCCCCCAGCGGCCCCTCGCCTTCTTTGGGCCCTACACAGGCCGCGCCTGCGCTGATCGCCGGTTTCATAGGCAGCAGAATGGTCTGCTGCCCGATTCTCTTTCCTGCCATGGCTGCGCCTCCTCAGGGAAAAATGATGGCATAGATCAGCCCCACCAGCACCGACGCGCTGATGCCATACACCAGCACCGGCCCGGCAATGGTGAACAGCTTGGCGCCAAGACCCAGCACCATACCTTCCCGACGGAACTCCACCGCGGGGGAAACCATGGCATTGGCAAAGCCGGTAATGGGCACAAAAGAACCCGCACCTGCGTACTGACCGATCTTATCGAATACGCCCAAGCCGGTGAGCACCGCTGTGCAAAACACCAGCACGATGGCAGTGAGGCAGAAACCGTCAGAAGTGGTCATTTTCAGCAGCTTGGTACCGATGTCCGCGATGATCTGCCCCAGAACGCAGACAAAGCCGCCTACCCAGAAGGCGCGCAACAATCCCTGCCCCAGTTTGGAGGGGGGAGAAACCTGCTTGGTCAGGGCATCATAATGCACAGGATCCGTTTTGATCTTCTGATGATTCATCGCCATGCCTCCTTTTGATCCTTTATTCCGCGCCCCTGGCTCGCTGACACGCCGGACGCTGCTGATGCCCTGTTTTCCCGCTGGGACAGAAAATTTCCCGCTGACCGGGCATGGGTTGCGGCTCATGGGTGGATAAAATCAATTGATGACGATGTTTCATGGATGATTCCTCCTTGCTTGCAGGTAGTTTGGCTCGCACCAGCCAGAAGTATACAGACCAACAGATACGCTTTTCTCCCCATGCGGTTTCGTTTTCCGAATTGCTTACAGAACTATGAACTTTTGCATCAAAAGGTGAAAAATTCTCTCCATCATCTTGACATTAAAGCTCCTCTTGGCTATACTAAGATGGTTGCTTTGTGGTATTCTGCGCGTTGCGTATGCATGCGCGCAACGCCATACAGATTCCAAATTACAAGGAGTGTTCGCGATGTTCCGTACTTACCAGCCCAAGAAGCGTCAGCGCAGCAAGGTGCATGGCTTCCGTGCCCGCATGTCCACCAAGAATGGCCGCCGTGTGTTGGCCGCCC
>SVGQ01000059.1 GCA_015056245.1 Clostridiales bacterium | reverse complement strand
AGGAAACTCAGTTTCCTGCCGGGTGTGGGCAGAGCCCACAAAACCTTGCGCCGCAGCGCTTTTCAGCAAGCACAGCGAGCACCGTAGGTGCAAGATGTGCGACTTTTGAACAGAAGTATGGGTTTTTTGACGACCTGAGGCCGCATTCAGCGGCCTTTCAATATTTATTTCTCTTATTTTGTGTGGGTGTTTGTAAGGTTGATGAATCTTTACTCCCCCAACTCCGAAAAAGTCATAATATCCGCATTCTCCTGCCCGTTTTCCCATACGGCCTGCAAAATACCGGCTTCATCCCGGTACATCAGCGCACTGGATGGGCCGCCATCCAGATTGTAAGCCCATTCCGGGTTGAATTGCTCCAGCAGAAAATCCACGCACTGCTGCATGGTCAGCCCCCGGTTTCCCCGGGTTACGGTCAGGATCAGATAATTGTTCTGATCCATCCGTGCGATGATGGTGCGCATGGCAGGAGTGTTGGTAAAGCGCCATTCCGGATCCAGAATGGATTGGTGGTTTTGGATGATGGGACATTCCACGTAGAACGACCATGTCTGGCTGGGCTGATCTGCCAGTACTGTCTCCGGATCATCGCCCACGTGGAGACGCAGACCGTCCGTGTTCAAGGTGAGACCATAATAGGGTACGCCGCGGAGACAGCGGAACAACTGCCCGTTGGTCACGGTGAGAGACCCCAGAGGGGTATTGTAGTAATCCTCGTTGGTGCCGGGATAGTTGTCGGGAATCCAGCGGTAGATGCGGGTCACATAGCCGCTGGCATTGATCAGCAGGGAAGCCTCCGGGGCACGCTGGGCGATCACGGCGGTATCCAAAACGTTTTCCTCCCAGTCGGCGGTGGCTTTGCCAATCTGTCTGCCGGGATCCTGCATCCACACTTTGGTCAGGTAACAATCAGCCCCTTGGTAGGCCAGCTGTTCGATTTGCCAGCGGAGGCTGGGTGAATCGTGGGAGATGACCGGCTGCCCGGAAAAGGAATAGTCGTAGGGCGGCAGCGCCGCCTGCTGTGCGTGAACAGGGATAGTCAGCAGCAACAGGCACAAAATCAATAACCAACAGCTGCGCATGTTTTTTCCTCCTTTGGTTATGGAATGCTTACGGAGCGGTTTCGGGAGCCTTCACCTTGCCAAAAAGCTCCCATTCCTGCTGGGGCGCGGTCACCGCGCCCAACCGGCGGCATACAGCCTGCGCAAAGTCTACCAGAGCATGGCCTTGTGCAGTGATCACATGACCGTCCTCTACCACCCGGCGATCCACGAAGCCCGCACGGGGAAAAGGATCGTCAATCCCCATCTCTGCGATGTGTTCGGGCGTGCAGGAGGTGGTGTAGCGGATAGCCTCCAGCGCGCCGGCCCGGGCCAGGAACTGCGGGCCGAAGCAGATGGCAGCAACCAGCTTGCTTTGGGTCAGCATGTGCCGGATCAGCGGCAGGATGGCGTTTTGTTCGTTGTTGATGGGTCCGCCGGGAATGATGAGGGCTTCAGCTTCATGTGCATTCGCTTCTGCGATGGTAAGATCCGGCAGATAGCGAAGGCCGGACTGGCTGGTGACTGGCTCCATGGTTTCCGCAAGGGTCACGATACGCCGCCCGCCAATGCAGCGCAGCCGGTGGATCAGCAGGGTGATCTCGAAATCAGCCATGTCAGGATAATAGTAGCAATAGATGGTTTTCATGGGTTCCTCCTGAAACGCAAAACGGGCTGCCGATGGAGGCGGCCCGTTCAGACGGTTGTTTGTGTTTCCGGCAGAAGCCGCACTGGCGCATGTTCCGCACCCGCGGTACCAGCAGGGGAGCGCGTTCTTCCGGGCGGTGGTTTTCGTCAGTTTCCATGCCGATCCATGGCCCGGATACGGCCGCAGATCAGCTTGCATACATCTCCAGCCATCTGGAGCAGCCGCGGATCCTTGATCAGTCCCAGCCGCTGTTCAAAGCGGGTGCCGATGGCGCCGATCAGGTAGGGACAGCCGGTAAGTGCCTGTTGGATGCGGTCGAACAAGGCAGCCTCCATGGCATCGGAAAAGATGCGGGAAGCGCGGATGATGCCGTTTTCCTGCTGGAGCATCACGGTAATGCTGCCCCAGGGGAAGCGTTCATCTACCACGAAATTATAGGGCAACGCTTCAGGATAGACCCATTCCGGGTTCTGGAAGGATTCAGCTGTACTTTCCAGACTGCTGCCGCTGAACATCTGCTCATCCAGCCAGACAGACTGGCAGCGGTACTGGTCAGCAAAAGCGCGGTAGAGGGCTTCTTCCAGCATGTCGGGAGTGAGTGTGGGCAGTTGGTCGCAAAGACCCGTATAAAGCGCATCCACCTTGGGCCGTTCTTGTCCCCGGAAGCGTTTCCCACCGGGCAGCAGGGCTTTGCCCATCTGTTCCATATCCGGGTTGATGAGCAGGTTGCCGTTGTGCAGGGCTGTAGAACCGGCTTTGTAGAATGCGTTGGAGCAAAAGATGCGCCCGTCGGTCATCAGGGCGGCACCCGGCCCGGGCTGCACAGGCAACCCCAGGCTGGTAACCGCTCTGGCAGCCAAAGCCAGCTGGTGGGGGGCGTGTAATTCGGTTTTGGGCAGGATCACACTGAAATTCAGTGTTCCGGCATCCTGATAAAAAGTGCCGCCGCCGGTCAAACGGCGGGTGATGATACCGCCGGATTCCAGATATTCCTCCACGTTGCATTCATACCAGGGGTTCTGGTTGCGGCCTACGGTGACTGCGTTTTCGCTTCGGTAAAGGAACAGGATGGCGGTCTGCTCGGGCAATGTATCCATCAGGTGCTTTTCGATCGCCAGATTGCGGCAGGGGTCGCTGGTTCTGGCAATGATGCACGAAGTCTGTCGTATCATCGGTGTTCTCGCCCTTCCGGTAAAAAATCGGTAGACAGGCATAGTCATTCGTATAGTATTCGCCGCCTTTGCGTGGGATTCCTGCCAGCAAAAGCAGGTTGGCAGATTTTGACGCATGTTCGGCAGACTGCCCTTGCCGGAACATCTGTTGCAGGGTCAGGCGGCGCGCTGAGCCAGTGAAAGAAGCGACAAACGGGGCAATGGCGGGCATGCTGTCTGTGCTTTGTTTATGCGTCCAGTACCAGCAGCTGGATCTCATCGCCGGATGCGGTCCTGGCAGGACGGAAAGGCTGACCGTCCGGAACCTGCGCATCGGCTGGCAGGGCGTAGGCTACCTGCTTGACCCGCCCATCCTGCTGATGGTACCCGATCCAGAGTCTGCTCTGCGGTACATGCACAAACCGCCAGCCAGGCCAGTTCATCAATCCAACTGGCAGACAGCGGTCAAAGTAGGCTGTCAGTGAGTGAAAGGGAGCAGGCCAATGCAGCGCGGGAAGCCTGTCGGCAGGAAGCCCCGTTGGCTTCGGCTTTTCCAGCGGAGTACCTTGGGTCTGGCAGGAGAAAGGAGCAGGCGGCGGGGACTCAGGTGTTGCTGAGCTGCCAACCGGTACAGGCTGCTGTGAAAGGGGCGGGGACTCCTGCGGCAACGCCTCCGGGGCGGCAGGAATGATGGTTGTTTCCCTGACAGATCCGCATTCCGGCTGCATCCCTCTGCGGTGGATCCGCCGGCGTTCCGGGCGGGTACGTGCCTCAATGGCGGGCAGAAAAACCTCCCGGGGCAGATCGGTACGGTCCGGTGAGTGGCGGTCTTTCTTCCTGCAAACAGACGGGGAAGCGGGATCCGGGGCCATTTTTTCTTTGACGGGTTTTCCTTTTGTTGTTTCAGCATCTTGGTGCCGCACTCCTTTGGATCCCGTCGTATCTGTTGCTTTTATTGTACTGCGTATGCTGCATCCATCCTCTGAAGGTTGCTTCTGTGCAGCTTCCGCTGCCTGTGCCGCTGATTTCTGCTCATTGAGCCGCCCCAGCTTGTCGCACAGCGCCAGCAGTGCGTTTTTGGCATCCATCAGGCTGCCGGCGCTCTGTGCGGTGCACAGCCCGATGGCAAGGGGGCGGGGCCTGTCCCCGCCATCGGTGATCAGCAGCGCCATCAGCCGCCGGGGCGCTGCTGCGTCCATGGGGATCTCTGCGCTGAGGGTGGCTTCTCCCCGGGCGTTGGCGGAACTTCGTCCCACCTCCCGCACCAGTCCTTCTCCGGCATACCAGAATACCCGCATCTCGCCGCTTTGCATGCCCCGCAGATTGATCTGCACCAACTGTCGCCCTGCTTCTCCCTGCAAACGGGCATAACCGCTGAGCCCTGCCTGCAAGGGGCGCAGCATCATCATTTGATGGGTCACATTCTCGCTCATGCCCATCCCTCCTTTTTTGCCAAGCCTATGCAAGCCAGGCATGCAGTTATGACTGCTTGCAAGGGCGCAGCTGAATGTGCTATCCTTCGAAAAAAGGAGGTATTCGTATGGAATACCAGAAGCGTTTCGCCACTATCACCGCTTGCGGTGAAGACTGTTCCGGCTGTCCAAAACGCATACAAGGCTTGTGCGGCGGCTGCCGGGAGACGGATGGTTACTGCCCGGAATGGGCGCAAACGGGCCGCTGTCCTGTCCATGCCTGCGTCAAGGCTCATGACGCCCTGTTCTGCGGCTTGTGCAGGGAGTTTCCCTGTGACCGTCTCAGCGGCCTGATGCCATGGAAACCGGACGCCCAGGCGCATCTGTCGGCGCTGGCAGAGGCTTGGCGCGCTGCATGCCCAGACAGGCAAGCTCCCTGAGACAGACCGAAAAAAAGACAGAAATTTTCACAGATTGTGCCTTGTTTCGCCCCTGCCGGCGTGATATGATTATTCGGTTGAGAGTTTGATGGAAGGAGATCATTACCATGCGCGTCGGGTTTGATCATGACCGGTATACCACCATGCAGTCGGAGCATATCCGCCAGCGGATCGCCCAATTCGGCGGCAAGCTGTATCTGGAACTGGGCGGCAAGCTGTTTGACGACAACCATGCTTCCCGCGTGCTGCCGGGTTTCCGTCCCGACAGCAAGATGCTCATGCTGCTCCAGCTCAAGGAGCAGGTGGAGCTGGTGATCGCCATCAACGCGGATGATATCGAAAAGAGCAAGGTGCGCGGCGATCTGGGCATCACCTACGATCTGGAAGTGCTGCGCCTGATCGACGCTTTCCGGGATATCGGCCTGTACGTGGGCAGCGTGGTGATGACCCGCTGGCGCGACCAGCATTCCGCCGTCATGTTCAAGCAGCGGCTGGAGAATCTGGGCGTGCGGGTCTTCCGTCATTTCCCCATCGACGGCTATCCCTATGAGGTGGAGTCCATCGTCAGCGACGAGGGCTTTGGCCGCAACGAGTATGTAGAAACCACTCGTCCTCTGGTGCTGGTCACAGCGCCCGGCCCCGGCAGCGGCAAGATGGCGGTGTGTCTGAGCCAGCTGTATCAGGAGCATCAGCGGGGTGTGCAGGCTGGCTATGCCAAGTTTGAGACCTTCCCCATCTGGAACCTGCCCCTGAACCACCCGGTGAATATCGCCTACGAGGCCGCTACTGCTGACCTTGAGGACAGCAACATGATCGACAACTACCATCTGGAAGCCCATGGCGAGATGGCTGTGAACTACAACCGGGATATTGAGATCTTCCCGGTGCTGAAAGCGGTTTTTGAGCGCATTTATGGCGAATCCCCCTATAAATCTCCCACGGATATGGGCGTGAACATGGTTGGCAAGTGCATCTATGATGACGATGTCTGCCGGGACGCGGCCTGTCAGGAGATCATCCGCCGGTATTTTGCGGCTCGTTGCGCCTTGGTGCAGGGCCGTGCCGAACAGCATGAGGTGGATAAGCTGCAGCGGGTGATGCAGAAAACCGGCCTTACCTCCGAGATGCGTCCGGTGGTGGCGGCTGCCCGCAAGCGCGCCGAGGAAACCGAGGCTCCCGCTTTGGCGGTGGAGCTGCCGGACGGGCGGATCATCACCGGCAAAACCTCCGATTTGATGGGCCCCTCTGCAGCCTTGGTGCTGAATGCGCTGAAAGCGCTGGGCGGCATCGATGACGAGCTGAAGCTGATCTCTCCCACGGTCATCGAACCCATCCAGTCCCTGAAATGCGATTATCTGGGCAATCACAACCCCCGTCTCCACAGCGATGAGGTGCTGGTAGCCCTGTCCATCTGCGCTGCCACCGATGAAAAGGCTGCGCTTGCCATGGCGCAGCTGCCCAAGCTGGCAGGCTGCGAGGCCCATTCCACGGTCATTCTTTCCCAGGTGGACGATAACATCTTCCGCCGCCTGAAGGTGAACCTGACCTGCGATGCCAAGTATCAGACCCACAAGCTGTACCATAAATAAACCACCAAAGCCGGGGCGCGCTGCTGCGTGGCAGTCGCGTTCCGGCTTTTGACAATATTTGATTCGCAAAGGAGGAAAACCTGTATGGCAACGGAACTGTATCACGTGGTCACCGGTCAACGAATGTGCTTGGGACAGGTGATCCATATGGATGAGAGCTATCCTACCGGCGTTTATGAGCGGGTGATGGCGAAGCTGCCGTTGGTGCAGGATATGTTGGCCCATCCCGAAGCCTACGCCGGACAGGAGATCGACCATCACACGGATGTAGCCATCCGGGAATTGGCGATGGAAGCGGTGCGCAAGGAGCAGTTTCCCCAGTATCCTTCCCGCATGCACAGCCTGTATGCCTCCAGCACGTTGGACAATGCCCGGTGCTGGTTCCAGTGGTTCACGGACTGGGGCCGCCCCACGCTGCAGATCGTCAAGCTGCGGGTGGAGGGCAGGGTATTCACCGGAAACGCCAATCTGTGCTTTGATGGCACGCTGGACGAAACAGCCAACCGGGCGAAAGCTCTGCGGTACTGGCAGGTGGGCGAGGATCCCGACGGAGAGCGGCCTATCTGGGAAACCATCGCCGATGGTCGCATCGAGGTGGTGGAGATTATCCATGAGGCGGAAAACGGTTCAGGCGCGTGAACTTTGTCAGTCCAGTTATTGTTTGCGCCGCATGGATGGATAGTTGATTTCACCTGTGAAACAGGTGAAGGATGGGATTCTCAAGGGATGAAATCCCTTGAGCGGGGGTGCAGGGGCAGAGCCCCTGCCCTTCGTCCGTTCGTCCACTCCACGAAGCGTGTACTGCGACTATGCTCTCTTCAGGCTGCTACGCTGTGATTGGAAAGCGCATAAGGGATAATTGCATAAACGAGCCCACGGCAACCGCCGTGGGCTCGTTTCGTATCATCCGTTGGCTGCATCACCCAGCCATTTTCTCTCCGCGGTTCAGCCACAGGGCATAGGCCAGGGGAATCACTGTCAGCAGGACGCAGATGATCACCCTCACCCAGCGTTCCTGATCCGCGCCGAAGGTACTGAGACCATTGATCATGCAGTGGGCGATGATGCAGGGCACGATGCTGCCGCTTTTGAGGAAAATGGTGATGAACAGATAACCGATAGCAGTGGCGTAGACCACCTGCAGCAGGGTAAAGAGGAAATCCGCGCCGGTGAGCAGATTCACAATGTGACCCACACCGAAGGTCAGGCTGCCCACGATAATGGCGGCTTTCTGACTGTCCCGGCACATGGCCTTGAACAAAAGGCCGCGGAAGATCAGTTCCTCCAAAAGACCGGCTACGGTGAAGGCTACCATGGCAGGTACGGCTTCGAGGAAAGGTTCGGGCCAGACGGTACCCCGCCACAGATTGCAGGTGGAAACCAGAAACAGGGGCAGGAAATACAGATAGTCCTTCCAGCTGCCGGAAACCTTGCACAGACCGTAGTATTTGGTCAGGCCGTTCTTGCTGATGAAGCAAAGCAGCACGGCTGCCATCACAAGGCTGAGAAACATGGTGTACAGCTTGGGGATGCCGGTGGACTGGGACAGGCTGTCCGCTACGCTGAACAGCACCACATAGGTCACGATCCACAGGATGGCAAAGGTCAGTTCGTTCTTTTCGTAAAGCTTTTTCATGGGTCAGTCCTCCTTGGCGATGGCTTCTGCGGCGCATGCGCCACAAAAAGCGCTGTCGAGAATAGCTGTAACTTCGTTTTCATTGTAGGGCATGGGATTGTTTGCCAACAGGCTGGCGTAGCCGTGGATGGTGAGGAACAGCTGTGTGAAAATCCGTTTGGCTGCCTCTGGAGAGGTGCCTGTGGCTTGCTGTATCAGGCCCATCATGGGGGCAAGGTTGGGGTCGTCCATCAGGGAGAACAGGTTGGCGCTGCCCAATCCAGCGGATTGGAACAGAAACCGGAACAGATGCTGCTCGGTAGCCGCGAAGCGGATGTAGTTCTGTCCCAGCGTCAATAGCGGCATGGGGCTTTCCTCCAGCCCCTGCAGGATGTATTGGGTCTGGTACTGATCCGTGTAGGCGTAGGCGGCGCGGCGCACATCCTCCACGGTGGCGAACTGGTACAGCACCGGCTGGGTGGAGCAGCCCAGCTGTTGCGCAATGGTGCGGGCGTTCAGGTTTTCTGCGCCGCTTTCCCGGACGATGGCAAAGGCTGCCTTAATGATCATATCTGCGGTAATTCGGGCTTTGGGTGGCATGGTTTCTCCTTTTTATGATTGATGTTATATAACGTAAATCATAATACGTTCCTTCCAGATATTTGTCAAGCAAAAAATACGATTGCATGGAACCGCCAAAAACTTGGTGCAATCAGCCCTTGTCGCCATAAGTGGGTTATGGTATACTATACATAGCGAAAACAAAAGAGCCAGAGCGCTACTTTCACTCAAGGAGGCGTTTCCCCAATGATTGCCATCGCATGCGACCACGCTGGTATCGACCTGAAACCCACTGTTATTTCCGTGCTGGATGAGCTGGGCATCCCTTATAAGGATTTCGGCACCCACAAGCGCGAAAGCTGTGATTATCCTATTTATGCAGCACGGGCTGCCAAGGCAGTGGCCAGCGGCGAGTGCGATCTGGGCATCGTGCTGTGCGGCACGGGTGCAGGCATCGGTATGGCTGCCAACAAGGTGGAGGGCATCCGCTGCGTGATCTGCTCCGATACCTATACCGCCAAGATGAGCCGCCTGCACAACAATGCCAATATGCTGTCGCTGGGTTCCCGCGTGGTGGGCACCGAGCTGGCCAAGGACATTGTCCGCGTGTGGCTGATGACCTCCTTTGAAGGCGAGCGCCATGCCCGCCGCGTCGCCCTGATCGACAAACTGGATCGCGGCGAAGAATTGGAATAAACGGATAAGCAACAGCAGCGGGAAAGGCGATTGGCTTTTCCTGCTGTTTGTATCTGCTGATGTTGAAGGGAGCAGAAAGGAATGAAACTGTGGCGGTTGCTGACGCTGGTGGTCTGCATCATGCTGTTGCCGGTTGGCGGCTTGGCTGAGTATGTGTTTCCGACAGGGGAAGAGATGATCGACTGTGGACACTTCACGCTCACCCTGCAGGAAGGTGATATGTACCTGCTGGGGGAGAAGAGCGTCGGTGCGGTGTTCTGCAAGGTTTTTCCCGCCTACGATGAGGATGAGGAAATGCACGCCAACATAGGCATGCAGTGGATCAACGATGGCTCTCTTGCGAATATTACTGAGGAAGCCCTGAGTACGATCACCATGTATACCGTCATGAACACATCACAGGCGTTGCAGCAAATGAATATGGAAGTGCGCTTCCTGTCGGTGGAGCCGATGCACCAGACGGAGATGTTTGGCACATCCTGTTATGCTCTGAGCTACACCATGGCGCTCAGCGGTCTGGAAGAGGCATATGGTGTGGGCAGTGAAATGGAATGTGTCGCCCGGCAGGTGATGGTGCCTGTGAATGATCAGGAATACTATATTTTTTCGTATGGAACCTATGGTGATGGAGATGCTGATGCTACCCAGCGGGTGCTGTCCACGCTTCGCTGGAAGGAACCCGAGTTGCTGCCTGCCGGAGAATAAAGGATGTCTTTTGTGAATAAACACGCTGCATGATTGCCAAGCATTCATGCAGCGTGTTTCAGGCTGTCGAAAACCCCAAGAGGTGTCGGAGGGCCGCAGCCCTCCGACTTTCAATCCGAAACCGGCGACACGCGCGGTGGTTTCGGAACCCTTGCGTAGCAAGGGATTCCTATCGCCGTTTGCCGCCCGGGGAGCCGAAGGCTCCTAGGCAAACGGTGCAAAAGTCGTCAAAAAAGTCGCCGTAGGCGAATTTTTTGACGAGCTGCGCGCTGCATGATTGCCAAACATTCATGCAGCGTGTTTTTCGTATGGCTTCTGGCAGGGCGAATCATATCAACCCTTCTGCCAACAGCATTTCCAGCACCTGCGCCTCCCGCTCCAGCATCACCCGGTACACAGGATCAAACCGAGGGTCGCCGGTTCTGTCCCGCCGGTTGACGGCGATGGCATGGGCAGGGGCGACCCATTCCAGCGTGAATTGTTCCTCGGCTTCGTAGTCATCCAGCTGCTGGGGCCGGGGCGTGTCCTCCGCATCGCACAGATAGTAATAATTGTCCTGCACGAAGGTGTCGCCATGCTGCCCCCGCTGGATGCGGTGCACCTGTCCATAAGGCCGGATGCTGGCAGGGATCACCCGCAGTCCGGCTTCCTCGGCGACCTCCCTGCACAGGGCGGTAAGGTTGTCCTCTCCGGCTTCAATGCCGCCGCCGGGGAATTTGTAGTAGTCGTAGCTGAGGCTGTGGATCATCGCCAGTTTGTCACCTTTGCGGAGAATGCCCCGGGCTGAGGGGCGCACGAACTGCGGAGCATCCGGGTCGTAGTCGTTCTTGTCTATGGAAAAGAGCATGCGCATGGGTTAGCCTCCGATCAATCTCAATAGGATAGATAGGGTTTCTCCATGTGGCGGGTTTGGAACCAGTGCCAGCGGAGACGGTCATAGGACAGCAGGAGCAGATAACCCATGCCATCGTCCAGCGCGAAGTTGGAAGCCATGCCTTCCAAGGGCAGACCGTTTTGGTCATTGGGTTCCAACCAGATTTCCAGCGCGATCTGCTGCTTTTTTTCCAGATAGGTCAGGGAGAAGATCTCGTAGGTGAATGCACCCTCCAGAACCAGTTGATAGAGGGACTTGGCTTCTTCGGGGCTCAGGTAATGTTCCCGGTCATCCTCCGGGTCATCTGCCTCCTCAAAGCAATCCCACTTGATATCTTCCAGTACAGCTTCCTCCACTTGAAGCATACATCCCTGATAGATCAAGTCGTTGTAGGGCGCAGGATTGGTGGCAGAGGCGGCGAAGAGCTGCAGCTGACCGTCCGTTTCGCACAGCACGGCGGTTTCATCCGGCTGGAGGCGCACATCCACGCTGGAGAAGGGATAGCTGCTGGAATCGCTTTCCCGGTTGTACTCGAAGCGGCGGTCTACGATGGCATTGAAATGGTGCGTAAACAGCCTCTGGATGGCAGCATATCCTTTACCTTGCCCGTCTTGGATGGAGAACTGGGAGAAGGGAATCCAGATCACCGGTCCATCGTCGGTCATCTCCCGGCTGATGCCGAAGTGATCCTCGATGGCAGAAGGCGGGAAAACGAAGCCGGTGATGGTGCTGCGTTCATCAATGTACCCTTCCTGCAAAAGCATGTTGTACAGGTGATTCTGGCGGCTTTCCCACAGCTTTTCGGAGATACCGGAGACGATGCCACGCTGGTAAAGGTCATCTAGCCGGCTGGGCTGCACGCCCTGCTGGATCTGGAAGCAATGCGGGTCGACCGTGGCTGTCAGCAGCTTATTCTCGGGATACTCGTGGCACAGAAAGAACAGCCAGATGGAGATGCCGATGGCTGCAAACAGCGCTGCGGGCATATACAGGTCGATCCACATCACGGAGAAGAAAGCAAGAAGGGGCAACACCAGCGGCAACACTGCCAGCAGATGGCACCAGTTAAAACCTGGACGGGTGCTTTCGTACCATCTGGCAGCGGCTCGCAGGAACCTCCGCTCCTTTCGGATGGCAGGGTCAGGCCTGCGGATACGCTTGACGATCATTCCGATGATGGGGGACAGCACGAGGACGGCAAGGCTCACGAAGAAAAGGGTGACAATGGTATCTGCATAGGGAACGTCGTAATAGTCGGAGCTGTCATGGTGCATCACATAGGCCATGCACAGACCCATGATCAGCCAGCTCAGGCAATGGAGGAAGGCGAAGGGGTGCTTTTTGATGGTGCGGTACATACTGTGCTCCTTATGTGGTTTGTTATGGATGGTGGCCGATGGGCTATGGGGGCAATCACCGTGGATAGGTTTGCTGGTGAAAGAGTTTGCCTGTATGGATTCCCTGAATGCACAGGGAGAGGGCGTTTTCCCCGATTTCCAGCAGGGTCGCGTTGCCCTGTTGAATAGGCCTGTCCGCTGCCGTGGTAGGGCAGATGCTGCCGTTATTGATGTACAGATTGCGGCGGGCTTCGTCCCATTCTGCCGTAGGGGCAAGATGGGTGTGCCCGGACACGAAGAGGATGCCACTGTGTTCATCCACCAGCTGTTGCAACCGATCGTTTTGCTCCTTGGCTATATAGGGCTGCATGCTGCTGTCCCGCTGCGGATTGTGGAGAAGCAGCGGCGGGTGGCAGAGGATGATATGGGTGCGGGCAGTGGAGGCAGCGAGGGTCTGTTGGAGAAAATCCAGCTGCCGTCCCCTTTCTGGAAAGAAAAACTGCTTCTGATGATAGGTGGGGTTCAGGCCGATCAGCTCCACTCCGGGGCTGAGCTGCTGGCGGAACGCGCCGCATTCATCCGGCAGAAGGGTTGGATTGATCCGCTGCTCAAACTGGCGGTAGGCGGCATCGTCGCGGGCGGGGTTATCGTGGTTGCCAGAGACGCAATACACCGGGGTATCGCCCAGCTGCTGACGGATACAGGCATGGAGAAAATCGTATTGAGCCGGGTCGGCCCGGTCTGCCAGATCCCCGGCGATCAGCAGGCAGGAGATGCCAGTCAAAGCGTTGAGGGCGCAGGCGAGCCGGTTGATTTTGCGAGAGAGATGGATGTCGCTGAGAAGGCCGATTCGCATGCGGGCACCTGCTTTCTGGGACGATTGTGAATATTATAGCATAGATGGAATGCAAAAAAAACAGAGGGGTGTTGCCCTCTGTTCAGCTCGTCAAAAAACTCGCCTTTGGCGACTTTTTTGACGACTCATGCACCGTTTGCCTAGGAGCCTTCGGCTCCCCGGGCGGCAAACGGCGATAGGAATCCCTTGCTACGCAAGGGTTCCGAAACCACCGGAAGGGTGAGCGAAGCGAACCGAGGCGCGAGGACAGCGCGAAGCGCTCCCACAGTGCCGAAGCCCAAAACAAACCGAAGGTTGGGTTTGGGCCGCAACACATGTCGCTGGTTTCGGATTGGCAATCAGAGGGCTGCGGCCCTCCGATACCTCTGGGACTTCTTTGACAGTCTGAACAGAGGGGTGTTGCCCTCTGATACATTGTTGTTGACGTACGGTGCGTTGTTATTCCTGTCCGATCATCCATTCGATGTACAGGCCGTAGCACATGGTGGGGTCGTTGACAAACACTTGGTTGCGCCGCAGGGACGGATGGTTCAGGGGCATCAACCGCTTCACCCCTTCTTGGCCTCCTGCTCAGCGATCCGCTCCGCCAGATCGTACAGATACACCCAGCGCTCGGTCTTTTCCTCCAGCTGCGTCTCCAGAGCCGCTTTTTCCTCCATCAGCGCCTGCAAGCGGATGTAGTCGCTGGCGTTCTCGGTAATGGCGGCATCGCAGGCGGCAATGCGGGCTTCCAGATCGGCGATGTCCTGATCGATGGTGGCGTATTCCCGCTGTTCCTTGAAGGAGAATTTCAGCTTCTGGGGAGGGCGGTCGGTGCGCTGCTTGTCGCGGTTATCCTTGTGCTCCTTGGGGGCGGCAGGCTTTTGATCCATTTCCCGAAGGAGCAGCCAGTCGGAGTAGCCGCCCATGGTGCGGCGAACGGTGCCATCGCCCTGCACTTCCAGAATGGATGTGGCGATCTTGTCCAGAAAGTAGCGGTCGTGGGATACGGTGACCACCGCGCCGGGGAACTCGGTCAGGTAATCTTCCAAGATGGTCAGGGTCTCCACATCCAGATCATTGGTGGGCTCGTCCAGCAGGAGAATGTTGGGGGCGCTCATCAGGATGCCCAGCAGGTACAGGCGGCGGCGTTCTCCGCCGGAGAGCCTGCCGATGGTGGAAAACTGCAGGTCGGAGGGGAAGAGGAAACGCTCCATCATCTGGGTGGCGGAGAGGCGGCCTTCCTTGGTGTGCACCTCGGAGGCCACCTCGTGAATGTAGTCGTAGGGCCGCTGGGTGGGATCCAGCTCCCGGCCTTCCTGGGTAAAGTAGCCGATGCGGACGGTGCCGCCGAAATCCACACTGCCGCTGTCGGGGGTCAGCTCCCCGGCGATCATGTTGAGCAAAGTGGACTTGCCTGCGCCGTTGCGCCCGATGATGCCTACCCGGTCATCACGCAGCAGGGTGTAGGAGAAATCCCGGATGATGGTACGATCGCCATAGGCTTTGGATACATGATCCAGCTCCACGGTTTTGCGCCCCAAGCGGGAGGCGGCAGAGGTGATAGAAACCGTGCTGCCGGTCTGGGGCGCTTCCTGCGCTTTCAGGGCCTCGTAGCGTGCGATGCGCTCGGTGCTCTTGGTGGAGCGTGCCCGGCAGCCCCGCATGATCCACTCGGTTTCCTTGCGAAGCAGCGCCTGACGCTTGCGTTCGGAGGCCTGATCCATCTCCAGCCGCTGGGCTTTCAGCTCCAGATACTTGGAGTAGTTGGCTTCGTAAAAATACATCTTGCCGAAGGTCAGCTCAGCGATGCGGGTGACCACGTTTTCAAGGAAATAACGGTCGTGGGTGATCATCACCAGACCGCCGGTAAACTTGGACAGCTTTTCTTCCAGCCATGTGACCATTTCCGCGTCCAGATGGTTGGTGGGCTCGTCCAGAATCAGCACATCAGCCGGGTGGACGAAAACCGTCGCCAGCGCCACGCGCTTGCGCTGCCCGCCGGACAGCTGCCCGATCTTCTGCTCAAAATCGGTGATGCCTAGTTTGGTCAGCGTGGCCTTGGCTTCGTACTCGTTCAGATGACGGAACTCGGCAGGGTGACCCGCAAACACCTGCTCCAGAACGGTCAGGTCGTCATCCATATCCGGCACTTGCGGCAGATAGCTGATCTGCACGTTGGGGTCCTTGCTCAGGCGACCGGAATCGGGATCCTCCACGCCAGCCAGGATCTTGAGAAAGGTGCTCTTGCCGGTGCCGTTGACGCCGATCAGCCCTACCCGTTCACCCGGGTTCAAATAGAGCGTCACGCCGTCCAAAAGTTGCTTCATGCCATAATTTTTGCGGATATTCTCAGCGGTGAGCAGCATGGGTTACCTCCGGGAAAAAATCATTGGAATGGGGGAAAGGCCCTGAACAGTATAGCACAGGGCGGCGGGGTTGGCTACTTGCCAGTCAAAAACCCTCCCTTGACACTTTTCGACACAAAGCGTATCATACCGATATGAACGTGTTCATAAAACACACGGGAGGGATCCAATGCCCAAAATTATTGAAAATCTCCGCGACCAACTATTGCAAGAAGCCCGGAAGCAGATCGCCGAGCGGGGCTACACCGGCACCACCATCCGTTCCGTGGCAGGAGCCTGCGGGGTGGGCGTGGGCACGGTGTACAACTACTTTTCCTCCAAGGAAATGCTGATCGCCGCCTTTATGATGGAGGACTGGCAAAAGCAGCTGGATGCCATGGCAGCGCTGCCCAAAGACCAGCCGGAAGCGCTTCTCCGGGGCGTGTATGAGGCTCTGTGCGCCTATGCGGCGGGCCATCAGGATCTGTTTTCCGATGAGGGAGCAGCCAAAGCCATATCGCTGGGGTTTGCGCCCCGCCACCGGATGCTCCGGGAGCAGCTGACGGGCTTCGTCCTGCCCATCTGTAAGGGCGGCAACGCTGCTTTCACCGCCGCCTTCATTGCCGAATCGCTCATCAGCTGGACGATGGAAGGCACACCCTTTGACACCCTGTACCCTGTCATACACAAGCTCATTTCTTAAACCAACAACCCAAAGGAGGCCAACCCCATGAGCAGTTTCGAGAATCTCCGCATTGTGGACAACTTCTACCAGACATCCCTGTTCTTCCCCATGCCTACGGTCATCATCAGCACCCTGTGCGATGACGGCAGCACCAATCTGGGCCCCTACTCGCTGGTGCAGCCCTACTATGTAGCGGGCAAGGATTACTATGCCATGCTGCTGAGCTGCCGCAACTCCTCCAATACCGCCCAGAACATTCTGAAAAACGGCAAGTGCACGCTGAACTTTATCGATGATAAGCCCGCCACCTTCAAGGAGGCGGTGAAGTTGTCCTGGCCTGGCGACAAGCCCGAGGATAAGATGCCCAAATGCAACTTCAAGCTGGAAAAGTCCCTGTTGGAGGAGGAAACCGGCGAAGCCCGTCCCATGGTGCTGACCGATGCCATTGAGGCCATCGAATGCACGTGGGTGCGGGAACTGGACGGCGCGGATCGGGATCAGCCCGGCGAGCTGAACGGCTATGAGCCGCCCTATCACGATTTCAACGGCATCACCTCCAAGTTTGGCGCGCACTTCATCCTCAAGATCGACAAGATCCTGATGAAGAAAAAGTATGCCGATGCCATCATCAACGGCGTGAAGGCCAAGGATTTCCCCGCCCTGCCGGTGGACTACGGCTACCGGGATTCCAAGAACTTCTGGTTCCACCGCAAGACCCGTATGCGCGCCGAACTTTTGCAGGTGCGTCAGGCCTCGCTGGAATCCGTCCGCTATGCCGCCGATCGTGCCGATGATACCGTCAAGTTCACCGACGAAGCCCTCATGACCATTCTGGGCGTGCCCCGTGTGTTCCTGTCCGTGGTGCTCAAGGGCTGCGTGGCTTGGGCCAAGGAAAACAACGTGACGCTGGTCACCGCTGAGCATATGCAGATCATCAACGACAAGCGTGCCAAGGAAAAGGCCAAGAAATAAAGGAGGAAACCGACTATGAAGATCGTTCTTGCAGGCGCTTTCGGCAATCTGGGCGCTGAAATCCTCAAATCCCTGTGCGCTGCCGGTCACGAGGTGGTGGCGGCGGATATCCGGGAAACTCCTGTCCCCGGCTGCGAAGGCAAGTATACCTTTGTGCAGATCGATGCCACCAAGCCCGAAACCATGAAGGGGCTGTGCGATGGGGCGGAGGTGGTCATCACCACGGTGGGTCTCACCGGCGCTTCCACTGCTGTCACTTCCTACGATATCGACTATCAGGGCAACATGAACCTCTACGTCGAAGCCAAGGCCGCTGGCGTGAAGAAGTTCAACTACATCTCTGTCATCTCCTGCGACGAACCCGGCGCGGAAAAGGTGCCCATGCTCCACGCCAAGTATCTGGTGGAGCAGGACATCAAGAAGGAAGCCATGGACTGGGTCATCTACCGCCCCACCGGCTACTTCTACGATATCTGCAAGGTGTTCAAGCCCTATGTGGATAAGGGCGAGATGCAGCTGCTCAAGGGCTTCGGCGGCGTGAAGGCCAATGTGGTGGATTGCCCCGACTTTGCCCAGTTCATCGTGGATCACATGTGTGATACCAATGTGACCTACAACGTGGGCGGCAAAGAGACCTATACCTACGAAGAAATGGCAAAGCTGTGCTTTGATGCTGCGGGGAAGCCCCTGAAAATCAAGTGGGCCCCCATCTGGCTGTTCGGCATCCTTGCCAACCTGCCCAAGATCAAAAAGGCGGGCAAGCACGATATCATTCTCTTCTCCAAGTGGACGCTGAGCCACGATCTGGTGGGCGACACCGTTGTGGGCGAGAAGAGCTTCGCTGAATACATCAAGAGCTACTTTGGCTAAGGAGGAACATCATCATGCCTTGGGATCTGCTTGGAATCCTGCTGATCGTCTGCGCGGTGGCCTGCGCAGTCGGCTTCTATAAGTTTGTGTATTTCCTGTCCATCGGTTACGGCTTTGCGGTAGCTGCCGGCGGCATCGCCACGCTGATC
>SVGQ01000058.1 GCA_015056245.1 Clostridiales bacterium | reverse complement strand
CCTGCCGGGTGTGGGCAGAGCCCACAAAACCTTGCGCCGCAGCGCTTTTCAGCAAGCACAGCGAGCACCGTAGGTGCAAGATGTGCGACTTTTGAACAGAAGTATGGATTTTTCGACAGTCTGAGGCCCTGCCGTAACCGGCAGGGCCTTGTTGTGTTTGGTTTAGTTTTCTTTGCGCAGCAGCAGGTGGTGACGATTCTTACCGGCGGTTTTCGCCAGATACAAAGCCGCATCGATACGCTCAAACACCTCGCTAAACTCTTCCTTGGGATGGGCGATGGTCATGCCCACGCTGCAATGAACGAATTCGCCATTCTTCATCCGCAGCCGATTGATGGCTTCCGTCAGGGTATCAGCCTTTTTAATCAAGGCATCAACCGTCTGAGCGTTGTGCATATAGACAATGAACTCGTCGCCGCCAAAGCGGGCAATGATGTCATCCTGACGGAACAGGCTGGTCAGACAATCTGCTGTACGTCGCAGAATGGCATCACCTTCCATGTGTCCCAGCGAATCATTGATTGTCTTGAAGTTGTCAATATCCACAAACAGCACTGCATCCACCCGGTCCGTGGGCATATCCAGCAATGCCTTATCAATGTTCAATCGGCCTGTATCCTTGTTCATCAGACCGGTGGTACCGTCCCGCTGAGCACGTTGCTGCAGCTGGTTGTGCAGAATGCGTTCGTCGTTCACATCATCAATACAGCCAACAACACGATACACCCGACCATTTTCATCGCCTACGCTCACATAGCGGATGCGCTGCCAGCGGTAGTCATCGCTGAAATACCGGCCCAAGAACTCCAGCGTGCCATTGGTGGGCTGCTGACAGGCATTGATCAAGTGCTGGCGCACATTGGGCAAATCATCCTGATGAATATAGAACAGACGGCTTTCCATACTGGTAAGATAGTTGGCATGGGTCTCCTCTACGCTGGGCTGACCCGGACGTTTTTTGGTAAAGGTCATCACGTCGTCGGCAGGTGAATAGTCAAATACCACAACTTTATCCACCTCGCTGATGAGACGGTAACGCTCCTGCTGCCAAATTTCCTTGCGCTCCTGAGCAACCCGTTCGCTTACATCGGTTACGCTGACATAGCAATAGATTTTTCCCTTGCGTTGCAGCAAACGGCACACATAGGAAAGCCAAATACTGCTGCCGTCCTCACGGCAGGCCTCTTTGCGCATCTGCACGGTATCGCCCTTCCAGAAGCGTTCCTTCAATTGCGGATTGACATATGTCATATCCGGCAGGTATTTCAGATATCTGCCATCCGATGCCATTGCCATAAAGGTTTCCCGATCCAGTCCGAACATGGAAATCAGATTATCGCTGGCATAAACCAGACGGCTCTGGGCAGTGCCCAACTCCAGCAGCTCAAAGATGCCGATGCCAATGGGAATGTTATTGACGATATCCTCAAAGCGCTGGTTGGTTTCCAGCAACGCTTCGCTGGCATTGGCAGCTTCATCCATATCAACCAGCGCAGCAATGATATTGATCTTGCCGTCGCCCCGGCGTTCAGGCTGTGCGCTGCCAAGGCGCATCCAACGATAGATACCGTCCTGCATCTGCATGCGCAAATTCAGGGTGCGGTTCTGCTTCCAAAGTTCATCCTGGAAGTAAACGACCAGCGCTTCCCGATCATCGGGATGGATATGCTCCAACACCCGCTGACCCTGATCCTCCACCATCAGGTTATGGCCCTGATGGAAGAACTGAATGCCGAACACATTGTCCGTTTCATTCCAGTTAATCAGGTACACGCCCGTCTGCTTCATGATGCAATTATAGCGATCCTGAATATACTGATTGGCCTGTTTGTGTTCCAGATCCTTCTTGAGACGTTCCCGCAGACGGGTACGCTGGCCCATCAGGATGGACAGACTCATGGCTACCACCATGGCAATGCTGACCTTGTGACCCTCAATCTCTTGAGCATGGTTGCATTCAAAGCCCACAAAGCCATGGAAGGAACCGCCGTATTCCAGTGCCACATGAATGGCGTTGGATACCTGATAGGGCAGTTCCATCAACTCAGGATACATGCCTACACGCATAGGGCCAATAAGCACACCATTACCGTCGAAGTAATGGTAGTACGGTTTTTTCAGGCTGGGCTTGAAACGAATTTGCTGCTGCTGCGCCATTTGGGCAGTCACGCCGCCTGCACACCATTCAAAAGCCGTTGTCCAGCGATCATCCTCTTCCTGACGCACCACATACATACGTCTCAGACCCAGTTGCTGACCCACATTGCGCATGATGGTCTCAATAGTGATCTTGGTGCTATCGCAGCCGGCAGCGGTGACGCGCATGAGCATCTCCGCCAGACTGTATTGGAAATTGCTGGTGATCGTACTGAAATCAGCGCTGAGCCCCTGCGCAATGGCTGTACGCTCCACACGCTGGCGGTTGTTCATCAGTGTGCCGCGGACGATACGGATCCTGCCATCTTCATCCGGCAGACTGATCAGAATCAGGCGGAACCAACCCATCTGGCCTCCGCCAATCTCGCAACCATAATTGACTGCATGGTTGCCCGCTTCCATGGTGGCATGGCGAACACACTCCTTCGCTTCTGCCGTCAGGAAGGGATTGATGCCGGAAACGGAATCTGTCAGATAGTTTTCCAGTGTATCGCGGAACACCTGCCCGTCAGGGGTGCTGCAATGATAGCTAAGCGTATCCCTTTCGGTATCATAGGCCAAAGCAGCCATATGGAACTGGGTTTCTTCCTCACCATGCTGCATCAGCTCAAAGGGATTCTGCAAAAGCTGACCGGGCTGCAGAGCATTTGCACCCTCCGGCATATCTTGCGCCAGATACTTCACGCCCAGCAGGTAGCGTTGATTTTCACTGCGGATCAATGTGGTTTCTGCAGCCCGCTGACGACCGCTGGTATGATAGATTCCATGGCGGATGCTATGCAGTGAACGTTCATCCTGATCCATCTGCGCAAAGAATGTTTGCAGCTGGACACGATCCTCCTCAGCGACCACATGCATACACCATTGCTCAATAAAGCTGCTGAAGCTGCGCACATCGCCGCTGGTGCTGCGGTGATCCTTGGCAACAATGGTATCCTGCGCCAGGTCCACCTCGTAGAGTTCGTCCATGTAGGACAGCAGGGCATCCCGGTACATCTTGGTTTGATTCTTCACCTGATCGGTGATATCGGTGAAGATGGTCATCAGGAAATCCTCTTCCTGCTCCGAGCTGAAACGTCTGAGAATAACCTGTACCCAGCGAACGCTGCCATCTGCGCGGATAATGCGGTGCTCAAAGGTACGTGAGCTTTCTCCGCCGAGAATCAGGCGTATGTTCGTCTGTACCATGCGCAGATCTTCCGGATGGGTATACTTGAGCGTATTACCGTCGAAAATTGCGTTCTGATACTGCAATTCATTGTCAAAGCCAAAGATCTGCCATGCGGCATCGTTATAGCGCGCCAGTTCAAACCGCCCGTCGCTGTGCATGACATAACGCATCACACCGCAAGGCAGGCAATGGTACATGGTTTGCAGATAGCTGGACTTGCGGTGCAGCTCCCGCTCCAGATCCTTCACCAGCAGATCCTTTTCTGCCAACTCATCCATGCTGATGACAACTGCGGTGATGAATCGCTTGCCATCGACAATCTTGTTCAACTTTTGCGCATACATCTGCGTCCAGCGCCAGCCGCCGTTTTTCATACGGGTGCGGTAACGGACGCTGTGCTCTTTCCCCTCTTCATCCTCCAGCGCCTGTTTGAGCACGGGATAAAGCTTATGCCGATCCTCAGGATGCAAAGCCTGATCAGGATCCTCGGCAAAACGGCGGATGAACTCATCTTGATCATACCCAAACAACTCGGCTGCGCCTTCGTTGCAATAGGCAATTCTCGCTTCTTTCCCGACGATCTCCAAGTGAAGAATACCGCCAGGCACATTGTTGATGATGCCATTCATCTCGTCATTGAGGCGCAGATAGCTGGACATCAACTGCTGCTGAGAGGTGGTATTGGTGATGTCGAAATAATAGATGAGATGGTTCATGTTCCGTGCCAGAAAACGGATATGAACATGAAGCCAAATATACCCTTCGTTTGGGGGAACAGCACCGACCATAAACTCGCATTGCTGCTGTTTGCCGGTGCGTTCAGCCTGATTCAGGGCATCCACCAGCAGCTGACGATGATCCGGATGGATATGCTTCATCAAGCCCTTCCGATGGGTGTGATATGCATCATTGGTGGTTTGCAGTTCTTCCAGATAGCGCTCGTTGATGCGCAGGCTTTCCAGCTCGACACCATCGTATTCCATGATGGCAGCGCCGCCGACAAAACTGGAAAACAACAGGGCTGCCTGAGTGGTGGGATCGATAAAGTCCAGACTGCCTTCCACCACTGTATCGGGCAGCGAACGTTCCGGCGCGCTGGTGGAAGCTGTTTCCATCAATTCCTCAAACTGCGTCACCGGCATGGGACGGGCATAGTAATATCCCTGCATTACCTGACAGCCCACGCTGTGGAGATAGTCAGCCTGTGCCAGGGTTTCCACGCCTTCGGCGATCACCGGCAGATCCAGCCAGTGAGCCATGCGAACCACAGAATTGAGAATATTTCCGCCGCGCTCATCAATGCTGGAGAGGAACTTCATATCCAGCTTGAGCACATCCACCGGCACATTCTTGAGCATATTGAGCGAAGAGTAGCCGCTGCCGAAGTCATCCATCTCCACAAGGAAGCCGCGTTCCCGCAGACGGTTGACCATGGTGATGAGCTGCTCCGGGTTGTCCATATAGGCGGACTCAGTAATTTCCAGACGCAGCAATGCTTCCGGAATACGGTATTTTTCCACGATGTTGTTCAGCGTGACCAGAAGGCTGCTGTCCGCAATATCTACGCGGGAAATATTGACAGAAATCGGGACCACATCACGGCCCTGATCGATCCAACGGCGCAGCAGGGAACAAACCTGCTCCCACATGTAGGTATCCAGTTTGTTGATAAAACCATTGCGTTCAAAAACCGGAATAAACGCCCCCGGAGGAATGAGGCCCTTGGTGGGATGGAACCAGCGCACCAAAGCTTCCGCGCCCACGATGCTGCCATCGCTGTGATTGTACTGGGGCTGCAGATATACATGGAATTGACCATCTGCCAGCGCCACTTCCATATCGCCGATCAGTTCCTGTTCTTCGCGCAGTTTCTTACGGATGGAATGGTCGTAGTAGGCGATATTCTTCTGATAATTGCCCTTCAGGGTAAGCAAAGCCAGCTGGGCGCGGTCGCACATGATATTGGCGTCCAGTTCCGGATCGTCCACCACATACACACCGATGCGGGGTACGAAGGTGTATTTATTTTTGGATGAGTTCAACCAATCCTGAATCGTCTGACTGGTCTCATCGGGGTTGAACAGCGCAATGGGAACCAGATGGATGAAATGATCGGTTCCGGCATGGCAGCTGTACCATTCCGGGCGTTCCTGATAACGCTGACCGATATAGCGGATCAGATCATCGCCGCCATTGGCGCCATAGATATCTTTATAAATCTTAAAACGGTCAATATCCCAGCGGACGATTACATAGCTGCCTGCCGGACGATCCTTGACAATCTCCGTCACCTTGTGGCAGAAAGCCGCCAGTGTGCTCAAACCAGTCAGGCCATCCACCTCTGCGATACGGGCTTTCTCACTCTGGCGCTCCAGCTGACGCACCTGTGCAATGCTGCTTTTGGCAAAGGCATCCAGCTGCACCATGCGCAAAAGATTATGGATGCGCTTGATAGCCAGATGCGGCTCCATCAGCGAAAGAAGCACATCAGAAGCACCCATCTCCAGCGCGCGCTTCCGGCTTTCCTCATCATGAGAATCCGTGAGCACCAGCACAGGATACTGGGTCAAAAGCTGTTCTCGCTGCATCGTTTCCAATACCGACCAGCCATCTGTGCAGGGCGGGATCAGATTGAGCAACAGCATGCCATAGGGCGTTTCTTCTGTTAAAACCTTCATTGCGCTTTGGGCGTCATGGGGCTCTACGATGATGAATTCGTTGCTCAGCGCATTCTTCATCATCTGGTTTTCCTTTTCGCTCAGCCCAACCGTCAGCAATATGCTTTGGTGCGTACCAGACATCAATATCGCCTGCCAATATCAAATCATTTGTTTTCATTACGCGCAAACATCAATAAACAAAATAAGTATAGCATACTTCCCCCTGAAACGCAAACGATTTACGTAACCCAGCAACAAAAAGGAAATCCCATGCGCAAAAGCAAGAGATTTCCTTTTGTAATGCTGTATTGTACGGTATGATGGTTACTTGATGAACAAGCTCGTTATTTTCTGTCGTCACCAGTCGCCAGACGGCTGCGCTGCCTGTGCTGGGCTGCCATGTACTGGCGATAGGTAGCCGCCGTTTCGATGAGCGGTTCATCCGCAGCCTCCCTGACGGGATCGGTTGCTCCACCAGAAGCAGCCAGACTGACTGGGCGCTGCAAGGGAGTGGAACGCATCGTACCGGCACGGTTGGGACCAAAACGATTATTGACCACCGGGGTAGCCTGAGAACGAATAACCACCGGGCGGCTGGCTGCATTGGTCTGTGAGCCGGTCAACGGGGCATTGTCTCCATTCTTTTCTTTCTTCTGACGCTTTTCCTTTCGGTCCTGCATATCCGCAAACTGGGAAGAAAGGTTCTGAGAAGCCTTTTTCTCTGCACGCTTCTTTTGATCCTTACGGGCAGTTTCCTCCGTTTTCGGGAGGCTCTCTGTCCTGGGCGTCTTCTTTTTACCTTTATCTTTTGCGCTTGCCTTCTCCACCGGCTGGGCAGCAGATGGCTCTTTCTGCTTCTTCCCGGTTTCTGCCTTCAACTGGCGTTCTTTCTTCTTTCCACCAGCGGGTTTGGGTTCATTCTGCCCACCCTCGGCTGATTTCTTTTCTTTATTCTTTGCGGAAGCCTTCTGTTCCTTGAGCTGCTGAGCCTCCAGACGCTCCTTGCGGCTGGGCCTTGGCTGTTTCACTGTTTCGGTAAACACCTGCATAGGCCACTGGCTTTCCAGACGAACCAGCTTTTTGTTGATCAACTTTTCGATATCATTGAGTTGTTTTTGCTCATCAATGCAGCAAAAGCTGATCGCCACGCCCTCGTGACCGGCACGGCCAGTACGTCCAATGCGGTGTACATAAGCCTCCGGCTCGTTGGGCAGATCGTAGTTGAACACATGGGACAAACCCGCAATATCGATCCCGCGGGCCGCAATATCCGTGGCTACCAGCACGTGGATCTTGCCCTTCTTGAACTGACTCAGCGCCTCCTGCCGGGCCCCCTGACTCTTATCGCCATGGATGGCCTTGGCGGCAATGCCTGCCTTGGACAGTTCCCGAACCACCCGGTCCGCGCCGTGCTTGGTACGGGTGAATACCAGTGCGCTTTCCACATTAGGTTTTTTGAGCAGATCTGCCAGCAGATGACGTTTGTTGGCCTTATCCACCATATACAGATACTGCCGGATGGTATCCACCGTGCTGGACACAGGATCCACCTTTACCGTCACCGGATCGGTGAGAATGGACAGAGCCAATTTCTCCACATCCTGAGGCATGGTGGCAGAAAAGAACAGGGTCTGACGCTTTTGCGGCAGCTGGGCAATGACCCGCTTCACATCGTGGATAAAACCCATATCCAGCATGCGATCCGCTTCATCCAGCACAAAAATCTCCAGATCTGCCAAGGAAATATAGCCCTGCCCGATCAGATCGTTCAGGCGGCCCGGGGTTGCCACCAGAATATCCACGCCTTTTTTCAGCGCGTCCACCTGAGGCTGCTGGCCCACACCGCCAAAGATCACACAGGAGCGCAGCGGCAGCTTTTTGCCGTACGAAAGAAAGTTTTCATAAATCTGCAGCGCCAGTTCCCGGGTGGGGGTCAGTATCAACGTGCGGATGGGGCGGCCTTTGCCCTTGGGCTTGTTCTCTGCCAGCCGCTGCAGGATGGGCAGCGCAAAAGCAGCCGTTTTACCAGTGCCGGTTTGGGCGCACCCCAGCACATCCTTACCGCTCAGCACCGGCGGGATGGTCTCCCGCTGAATGGGCGTAGGGGTCTGATAACCGCACTGGGCGATCGCCGTCAGCAGCGGTTTGATCAAATTCATATTTTCGAACAATGGTTGGTTCATCCTATCTTTTACATGATTTGGCAACCTGCCGCCATAGCGGTGTCAGCCATTCATAGCATACCCCCAAAGGGTTACAGGGCATGCACAGCAGCAGCTACTGCCTGCGGATCCTCCGCTTTGAAAAAGGAGGTACCCATTACCAGCACATTGATGCCGCTGTCCGCCAGCTGCTGCATGTTGCCAAGCCCGATGCCACCATCAGCTTCGATATCGCCGTCAAAACCCATCAGACGAAGTTCACGGGCTTTGTTGAGCACTTCCGGCATCAATTTTTGTCCGCCAAATCCGGGTTCAACCGTCATCAGCAGTACACGGTCCAGCATGGGCAGCACAGAGCGCAGCGTTTCCGCAGGGGTAGCCGGTTTCAAGGAAGCGCCTGTCTGCAGCCCCAAAGAACGGATCTTTTCCAGGCAAGGCAGAAAATCGTTGGCTTCCTGATGAATGGTAATGATAGATGCACCGGCCTCGGCAAACACTTCCACATAACGGATGGGATCGCTGAGCATCAGGTGCACATCGTAGACCACATCCGCATCCTGCTTTTTCATGGCAGCAAGCAGAGAGGGGCCAAAACTCAGATTGGGTACAAAATGCGCGTCCATCACGTCAAAATGCAATTCATCCGCATGAGCTTCCTTGACCAGCGAAAGCGCCTTTCCCATTTGCAGCGGATCCGCTGCCAGTATGGACGGGGACAGCTTAATCATAGCGTTTCCTCCAAATCTCCTGTACCTTTTTGAGCAGGATGTGATACCGTTCCACTCGTTTGGCCCCCAGCTTGCCCTCGCGCACCGCTTCCAGCACAGCGCAATCCGGCTCGCTCAGGTGATAGCAGGGAGAAAAACGGCATTGGCCTTCATAGGGGGCAAAATCGGGATAATCATCCTTCAAGTGGATAGGTTCAAGGCCTTCCCAAGGCTCCAAAAGACTGAACCCCGGGGTATCCAGCACCTGATACTCACCGCTGAACAAAAGTTCCGCATGGCGGGTGGTGTGGCGGCCCCGGCTGATCTTCCGGCTGATTTCGCCGGTTTTCAATTCCAGACCGGTGGCTGCGCTGAGCAAGGTACTCTTGCCAACGCCGGATTGTCCCGCAAAGCAGCTGATG
This sequence comes from Clostridiales bacterium, assembly GCA_015056245.1. Taxonomy (GTDB): domain Bacteria; phylum Bacillota; class Clostridia; order Christensenellales; family Aristaeellaceae; genus Limiplasma. The sequence continues at coordinate 8,771 of SVGQ01000058.1, read as the reverse complement.
CCTTGCCGCAGCAGGTCTCTCAGTGCCTCCAGCCCTTCGCCTGTCTGGGCGCTGACCGCCAGCATGGGGATCTCCAGTGATGCATATTCCCGCTGAACTTCTTCAAACACGCCACGGTCCAGATCGCACTTATTGACCACGATCGCAGGCGTGATGCCCTGGCGGCAGGCCAGAATCAGCAGCGTATCCAGCAGCAGATAATCCGGTGCCGGCTGTGGCGCGATCACCAACAGAACGTGACGAATATTGGCTACCGGCGGTCTGAGCAGTTCGCTTTCCCGGGGAAGGATCTCCTCCACCCAACCGTGCTCATCACCGCTGCCCGGTGTCAGCAGGATCCGGTCACCCACCATGGGCGTGAGCTTCTGCTTGCGAAATTTGCCTTTGGCGCGCAAAACATAAATATCGCCATCCTCGCCCCGGGCATAGTACAAACCGCCCACACCCTTGACGATCACGCCCTGCTGTGCATGTTCTTCCGACAAACGGTGTTCCCTCCTATTGCAAAATTGCTTCGAGTTCCGTATACAGGATGCCGTCCAGATAGATGCGGCACATCAGGATGCCGCTGTATTCTGACGATACAGGAATAATCATGGAGCTGCTTTGACCTGCACTGTACTTAGCGCGGTACTGCTCCACCTCGCCTGCCTGCTCCACCAGCACCACCAGCAGTTCCCGCTCCCTGTCAGAGGCAGGCATTTCCACAAACACCTCACCCTTGTGGGGTTTAGCGGCTTTCGCGATGGTCAGGGTGACAGGCGCATCCACAACTACCAGCGTGCCCGCAATGGGTTCCTGCGCCATAATCTTGCCTACCTGAGAAGCGTCCAGCACTTCCCGGTACTGTGGTGTTGCCAGTGTCAGGTGATTGGCGGAAAGCAAGGCTTCCGCTTCCTCCAGTGTTTGACCGGACACATCCGGCACCAGTGTGCTGCCGCCGGAGATGGTCAGTTCTACAGTCTGGCCCACTGCGTAGCTGCCGCCTGCCTGCGGATTCTGTGCCAGCACTTTGCCCGGTGTCTCGCTGGAAGTGGTGCGGATGACCACCACCGTAAAGCCAAGATCCTTCAGGGTGTTGGTGGCTTCCTCATAAAGGTAGCCTGTCACACTGGGCATGACACTGCTCTGGGGACCGGTGCTGATCGTGATGAGCAGGCTGTCGCCTTTCTGCATTTCCGTATCCGGTTCAGGCAGCTGTTCGATCACGTTTCCGGCTGGAATGGTGGCGTGGCTCTGTTCCTTCACCTGCCAGTTGAGGCCGTTGCGTTTGGCATAGGTGATGGCTTCCTCCTGCGGCATGCCGATCACATCCGGGGCGGAAGTGCTGTTGAGCACGCCCCGGTATATGTTGATGATGCCCAAAACCAGCAAGCTCAGCACCGCCACAGTAGTAACGCAGGTGGTGATGATGGTTTGCCGCTGTTTGCGGCTCATGCGCTTTTTGGTTTGTACCGCCGGGCGACCGGATTTCTGAGGGGGCTGCGCGCGCCGCTGCTGCATGGGCGGCACATAAGCCTGCTGGGCAATATTGACAGCCGATGGATCCATCACACCGTCTTTGGCTTTCAGCAGGGCATCTGCCATTTCCCGGGCGCTCTGGTAGCGATCCGCTGGGGATTTTGCCATGGCTTTCATCAGGACGGCCACCACGGCAGGGGGCGTTTCCGGTGCCAGGTCTGTCACAGGGGGCGGCATATCATTGATGTGCTGCATGGCAACGGCGACAGGGGTATCACCCACAAAAGGAACACGACCGGTGAGCATCTCGTAGAGCACCACACCGGTGGAATACAGATCGCTGGTGGCTTCCACCACGCTGCCTGTTGCCTGCTCCGGCGAAGAATAGTGCACCGAGCCCACCACAGTATCGCCTTTGGAAATGGTGAAAGCATTGGTCATACGGGCAATGCCGAAGTCAGCCACCTTCACATGACCATCGGAATGCACCAGCACGTTCTGGGGCTTGATATCACGGTGAATGATCCCGTTATCGTGAGCGTGCTGCAAAGCGCTGAGAATACGCACCGTGATCTGGATGGCGGTGGCAGCATTGAGCCGTCCCCTTTGGCGGATGATATCCTTGAGGGTATTGCCGTTGACATACTCTAAAACCAGATAGCGGAACTCGCCTTCCTTGCCCACGTCCAACAGATTGACGATGTTGTGGTGGCTCATCAGGCTGGCAGCCTGCGCCTCGCGCTGGAAGCGCTCCAGAAATTCCTTATCGCCGTTGTACTCGCTTTTGAGGATCTTGACAGCCACGCTGTGTCCGGTGCGGATATCCACCGCACGATACACCAGCGACATGCCGCCCTGACCGATAAATTCCTCCAATTTATAGCGTTCAGCGAACACCATGCCTTTCATCATTTGTCGGTCACCTCCGTATGGCTGAGCAGTACAAAGGTTACGTTATCGTGACCGCCGTTTTCCAGTGCGCGGCTGATAAGGCGTTCAGCGGCTTCTTCCAGTTCCATTTCGGTAAGGATGCTCTGGATCTCCTCTTCTTCCACCATGCCATGGAGACCGTCGGAACAGATCAGCCACAGATCACCGGGCTGGAGTTCTTCTTCCAGCACATCCACCTGCACGAAGGGATCCACCCCCACGGCCCGGGTAATAATGTTGCGCTGGGGATGCTTCTTTGCCATTTCCGGCGTGATGATGTTGTTGCGCACAAGCTCTGCCACAAAGCTGTGATCATCGGTGATCTGCTGGAGCTTCCCATCCCGGAGACGGTAGATCCGGCTGTCTCCCACATGGGCAATCAGCAGACGGTCTTTATCCTGCCAGATCATGCTCATGGTAGTACCCATGCCAGAGAGGCTTTCATCGTGGGCGGACATATCGTATACGCGCCGGTTGGCAGCTTCTACCGCCATGCGGAGCGCGGCGGTATCCGGTTCCTTGTGACCGATGGCGTTCTGGAACACCTGCAAAGCCACCCGGCTGGCTGTTTCGCCGCCCCGGTGACCGCCCATTCCGTCCGCTACACCATACAGAGGGGCCTGTGCCAACCAGTTGTCCTGATTGCTGGCCCGAACCAGCCCCTGATGAGTGCGATGACATACACGCATACCGATCGCTCCTTTGACCGCCAAGGCGGTGATACAATAATGGTAACAAGTTTACAAGGGAAATGCAAGGGTTTACGCCTTACCCTCCAGCACGCTGCGGCGCAGCTGACCGCAGGCACCGCCGATATCGGAACCCATCTCCCGGCGAATGGTGGCAGAGATGTGCCTCTCCTCCAAGATTTTCAGGAACAGCTGTACCGCCTCCGGCGCAGCCGGGCGCAGATGGCGTTCGTCCACATAGTTCAGGGGGATCAGATTCACATGGCACTGCATGCCGCCTACCAGCGACGCCAGCTCCCGGGCATGTTCTGGACGGCTGTTGAGCTGGTCGATCAGGGCATATTCAAACACCACCCGGCGGCCCGTTTTACGCACATAGGCGCGGACTTCGTCCATCAGTTCGTGGATGGGCCAAGTGTTGGCAACCGGCATGATCTGCTTACGGATCTGATCATTGGGCGCGTGAAGGGAGATGCTCAGGGTAACCGGCAGACCCTCGGCGGCAAAACGCCCGATCTGGGGCACCAGACCACAGGTGCTCAGGGAGATGTTGCGAAGGCTGATATTGAGACCATCCTCCGCATTCACCTGCCGCAGGAAGGACACCACGTTGTCGTAATTATCCAGAGGCTCGCCGCTGCCCATGAGCACAATATGGCCCACATGGCCTTTTTCCCCAAGGAAACGGTTTGCCAGCAGCACCTGCGAGAGCATCTCCGCTGCGGTCAGGTTGCGAACGCAGCCGTTAAGGGTGCTGGCACAGAAGGCACAGCCCATTTTACAGCCCACCTGCGTGGAGATGCAAAGGGAATAACCATAGTGATAGTGCATCAGTACGCCTTCGATGATGTTGCCGTCAAGACAGGAAAACAGGAACTTGACGGTATCATCCTTGCGGGAAGGAAAGGCCTGATGGACACTCATAGGCAGATCCACATAGTTCTCCCGCAGGCTCTCCCTGAGGGCTTTGGGCAGGTTGGACATTTCCTCAAAGGGGGTACCCTTGGTAAGCCATGCCTGCACCTGACCAGCCCGAAAAGCGGGCTGGCCCATCTGTTTGAAAGCCGCCTTCATTTCCTCAAGGCTCATGCCCAGCAAAACTTGCTTTTCGCTCATCTCAGCGCATCCTCCGCAGGCGGGCGATGAAGAAGCCCTCTACCCCATCCCGATACGCTTGCAGCTGGAGACCGTAGTCGCCCTGCTGCTTGCGCAGGGATTCAGGGAAGGAAACCGGCAGGGTTTCCAGCGCAAAGTTGGGATGCCGCTCCAGGAACGCCGCCACCTGCTGGCTGTTTTCTTCCGGCAGAATGGAACAGGTGGAGTACACCAACGTGCCGCCCACCTTTACATAGGTGCACAGGGTATCCAGCAACTGTTTCTGGGTTTCCACGATGGCGGGAATATCCTCTGCCTTCAGGCGCTGCTTGATATCCGGCTTATCGGTGATCACGCCGGTACCGCTGCAGGGCGCATCCAGCAGGACGGCATCCAGCGTGCTTTCCCAGTCCAGCATGGGCTGGGTGGCATCCCGGACAGCTACCCGCAGGTTTTCCAGATGCAGGCGGCGCTTGACTGCGTCCAGCAGCATGGCGCGCTTTTCGTGAAGCTCCCACGCAAAGACGCGACCCGTCATCTGCATGGTTTCGCACAGATAGGCAGACTTGCCGCCAGGGGCAGCACAGGCATCCAGAATGCGCATGCCGGGCTTGGCCTGAATGGCCTCCGCCGCCAGCATGGAGCTCTGTCCCTGCACGGAATACTTGCCATTGCGGTAATCCTGATCATAGGTGAGCTCGCTGATGCCCTCCAGCAGGAAAGCATGGGGCGCGATACCGCGGTTCCACTTGATCTCCTTGGCATCCAGCGAGCGGATCAGTTCCTCGTCGCTGGAAATGTGCAGGTTGGGGCGCACAGTAACGCTGGGAGCCGCATTGCGATGGGACAGGATCTTTTCCGCTTCCTCCGCGCCATAATCGGCAATGAGACGCTCCACCAGCCACAGGGGCGTGGAGGTCATCACATGGAGGTAGGCGCGCAGGTCTTCTTCCTTGGCAGGCCAGGAAAGCTCGTTCTTCTGGCGGGCCAGATTGCGCAAAACCGCATTCACAAAGCCGGTGGAGCTGTCCATACCCATGGCGCGGGTCAGCTTGACCGCCTCGTTGACAGCTGCGCTGTCCGGTACCCGGTCCAGAAACAGGATCTGATAGGCACCCATGCGCAAAATATCCAGCTGGGCGGGTTCCTTCACCTGATGGGCCAAAAAACCTTTCAGCGCATGGTCAATGCGGATCTGGTTCTCCAAAACGCCATAGACCAACTGGGTTGCCAGACGGCGATCCTCGGGCTTGAGCTGGCGAGCCGCCTGCAATTTTTCATTCAGGCTCAGGTTGGCAAAAGCGCCATTCTGGTGCACATCGCTGAGCACTTCCAGCGCCAGACGGCGGGCCGGGGTGGTGTTGGGGGTGTTATCCGCTTCAGGGCGATTGCCTGCAGGACGGTTGCCCATGGGACGCTTGCCGCCAGTGCGGGCATCACCGCGCTGGAAACCACCGTTGGCACGGCGTTCTCCGGTGCGCTGGAAGGATGTGCGCTTGGTACCGTCCTTCTCGCCATTGCGGGAGTAGGGCTTGCGCTCCCCATCTTTTTTCTGGTAGCCGCCATTGCGGGACTTCTGGTCACGGTTGCCGCCCTCCCGGCGGAAGGTGGGCTTCTTTTGTTCTGTCATAAGGATACCTCGCTAAGCAAAATGCCGGTAGAGATAGGATGGCCCAGCAGATAGGCCTTGGCCTCCATACGCTTGGCGTTGGGAGCCTGAATTTCACACAGTTCCATGGCGCCGTCAGCGGTGGCGATCACCAGACCGCCCTTGTCGGCACGGAGCACCTGACCGGGCATACCCTTGCCCTCCGCCGCTTTTGCACGCCAGACTTTCAGCGCACCATTCTGCACCTCTGCATAGGCGCAGGGCCATGGGCTCATGGCGCGCACCCGCAAAAGACACTGACGGGTGGTTTCGGAAAAGTTCAGCTTGCCCAGTTCCTTTGTCACTTTGGGATCGTAAGTGGCAAGGGATTCGTCCTGCTTTTCCCGGGGGCAGTCGCCAGTTTCGATCCGGCGCAAAGTTTCCATCAGCAGGGATGCCCCTTCATTGGCAAGACGATCCGTCAGCTCGCCGGCGGTTTCGTCCTCGCCGATGGTCACTTCGGTTTTCAGCAGCATATCGCCGGTATCAATGCCCGCATCGGTCAGCATGGTGGTGACACCGGTCACAGGATCGCCGCTGAGCATGGCCCACTGGATGGGACCAGCGCCCCGATGACGGGGCAGCAGGGAGGCATGCACATTGACAGTGCCCAGCTTAGGCACATCCAGTACATCCTGAGAAAGGATCTGACCAAAGGCAGCGGTAACGCACAGATCGGGGGCAAGGGCTTTGAGATCGTCAATGCCATCCACCCGGATGCGCTGGGGCTGAAACACCGGAATGCCGTACTCCAGCGCCACTTCCTTGACGGGGCTCATCTGCACCTTGCCGCCACGGCCCTTGGGGCGGTCAGGCTGGGTAAACACGCCCACGATCTCATGGCTGCTCTCTGCCAGCGCCCGCAGGGAGGGCACGGCAAAATCCGGCGTGCCCATGAAAACGATCCTCATTCGTCTTCCTCCTCGAAATCCTCATCGTAATACTCGTCATCTTCGTCGAAGATTTCTTCGTCCATCTTGTCGATGTAGAGAACGCCGTCCAGATGATCCAGCTCGTGGCAGATGGCACGGGCGAAAAATTCTTCTGTGTGCAGGGTGACCGGCTCGCCGTTCTCATCCTGATACTGCACGGTGACCTCGTTGGGGCGAACCACATAGCCGCTGCGGCCCGGCACGCTCAGGCAGCCTTCGGGGCCGCGCTGCTCGCCAGCGGTTTCCACGATAACAGGATTGACCATCTTGAACAGGCCATCGCCCACATCAATGACCGCAACCCGGCGCAGAATGCCCACCTGAGGGCCAGCCAGACCTACGCCGTTGGCCTTGTACATGGTATCCGCCATATCATCCAGCAGCACCTGCAGCCGCTTGTCGAACTTTTCAACGGGTTTGCACACCTTGCGCAGCTTGTCGCTGCCGATTTCAACGATCTTTCTGATAGCCATGGAACATGACTCCTTTCGCATTACATCATGGTAGCGGGGTTGACCTCGCAGTAAATCCGGCAGTGTTCATCGCTGAGGCTGGTCAGCTCGCTCATGAGGCTGAGCAGCGGTGACACGTCCGGATGATCAAACAACTTGAACAGCACATGGTAGCGGTATTGTCCCCGGATGCGCTTGACCGGGGCCGCATCGGCGCGCACCATCAAAGTGCGCTTCTTTTGCAGGGGATGGCTGAGCAGATAGGTCTGCACCGTATCGTACAGCCGGTCGCACATCTGCTTGGCTTCCAGCTCGCCCTCGCTTTCGATGAGCAGCCGGGCCAGCAGGGTAAACGGCGGGTACAGACCCGTGCGCCTGCGGGAGAATTCCATCTCGAAGAAGGCCCGGTAATCCTGTGCGGCAGCAGTGAGAATGCAGGGATCCTCCGGCTTGTAGGTCTGCACCACCACCTGCCCGGGGGTCTGGGCTCGTCCAGCGCGGCCTGCCACCTGCGTCAATAGCTGGAAGGTGCGCTCCCGGGCGCGGTAATCCGGCAGGTTCAGGGTCATATCGGCAGCTACCACGCCAACCAGCGTCACATTGGGGAAATCCAGTCCCTTGGCGATCATCTGGGTACCGATGAGCACTTTGGCCCTTCCCAGCCCGAAATCGTCCAGCAGCTTGGCATGAGCGTCCCGGCCCTTGGTGGTATCAATATCCATACGGACGGTGGGCACGCCGGGAAACAGCTTGTGCATTTCTTCCTCCACCCGCTGGGTACCGCTGCCGAAATAACGGATGTACTTGCTTTCGCACTCCGGGCAGGTCTCCGGCGGCTTACGGGTGGCGCCGCACAGGTGGCAGCGCAGTTCGTCCAGTTCCGGGTGATCCGGGTTGCGGTGGAGGGTCATGCTCACATCGCAGGCATCGCATTTGACCACATAGCCGCAACTACGGCAACTGACAAAGGTATGGAAACCCCGGCGGTTCAGAAACAGCATGGCCTGCTGTCCATTGTCCAGACACTCATGGAGCTTCTGGATGAGCAGCGCGCTGAAAATGGAGCGGTTGCCCGCTTCCAATTCCTTTCGCATATCCACGATGGATACCGTGGGCAGGGGCCTGTCCGCTACCCGCTTGGGCATTTCCACCAGCGTGTAATCGCCCCGCCGTGCCATGGCAAAGGACAGAATGCTGGGGGTCGCGCTGGAAAGCACCAGCGTGGCTCCTTCCCGCCTACAGCGGCTGTGGGCTACCCGGCGGGCATCGTAGCGGGGATGCTTGTCGCTCAGGTAGGTCTGCTCGTGTTCCTCATCGATAACGATCAGGCCCAGATTCTCCACCGGAGCAAAGATGGCGCTGCGGGCACCCACCACGATCCGGGCATCCCCCAGACGGATGCGCCGCCATTCATCGTACCGCTGACCATCCGTCAGGCGGCTGTGAAGCACCGCCGTTGCCGGGCCGAAACGGCTGCGGAACCAGCGCACCATCTGGGGAGTCAAAGCGATCTCCGGCACCAGAATGATGGCTCCCTTGCCCATTTCCAGCGCGCGGTTAGCCA
>SVGQ01000057.1 GCA_015056245.1 Clostridiales bacterium | reverse complement strand
GTCCATTGGTGTTGGCATAGGGAGAGTTGAAGGGCAGAAAGTCCGAATGGCTGACTTCGGAGTCGGAGGTGCGCTCCAGATAGTCATAGACATAGAAACGGCCATGATCCCGGTTGTAGCTGGCGGCGTTGAGGTGAGAATCGAAGTAGTAGTAGCCGTAATACTCGGGATCAGACGGATCGTTTCCGTATTGGAACAGATGATCGGCTGTGCCAAGGTACTGCTTGCCCATCACACCGCTTCCCGTGGCAGGATTGAAGGAGTTGCTGGTGCCAAACAGCAGATTGGCACGCGCGGCGGAGTACAGGCCGCTGTTGACTTCGCCGTTGTTGTTTACGTCGGTCAGGTTAGCCGGATAGGACAGATCCTGTGAACCGACGTCCCAATCGCGGAAGATGAACCCCGGAGATCCATTGTCGTAATTCATGGTCCAGGTTTCGCTGTGGCTTGTGGGGCTTACGTTAACGCTCGCGGTGGTTGACAGGGTGTTGAACATGCTGCTGTAGTCAAACACACGCGTGGTGATGAACTCCTTGGTGCTGATGGTGGGCGCGCTGTAGCGGTTGTACTGGCCGATGTTGTAGCTGGCGGCTACCCAGTCGGCATAGAACACCATGTGCTCCGTTACTTCCACATAAGCGCCGGGGGCGTAATAGCGGTCGTTGATCACATCGTACCAGCCGCGCAAACGATAGCTGTATTTGGACGGGCTTTCCCACGTTTCGGGCAGGTAGAAGCCTGCACCGCTGATCATGTAGGCCTTGTCCGGCGAACCGGCCAGACTCATCAAGCCACCGTTGGTGCCATCCAGCCACACGTAGTTTTCATTCAGTACGCCAACGCGGTACACAGCGCCCTGATTTTCGTTGCTGGTCACGCGGAACGTAAGCGAGTTTTCATCCAGATACGCATATTGCGAATTGCCGCGGAATCGTACGCCTTCATTGGCTGCAACAGGCGTGGAAGTGTATCTGCCAGAAGTGGTAACGCCTGTATCGTTTGCGCCGTTGTAATAGGCATGCATATAGCGATTACTGGAAGAAGAATAGATAAGGGTGTTGTTGCCTGTGCCGCTGATCGTCCACAGCAAGGAGGAACGATCGTTGACGTTGGCGATAATTTCGCCGTTTGCACTGATGGTAACCGCAACAGCGTTACCTCTGCCGTCGATGGCGTAGTACTGCCCGTTGGACGCCTGCGTGTAGAACACAAAGGACGCGCCAGAGGAAAGCAGGTTGGTGCTGTAGTTGGCGGTATAGCCTACAACCGTGTCCACCAGCGGCATCATTGCCCAGATGTATTCCAGCTCCAGCAATTTGTCCCGGTTTTCAATCAACAATTGTGCATTGACCGGCAGCACTGCATAACGGCGATAGGCTTCCTGCACCTGCAGGTAGATCGTAGTCAGCCACTGCTCCATGGCTGCTTCATCACCAATGGAGTCATATTCAAAGATTTTTTCATCGATGTCATCGGCGGATGGCAGAGCATCAATCAGCTGGCTGACTTCCTGAACCTGCAGCAGAATATCCTGGGTGAAATCGCTTCGGTCGATTTCACAAACTTCAGTATGTACATGCTCAGCGAGAACGCAGATCAGTACGCCGTTTTCATCCACACAGTTTTCGCTATGCGCATGTTCTTCCAGACCGCAGAAGTAGGTAAAGGTTTCTTCGGGGAGCAGTTCGGCAAGACAGCATTCATCGTGGATGTGTTCGGTGAATAGGCAGATGAGCCCTCCGTTTTCATCCACACAGAGTTCACTATGCGTATGCTCTTCCAGACCGCAGTAATAGAGAAGCTCTGCGGGAAGTTTGGATTCTGATTCGATCAGGCAGGATTCGATGTGCGTATGCTCTACAATGGCGCAGATCAATACGCCGTTTTCATCCGCGCAGGTTTCGCCATGCGCATGCTCTTCCAGACCGCAGTAATAAAGAATCTCCTCGGGAAGTTCAGATTCTGCTTCGGTTTGACAGGCTTCGATGTGCGTATGCTCTACAATGGCGCAGATCAGTACGCCGTTTTCATCCACACAGGTTTCGCCATGCGCATGCTCTTCCAGACCGCAGTAGTAGACGATTTCTTCGGGAAGTTCGGGTTCCGCTTCGATCTGGCAGGTTTCGGTATGTGCGTGTTCCGCAAGGATGCAGATCAGCGCGCCATTTTCGTCCGCGCAGGTTTCGGCGTGGACATGCTCTTCCATACCGCAGTAGTAGATGATTTCCTCCGGAAGTTCGGGTTCCGCTTCGATCTGGCAGGTTTCGGTATGTGCGTGTTCCGCAAGGATGCAGATCAGCGCGTCATTTTCGTCCGCGCAGGTTTCGGCGTGGACATGCTCTTCCATACCGCAGTAGTAGATGATTTCCTCCGGAAGTTCGGGTTCCGCTTCGATCTGGCAGGTTTCGGTATGCGCATGCTCTGCAATGGTACAGAACAGCTCGCCGTTTTCATCCACACAGGTTTCGCAATGCGCATGCTCTTCCAGCCCGCAGAAATAGATTTTCTCTTCGGGAAGTTCGGGTTCCGCTTCGATCTGGCAGGTTTCAGCATGCATATGCTCTGCAATGGTGCAGATCAACTCGCCGTTTTCATCCACGCAGGTTTCACCATGGATGTGTTCGTCCCAAATACAGTCATATACAGGCGTATTCTGCTCCGGCGTCGTTTCTTCCACAAATTCCTGGTTGAAAATCTGGGGGATCAGGCCATAGCCCATGATGCGCGCATCATCCAGCTCATACGTAACGTTTCGCACGCAGTTGGCAGAGTTACCTTCGATCGTTTTTATGACATCGGTGATTTCCTCCACCAGACCGACATGATCCGATTGCTCGTCTTCGTCCCAATCAAAGAAGATCAGGTCGCCCGGCTTGGGTTGATAGACGTTCGCTGCACGGTACAGATCCACTTCGGGCGCAGAAAGCGCATAGATCCATCGCTGACAGTGTGCCTCCAGCGGCATATCCTCCACCTGTGCATGATGCAGACAGAAAGAAACAAACATCGCACACCAGTCGCCATAGGGCGCGCCGTACCAGGCACCATAGCGCGTATAGCCGTGAGTGGTTTCGCCGTCCTCCAGCACCAGATAGTTCCTGCTGCTTTCGCGATAACCCAACTGGCTGCGGGCAATCTCCAGCACATCAGCTTCCCGTATGCCGCTAAGTGTAATATGTGATAAAGTCTTTCTCCAGTCCTGGCTTGTTTCCACATCTGCATTCGGATCGGAGAAACATTCCAATGTATGGACGTGCTCAGGCAACGCACAGTTCATCACAAGATGATAGAACGCTTCAAAGCAGCTTTCAGAATGAACGTGCACCGTTTCTGCAGGATGAGCGCAGTTCAGCGTCATAACACCAGGCTCTTCCTGAAGCGGGCAAATACAAACGGACTGCTGCTCATAACATTCCTCTGTGTGTAAATGACCGTCGCTTTCTGGCTCACTGCAGGCAAGTACCCTGTTATAACAGGAAACAGAATGCTCGTGATTTTCGGGAACAGTACATACCAGTTCGCCTGAAATGATACAGGCATCTGTATGGTGATGCTCCTCTATTTCGCACTGGAGAAGCTGTTCATAGCACAGATCGTCATGAACATGATTTTCACTTTTTTTGCATACGGGATCAGGGGTAGCAAAACAATCCTCGTGTATGTGCTCTGCAATCGAACAGATCAGCTCATCCCCTGGCGTCGTACAGTTTGCCGTATGGCGGTGCTCCTGTTCGTAGCCGCAAGTGAAAATCTGTTCAGCTGGATAACACGCCTCTGTATGCTGATGATTTTCCTCCTGAGAACACAACAGTGCCCCGGTCGTATAACAGGCTGCGCTGTGTGTATGCTCCTGTGCATAGCCGCATTCATACACAGTCGGAGCATAGCAAGCCTCGCCGTGGAGATGTCCATTTTCTACATTGCACAGCAGCACGTCGCCCTGTACCCAGCAGGAGCCGCTATGAATATGACCGGTGATTTCTTCCTGGCTGCACACCAATGCGCCGATGCTGACTGCGTAGCATCCTTCTCCGTGCGTATGACCGCCCTCGATGAGGTAACAATCTTCGTTATGTTCGTGCGGAGCAATGACGGGAAGGGGACAGCGGCAGAATCCTTCCTCGTCGTAGCAGGAGGCGTCGTGCATATGGACGACGTAATCCAACATCTGACAAACAAGCTGTCCCTGTTCATCATAGCAATGCTCTGCGGTATGACTATGCACATTCAGCGATTCATAATCACAGGTCAACTCATAACTCTCTATTTCAGTTCCGGGAGCGTAGCAGTCGCCTTCGTGGGTATGGGATTCAAATCCGCAGAAGCTTTCGCGCTCCTGCGTGATGGCCGGCAGCATCAGTGCATAGGTGGTACAAAAAACGACAAAACAGCCCAGAACGCTTACGATTCGTTTCCATAAGCGTCTGAGGCGGCGGCGTCTATAATACTGTCCTGCTCTATGCAGTGCAATATGGTCCATGCAGCCTGATCCTTTCCAATGGTTACTTTAGTACACCAAACTCAGTAAACGGCCAAACTCTGAAAACAATTTTGCCTACAAGCTGTTCATTAGCGATACAGCCAACCATGCTGCTTCGGCTATCCACAGAGGTTGCCCGATGATCGCCCATCAGGAAATAGCGTGATTCCGGTACTTGATAGGGAAATTCCAGATCGCACTCTCCCAGCGCCTTTTCAGAAACATACGGTTCATCTAACTCTCTTCCATTGACGATCACCGTACCGTCATCCAAAATATTCACCATATCTCCTGCCTGTGCGATGACTCTTTTGACAAGAATTTTGTTTCCAATGTAGAAAGCAGCCAGATCGCCTTGTGAAAAGTCCTGACTTTTGATGGAGATGACAATTTCTCCTTCGTCCAGCGTAGGCGTCATGGACGTACCGTAAATTTGTAGCACAGGAAGCCACAACGTGGCCACCAGAATAGCAAAAGCAGCCACTACGATCAGCGTAAAGAGGGTGCTTTTCATTACGCGTTTATAGTGAAACTTATATTTTTCACGTTTCAGTTCCGCTTGCAGCTGTTCGATGGCCGGAACGGTTTTCCTGACTTCCTTCTTCATAGGGCGTCCTTTCGCGATTTTGTTCTGCTATCTTTTTTGCAGGTCCATTTCATTAGCAATCCGCATATAGCGGGCGGTTCTATTCTGACGAGCAGGCGCATAATCTCCTGACGTGCTATAATGCGGCGGCAGAAAGGCTTCCTGCTGCAAGTATTGCTCATAAGGAATTCCGTTTTTCTGTTCAACGGCTTGCGACGTGAAGGCAGGTTTCGGATAGGCGGCTGTTTCATAGGAAGGAACACAAACAGGCTCTTGCCGCTCGCAGTATTTGTGGGTGTTTTCCACATATTCTCTGCAAGCTGCCTGAGCTGCTTCAAAAACGCCGTTCAGAACCAGCGATGCTTCCGCAATCGAGCCTGCATTTTGAATGGCGATTTCACGTTTTTTCAGTTCCGCTTCTGCCTGGTGCAATTTTTCGCGCACTTCCTGAAGCTCCTTGCTCTGATCAATGAGCATCTCCAGCAAATCAGCACGTGAAAGACGCCTCAGTTCCTTCTCCTTCATTGTTTGCTCCCTCATCCAAAAGACAATATGAACATGATAGCAATGATAATATACACAACGAAACGTAACAAAAGCGTAACAATTATTAATTTTTTAGAAGTTTTTAGATAAAAAATTAATTTTTTAAAAGAATCATATGATACAGCTGGGCATTACGATCTTCTGCCCAGGAATATTCCTGCATATATTGACCGACATAGCGTTTTTGCATCTGTTTGTTTCCGGCCAGAATTTGGTATAGATCACAGCTAACCTTGTTCATATGAAGGTAGCGTTTGTTGTTGTTAGAACCTATGATATCGCCTACGCCAGCTTCCTCGAGAATAGCAGACAAACGTTTGTAAGTTACACGAAACAACGAACGTGATTTTTCATCATCGCCCCTGTCAGGCCAAAGCAGAGAAATGCCTTCAGCTGTAGTCAAGCCGTGTTCTGCACAATCCACCAGCAGGGCAAGCAGTTCTCTGGGTTTAGCGGCAGAAATGTGCATGGGCCTTCCATCTACCGTTACGGCAAAAGAGGGAATCGTTTGAATGACCACGCGATGGGCAGAGAAAGTAGAAAGTCGATGCTTGGTGATCGTCTGTTGTAAGTCTTCCTGCGTATAAGGGGTGAGCAAATAACCGGACGCCTGAATTTGCCATGCTTGCAGTGCATAACGTCCATCATCGGCAAGCAACACCACCTGTACGCCGGAAACCTGATCGATCAATTGTTTGGCCGCTTCTACATGCTCAGGGATCTGGCAATATACAAACGCCATATCAACCAAACACTGCTTTGAATAGCTCAGCGCTTCCCGTACATCAGCACACAAATGAATGCTGCTCAAATCATGACAGCCAGAAGCAATGGACTGAAATTGGCTGCGATCTCGTTCTTTTTGTGCTACACAAATCACATGCAACCGCCTTCGCCTCCTCATCAGGAAAAGTAAACAACATATTTCGACAGATATCGTATTTATCATACTATTTTCTGTAATTTTTAGCAAGCTTCTTGCGTTTTTGAAAACTGATGACAAACGGCATTTTATACTAAAACCGAGGTGAATGCCGTGATTGGAGACCGTTTGAAGGAAGTACGAAAAGACCACGGTGATACCCAGCAAACAGTAGCCAACAAACTGCAGGTATCCAAATATACGATACAATCATGGGAGCAGGGAAAAAGCGAACCCAGCCATGAACTGCTGATTTGCATCTGTCGTCTTTATCAGGTATCAGCGGACTATTTGTTGGGTTTGAGTGATGAGGATCCCTTATATGTCCCCCAATGCTCCATGCAAATATTGTCGCCAGAAAATCAGGCGTTGCTGCAGCGGTTTAAAAGCTTTTTGCTGAAACAGCAGGAAAAGGATGCTAAAAAACGAACAGCAAACGAAGGCTTTTGAATGTTAATGGATTTATCGTGTCAAAACCAATCGAAAACGCCAGCGTCACGTTGGCGTTCAAATTATTGTAGAAAAGAAAACCACCGGCGCTGCTGGTGGACGAAAAAGCTTTAACTATGGAAATAAAAACCTCCGATTGTTAGAATGTAGAGGGTTTGCCGACCGCTACAAAAACAAAAGGAGGATCCAAAATGGACTACAATAGTTTATCACATACGAAGTCGAACTGCAATTATCATGTGGTGTTTGCACCAAAATACAGAAGACAGGCAATATAAGGGGAAATTAAAGAAGAAATCGGGCAGATACTGAGGAAACTGTGTGAACAGAAAGGGATTGAGTGGGAATAATCAAAATTTCGCAGCGCGAATCCCGTCTGATAAAACGAGCGAGCCGACACGAAATGTCGGTTCGCTCGTTTGTCATATGCAGGGGGACGCGGGTTAACTGGAAAATCAGGCTCAGCGGCTCAGTTCACGATACAGATTCAGATAGCTTTCAAAGGTGCGGGCGGCGCTAAAAAACTGGGCGCGCTGCAAACAGGCTTCTTTGCGGGCGTCCGTTTTGGGCGTGATGCGGCGGATGGCTTCGCACAGCCCGTCCACATCCGCCTGGTCTACTACGATGCCGGTGTCGGCGTCCACCGCCTCCGGGCAGCCACCGGTGCGGAAGGTGACCACGGGCGTGCCGGAGGCAAGGGCCTCCAGATTCACCATGGGCATATTGTCCTCCAGGGTGGGGTTGGCAAAGCAGTCGGCAGCGGTGTACCATTGCGCCAGCTCGTTTACATTGGCGGTGTGTTCAATGCCGATCATGCCATCGGGGAGGGCGGCCACTTGAGCGGAGGACAGGCCGACGACTACAAAGCGGTAGTCCTTGCCGAGCTTTTGGGCAGCCTGAATCAGATATTTCAGGCCTTTACGCTCGTCCCAGTCGGAGGCCGCAGCCAGCACCAGACGGCAGTTTTCCAGCCCGAAACGTGCGCGAAGGTCGCTTTCTGTCGGGCGGAAGCTCTGCAAATCCACGCCGTTGTAAATGGTGCGAACGGCATGTTTTTTCATGTAGGATTGTTCGAGCGGCTGACGCATCCACTCACAGGGAGCCACCATGGTCAGGTTGTTAAGGCTGGTGAAAAGCTTTCGCTTGCGGGCGTGATTACGGCGGGAGCCGTCCAGCCCTATACAGATCGGGTAGCGCCCCTTCTGGGGACAGGAGGCACACTGCGTTTTCCACTTTTCACAGCCGATATAGGAAAAATGGGCGCAATGGCCGGTAAAGGGCCAGCAGTCGTGGAGTGTCCAGACCACCGGGATGTTCTTTTTCTTCAGATAACGGAACAGGACGCCTGCGTGCAGATAGCCGCCGTGGATGTTGTGCAGGTGCACCACGTCGGGCGCAAAGCGATCCATTTCCTTTGTCAGTCTGATGGTGCCAATGAGGTTGAAGCAGGTTTCGGCATCAAACAGCCTGATCAGCAGGCTGTAGAGCCGCCGCTTGGTCACGGAGAGCGTTTTAACCGCCATGTGCTCCGCTTCAGGCGGGACGTAATTGGCTCCGCAGCCGATGAGGCACTGACCACCATCGGCTTCCACCAGCTTGCCGATTTCTACAGCGATTCTGCCGGTGCTTTTGATGCCGCAAACTGTGTTCAGCTGAAAGATTCGCATGGGTATCCTCCTTGCAGGGCAGTAGTCTGGTCACGCCTTGGATTCGGGCGTGGGGGAGGCTGCCAGAAAATCCACCAGCCGCCGCCCCTGTGCGCTGCGGTTTTTGTTTTCCAGCACGAAGGCCTGCGCCCGGCGGCCCTTTTCCTGCGCCTCCTTCGGATGATCAAGAACGTGGGCCAGCATCCGGGACAGGGAAGCCGGGGTTTCGTCAGGTACGTAATACAGAAAAGGATCGTACTCCTGCGGAATGCCGTCCAGACGGTACATCACCACCGGCTTGCCGCTGGCCATGTATTCCATCGTTTTGGAGGGGAAGGAGTACCGGGTGTAGTCGCCCTCGTTGGTTCGGGGGTTCACCAACACGGCTGCGCGGCTGCGAAGGGCTGCTACGTCGCGCTGGCTCAGGAAGCCATAGAATGTGACCCGGGGATCGCTCTCGCATAGGGCGAGAATCTCCGTCTCTGCTTCCCCGCTTCCGCAGATCCACAGCCGGGCGGAGGGATCCTGCAGCTGCCGGAAGGCCTCCAGCAGATTCTGAATGCCAAACTGGTAATGCAGCGTGCCGGAGTAGAGAATGGCGCGCTCCTGCGGCGCTTCACCAGCGGCGCTTTCCGCGCTGCAGATGCCTTCCATCAGCATCCACGGACGGTCGCCCACCCGCAGCGGTTTGCGCATCTGTTCAGTCAGCAGCACGAAGCGGTCCACCCGCTGCAGATAACGGTAAATGAGCCGGTTTTGCAGGCTGCGCAGCGTTTTGCGAAGGGTGGAGGTCTGCTCCAGATCATAAAATTCCGGCAGGTCGGTGATGATGGCAGTAATCTGGATGTCCTTCGGCAGCTTTTTCAGCGCGCGCAGAAAGGGCATGTAGGCGGAATACAGAATAATATGATCGCCGGAGCGCAGCATTTTTGGGAGAAGCTTGGAGGTCTTGGCGGCGCGTATTGCCTGCTTCAAAAAGGGCAGGTTGAGGCAGCCCACCTCGCGGCAGGCGGCGCTGCCGTTATGCCAGACACGATCGGGCAGAACGGCTTGTGTATAGGCGTTGGGCCACGTTCCCACGGGCAGAACGTTCACAATTTCCAGATTGCGCCCCACGGCTTCCTCCATGCCGCGGATCAGGTTCCACTGAAAGACGCCGGGCGCATTGCTGACCTTGATTCTGGACTTTTCCAGAATCAGCTGTTCTTCATCGGGGGGATAGAGCGGGCCCAGAAACACCATACGCGGCGTGCTTTGGTTATTCATGCGCGCTCCTTTCCCGGCGGTTAGCGCTGAAAAACTGGGCGCGCTGCAAGCAGGCTTCTTTGCAGTCCTCCGTTTTGGGTGTAATGCGGCGGATGGCTTCGCACAGCCCGTCCACATCCGCCTGCTCTACTACGATGCCGGTATCGGCATTCACGGCCTCCGGGCAGCCGCCGGTGCGGAAGGTAACCACGGGCGTGCCGCAGGCAAGGGCTTCCAGATTCACCATAGGCATGGTGTCTTCCATGGTGGGATTAACGAACACATCAGCGGCGGTGTAGATTTCCGCCAGCTCCTGCGGACTGTTGGTATGGCGGATGCCCAGCATGCCTTCCGGCAGCGCGGCAATCTGTCGCTCCGACAGGCCCACCAGCACGATGGCATAACGGCTGTCCAGCATGGTTCTGAGCGATTCAAAATCCTGAAGACCTTTGCGGTCGTTCCAGTAGCTGGCAACACCCAGAATGATGATCTGCTGCTGCAGGCCGTACTGCTCACGGAAGTTACCGGGGGTGGGCTTGAAGATGTCCCGGTTGATGGTGTTGTATTGAACCTCCACAGGGTAGCAGCCAAGGAAGCTTTGCTTTGTTAGATCTGCCAGCCACTGTGATGGAGTAATGAGGGTCATATTCTGAACGCCGGTGAAGGCTGCCATCTTGCGCTGAAAATTGTTTTGACTGTTGTCCAGACAGCTGGCGGGATACTGCGCTTTCTGCGGGCAGGAGGCGCACTGGGTTTTCCATTTCTCGCAGCCGACATAGGAAAAATGAGAGCAATGGCCGGTGAAGGCCCAGCAGTCGTGCAGCGTCCATTTCACCTGCATTTCCGGGTGCTTTTTGATCCATTCAAACAGCATTTCAACATTGATGTAATAGCCGTGCAGATTGTGCAGCCACAGCAAATCCGGACGGTAGTCCTCTGCCCATTTGAGAAAGGCGCGGGTGGCGGCTTTGGAGCCAAAGCCGTGCCTGTCCAGCAAGCGGGTTTTCAGCCCGTGCAGCCGGACGGACAGACTGCCGCCGATCTGATGGGCATATGGCAGGCACTTGTCGGGAACATCTCCCATTCGGCCATAGGCAATCCTTACCTCATGCCCCTCTGCGGCA
The DNA here is from genome assembly GCA_015056245.1 of Clostridiales bacterium. GTDB lineage: Bacteria > Bacillota > Clostridia > Christensenellales > Aristaeellaceae > Limiplasma. Next base: position 7,066 of record SVGQ01000057.1, on the reverse strand, counting down.
AAACGTTCGGCCAAATCGGTGCAGATGCGCCCGGTACTGCGGATGCCGCAAACGGAGTTGATCATCAGGATTTTCATGGGCAGGCTCCTTTCGGAAAGAGGGATGAATCGTTATCAACAATTTTATCCCAATCTGGTGGCCGTGTCAACGAAAGACGCGGCGCAGCAGGAAAATCAAATGATGCCCCGTTTATCCTTCAGGCTCATCTTGAGAATCTCGTTTGTTTGGTTTACAATGGTCACATACCTGTTAAAATCCCATTGATTTGTGATTCAAAATTCTGTTGAAGGGGTAATCAATAAATAAAGACGAAAGCCGCAGGGCTGTGTGATTTCATCACGGAAGAACCCGATGATAACGGGTATACTGATAGCGGATGAAGACGAAAGGAGCGGTCACAATGGCAGCGATGAACATAAACGAGCAGCAACTCCACGAACTGGTGGCAAGCAAAAAAACAATTCTGGTGGATTTTTGGGCGCCGTGGTGCGGCGACTGCCGACGGATTGAAAAGGCGTACGACCAGATTGCAGACGAATATGCGGATGTTCTGACAGTGGTCAAGCTGAATGTGGATGAGATGGAAGGCGTCCGGGAAAGGGAGAACATCCGGCGTATTCCCACCCTGCGGCTGTACCAAAACGGCGAGGCGCTGGGACAGATCGTCGAGCCTCCGGCCAAGGCGGACATTGATGAGTTTCTCTCCGGTATTCTGCCCGCAAAGCAGCACGAAACGGACGGGTACGTCTACGATATGGTCATCATCGGCGGCGGCCCGGGAGGCTACACGGCGGCGCTGTACGCTGCCAGAGCCGGGCTGGATACGCTGGTGCTGGAACGGCTTTCCGCAGGCGGCCAGATGGCGCTGACCCATCAGATCGACAACTATCCCGGCTTTGCGGAGGGCGTCGGCGGCTACGAGCTGGCGCAGCAGATGCAGCAGCAGGCGGAACGATTCGGCGCAAAAACGCAGAATGCGGCCGTCCGGAGTGTTAACCTCAAGGGCAGTCCCAAGACGATCGAAACCAGCGAGGGCACGTTCTTTGCCCGCACGGTGGTGCTGGCCACGGGAGCCAACCCCAGAGAACTGGGTCTGCCCAATGAAAAGGATCTGCTTGGCCGGGGCGTTGCCTACTGCGCTGCCTGCGACGGCATGTTTTATAAAGGCAAAACGGTGGTCGTGGTGGGCGGAGGCAATTCCGCTGCCGCAGATGCGCTGCTTTTGAGCCGCATTGTCAAGAAGGTAATCATCGTCCATCGCCGTGATACCCTCCGGGCCACGAAAATCTACCACGAGCCCCTGATGCAGGCGGAGAACGTGGAATTCCGCTGGAACAGCGTGGTTACGGAGCTGCTTCATGACGAACAAGTTACCGGCGTGCGCATCAAGGATGTGAAGACCGGCGGAGAGAGGGAAGTCCTCTGCGATGGCGTATTCGTCAGTATTGGACGCAAGCCCGCCACGGAGCTGGTGGAAGGCCAGTTGGAGCTGGAGAACGGCAACATTGTGGCCGGAGAAACCACGGAAACCAGCATCCCCGGCGTATATGCCGTGGGCGACGTGCGCACCAAGCTGCTCAGGCAGGTGGTCACGGCAGTGGCCGACGGAGCCATGGCGGTGCACATGGCGGAGGAATATCTGGCAGGCATTTGAACCTGTTGGTTTTCATCAGGGTCAATAGATAAAAAGCCGTAAACCTTTCGGTTTGCGGCTTTTGGCACGCCCGGCGGGAGTCGAACCCACGGCCTACCGCTTAGGAGCACAAAAAATCGTCTGATCCATGCTGTATTGCGATGTTATGCCGTGTTCTTGAAACCCTTGAAATACAAGGCTTTCAGGCGAATCTCATGCTTTCGAGTGGTATCCCGTTTTGTCCCGTTATTCCGCTTGTTTTTGCGTCTTGTTAGCAAAATGTTAGCAGAGCCAAAGCGGGAAACGAACTACTCCGAACTCCGGTTCGAATCCAAACTGTGCCTTCACGTCACAAACTTGACAGGCAAATTATACGAAAAAGACAACTATACGTCAATACACTATCCATCAAGAGGATATGTGAAAAAGCGGTATGTATCCCTCATTTTGATAATGAGGGTGCATACCGCTTTATTTTTATGCGGAGGTGATCTGAATTGACTGCCCAAACCATTGCCATCGCCAACCAAAAGGGCGGCGTTGGTAAAACGACCACAACCGCCAATCTTGGAATCGGATTGGCACAGGAAGGCAAGAAGGTGTTGCTGGTGGATTGCGATCCGCAGGCCAGTTTGACCATCAGCCTTGGTATTCCCAAACCGGATGATCTTTCCGTCACTCTCTCCACACTCATGGGACGGGTGCTGGAAGAAGCTCCCGTCAATCCCGGTGACGCCATTCTTCACCATGAGGAAGGAGTCGATCTACTGCCTGCCAACATCGACCTGGCTGGTATGGAACTTCGCCTGATGAGCGCCATGAGCCGAGAAACGATTCTTCGGCAGGTGCTTGAGCCGTTGCGCAAGCAATACGACCACATTCTTCTGGACTGTATGCCCTCGCTTGCGCTGCTGACGGTCAATTCCATGGCAGCGGCAGATCGGGTGCTTATCCCGGTTCAGCCGCATTTCCTGTCAGCGAGAGGCTTGGAGGAACTTGTAAAGTCCATTGAGCGTGTTCGCAAGAACATCAATCCCAAGCTGAAAATCGACGGGATTCTGTTGACCATGATGGATAACCGCACTGTGTATGCCCGTGAGATTGCTTCCCTTATGCGCGATAACTACGGAAGGCGAATCAAAGTGTTCGATGCTGAGATTCCTCATTCCATCCGTGCCGCCGAGATCAGTGCTGAAGGTACCTACGTCCGAAAGATTCCCTACGAGGTTTTGTACATCATTGTGGATGACCTCTCCGGCGTGCTGGTGGAATGGCGGTCTCCGCATACGATCACAGGTGTTGAAACAGAGAATGTGCGGCTGCTTTCCTTTGTGGAGATCATGCGCATTGCCGGGCAGCTGCTCCCACTGAAATATACCTCACAGGAAAAGTATCTGGAGGCTCGCAATCAGGATGCCTATCGGATGACGGTGAATCGCATTACCCTGAGTTACACCCGTGTACAGAGCAGAAACGACCCTTCTCAATATCTGTTTGTCCCCGTATGGGATTTCTTTGACGCCAATGATCCGCTGACCTCCCTGTTGACGATCAGTGCCATTGATGGCACTGTCATCGACAGAGGCTATGGCTATTGAGGTGAACAACATGAAGAAAATAATTGCCTTGTTGCTTGCATTGATGCTACCGGTGTGTGCTGGAGCAGAAACACTTCAGGATCGGCTTAGCGCACCTTCGCATGTTGTGGACACCTTCAAGTCTAACACCGGGAAAACAGTGATTACTGTGGACGCAGAGGTGCATGTTCCAGATGCTGATCGTATTCCCGTATATTCTGTGACCCCTCGGACTTTTTCGCAGGATGAATTGCAGGCGATGGTAGCTACCTGCTTCGGAAGTATCCCTTACAGCTTCGATTTTGAAGAGCAAGATAAAGAGGCTGGTACCTTTACCTATGTTAGTGCAAACGCTCAGGACGGTTCAGGTTGCTATTTGTCCGGTATCATGTGGCGGAATCCGCTGGGTATTCTTCAGGAAGCAAAGGCTCTGTTTGAGAGAACAAATCCGATAACGGGCACCTGGTATCCAACAGAAAAGCATACGAATGTTTACTTGGGCAATCAGCCTGTTGGGTGTACTCTCACAAGAGATGAGGCGCAGCGCATAGCAGATGAGGCGGTTCGCACATTTGCCCCCGGTTTCTCCTGCGTCGGACAAGCTGTTATCAGGGGAGAAACCACTAATGGTTCTGGTGACTACTCCGAAGACTACTCCGGACAAGAGGCATGGGTGCTTTTCTATGGAAAAGACCTGGAACTGCCCGTGACCTACGACACTGCTTTCCCAAACGACCTCCATAATCATGTGCATCATCCGGAAACCCTTGTCATTGTTGTGGATGATGCTGGTATTGAAAGCATGCTGTTCAATGGCCCTTATTCCCTGAATGGAACTTTGACGGAGAACTGTGTCCTCATACCCTTCGATCAGGTTATGTCGATTGCCGCTAAGCTGATGCCGCTGAAAATTGCTTCTTATGAGCAGTCGTATAGCGACATCCGCGTACATATCACGGAAATCAGGCTTGGGTACATGTATACGCTGCAGAAGGACACACCTGGTGAATATGTTCTGACGCCTGTGTGGGATTTTGTTGGCACAGTTGAATACCGGCGAAAAAAGAATGGTAAGATCACAGGTGAAAGCAGCGAACCCTTCACAAGCCGCTTGACTATCAATGCGATTGACGGAACGGTGATTGACCGAAATTACGGCTACTAAGGAGCCATAGTATGAAGTGCATAATCTACGATTTTCGCCGCGCGATCACGGGGCGTTGGTTTCTTGTTGCCTTTTTTGCCTCGGTTGCGTCGCTGTATATGTCTATCGGCGATCAATCCTACTATCTGATGAACATGCTGTCTGAAATGGAAATGTATGAGGACAGCTTCTGGCTCGACACCGCATCATTGCTTTTGCAGGGAATGCAGGGCAACTTCGGCGTGATGATCCTGCCCGCACTATCAGCGCTGCCATTTGCCGCCCAGGCATTGCAGGAGATCAAGAGCGGAGCCATCCGGCCAGCCGTCTTCCGTGTGGGACGCAGAAGCTGGATCGCTGGAAAGCTGCTGTCCACATTTGCCAGTGGGATGCTGCTGCAAATCGCGGCTGCCATCGGCCTGCTGTTGGTATTCCACTTGATGATGCTGATCTATGCCGGTGAGCTATTCCCCATGGGAGACTTTGCACCTGTCTGGGCAGTGTTGCTGCGCCGGATGTTCTGTGGCGGCATCTGGGCTGGTGTCGGTTGCCTGATTGCCCTAATAACAGAGACAACCTCTGCCGCATACCTTGCGCCGCTGTGTCTGTGCTATGCCATGGTTATGATCGGCACCCGTTTCTTCCCGGAAGCGATACTGCTCAATCCGTCCAACTGGCTTACAGGCGCATTCTGGCCTCTGCTGCTGGTGCTGATTGTGCTAATGACTGCACTTGCGTGGATGCTGCGAAAGAAGGTGAACGCCTATGTGTAACCTCCGCGAAGCCTTTGTCTGCGCAGGCTGGAATCTGTACTCCCTGCGAAAGAACCCTCGTTTCTATATGAGCCTGCTGCTGGGCTTCCTGCTTTGCTGGCTGCTGACAGACAAAACCATGGCGATCTCCCGCACCTACCTGACCAATGTACAGCTGCTGGAACCCTTCGTCTGGTGCTATGCAGATGATGACAGCATCCTCTTTTCTGCGCTGGTGATGATGCTGATGTTCTCTGCCTTTCCCCGGCTGGATACGCCTGTGTCGTACCTGATCTTCCGCACCACGCGGCTGAACTGGCTACTGGGGCAGATCGTGACTGTATTCATCCTGACGCTGGGCTACTCGCTGATGATCCTCGTTTCAAGTATGGTCATGTGCATCGGCTGTAATGTCTTTGTTGCAAACAACTGGTCTGAAACGGCGACCATGCTGTCTTTTTCACCGGCATCCTTTGAGGTGGCGCTGACTGTCATGCGAAAGACGGTCAAGCTGACAACGCCCTACGGCTGTGCTGTGCAGATCTTTCTGCTGCTGTTCCAGTATGTGCTGCTGATGTCCATGATCCAGCTGACCTTCACGGTGTTGAAAAGCCGCAAGGCTGGCATCATCGCTGCGCTGGTCATCAATTTCGCAGGCTATGTGCTGACGCCGGATCGCTTCATGACCTGGCTTCAGCTGCCGATGGAGATGCAGTATTACGCCAATCTGTTGTCTGCATGGCTGTCGCCCTTGCAGCATGCCACATACACCATGCACAACTTCGGCTACGATCTGTTGCCCAGGGTTTATACATCCTATCTGATTCTCGGTGGTACATCTGTGGCTCTGATGATCGTTTCAGCCATTGCTATGCGCAGGTTCTCTTTTAACTTCACAGGAGGGTATTCTGATGAGTGATATTGCGGTAAGTGTTCAGCACATCACGAAACACTTCGGCAGCGATACGGTGCTGAAGGACGTATCCATGGAGCTGGAGCAAGGGAAGATCCATGGCATTATCGGACGCAACGGAAGCGGCAAGACGGTGCTGATGAAATGCATCTGCGGTTTTCTTCGCCCCACAGAAGGGACAGCCCAGGTGTTTGGCAAAACAATTGGAAAGGATTGCGACTTCGCACTCAATACGGGGATGCTGATCGAAACACCGGGCTTTCTGCCCCATGAAACGGGTATGAATAATCTACTGTGGCTGGCAAAGCTGGGAAAGCGAGCCTCAAAAGAACGTGTAAAGGCCCTGCTTGAGATGGTTGGCCTTGATTCCTCTTTGCGCAAGCCTGTCAGCCAGTACAGCCTTGGCATGCGGCAACGACTTGGTATTGCACAGGCGTTGCTGGATGATCCGTCCCTTTTGATCCTGGACGAGCCGATGAACGGGCTGGATAAGAACGGTGTCCGTAGCATTCGTGATCTGCTGCTGTCACTCAAGGCTCAGGGCAAGACGATCATCCTTGCGAGCCATTTTGCGCAGGATATTGATGAACTATGCGATACAGTATGGGAAATGGATCAAGGTGTACTAACTCTGGTGCGCCACAAACACGGAGCGTGAAGAAAATGAATAAACCAATTCCTCAAATGGAACAGAAGTTTTGCACCTGCCTGACTGATCATATGCTTCAGCACCATTTCCATGATCGGCAGGAGTTGGCGTCTGCCCTTAAACTCCAGCCGACAGAAATGGATGAAATGAATCCTTCCGATCTGGCAGCGCGAATTTTCAAATACCCAAACCTCATAAAATATAGATTGCACTATTAGGTTTGAGGTGATGATATGCCTGTCAACAATAAAGCGATTGGCCGCAACATCCGCAATGCGCGAAAAGCTCAGGGGATGACACAGGAAAAGCTGGCAGAGTGCATGGGCGTATCCTCTGCCTATATAGGTAAACTGGAACGTGGTGAAAGAACCGCCAACCTGGACAATCTGTCCGAGCTG
>SVGQ01000056.1 GCA_015056245.1 Clostridiales bacterium | reverse complement strand
GCCGTCCCACCGAGAAGGCCACCCTCACCTGCCGCCTGATCGACCGCCCCCTGCGCCCCTTGTTCCCCAAGGGCATGCGCAATGATGTGCAGGTTGTTGCTACCTGCCTCAGCGTGGATAAGGACATCCCCCCGGAAATCCCCGCGATGATCGGTTCTTCTGCTGCCCTGAGCGTCAGCGATATCCCGTGGGGCGGCCCCACCGGTACCGTTGTGGTGGGCTGCATTGACGGCGAGTTCGTCATCAACCCCACCGAAGAGCAGCGCCAGAAGTCCAGCATGCACCTGACCGTCAGCGGTACCGCTGATGCTGTGCTGATGGTGGAAGCCGGTGCCAACGAGGTTTCTGAGGAAACCATGCTCAGCGCCATCCTGTATGGCCACGAGGAAATCAAGAAGATCGTTGCTTTCATCGAGCAGATCAAGGCCGAAATCGGCAAGGAAAAGGCCGAGGTTCAGCTGGTAACCACCGGCGAGGACGTGAAGGCTGCTGTTCGTGAGTTTGCTTACGATAAGTGCTGCTGGGTGTTCGAAACCCCCGACCGTCACGAGCGCAAGGAGCGCGAGGATCAGGTTCAGGCCGAGTGCAACGAACATTTCGCCGAGCAGTTTGAAGGCCGCATGAGCGAGGTCGCCGATGCGATCTACTACCTGAAGAAGGAAATCATGCGCAAGAAGATTCTGGATCAGGGCATCCGTCCTGATGGCCGCGGTCTGACCGACGTGCGCCCCATCTGGTGCGAAGTGGGCGTTCTGCCCCGCACCCACGGCAGCGCCATCTTCACCCGTGGCGAAACTCAGGCTTTGACCGTCACCACCCTGGGCTCCATGAGCGACGTTCAGATTCTGGACGGTCTGGGCACTGAGGACAGCAAGCGCTACATCCACCACTACAACATGCCCCCCTACGCCACCGGCGAAGCGGGCCGCATGAAGAGCCCCGGTCGCCGCGAGATCGGTCACGGTGCTCTGGCTGAGCGCGCCCTGCTGCCCGTGATCCCCGGCGAGGACGAGTTCCCCTACGCGCTGCGTCTGGTGAGCGAGATCCTGTCCTCCAACGGTTCCAGCTCCATGGCCTCTGTGTGCGGCAGCACCCTGAGCCTGATGGATGCCGGTGTGCCGATCAAGGCTCCCGTTGCTGGCGTTGCCATGGGTCTGATCAAGGATGCCGAGAATGGCAATGTGGCTGTTCTGACTGACATTCAGGGTCTGGAAGACTTCCTGGGCGATATGGACTTTAAGGTTGCCGGTACCGTGAAGGGTATCACCGCCATCCAGATGGATATCAAGATTGCCGGTATCGACCGCAACATTTTGGAAAAGGCGCTGGGTCAGGCTCTGCAGGGCCGTCTGCATATCCTCAAGATCATGCTGGACACCCTGGGCCAGCCCCGTGAGCACCTGAGCAAGTACGCTCCCAAGATCATCCGCTTTACCATCAACCCCGAAAAGATTCGTGAGGTGATTGGACCTGGCGGAAAGATGATCAACAAGATCATTGCCGAGACCGGCGTGAAGATCGACATCGAGGACGATGGCCGCGTCTACATCGCCACTCCCGACGAAGCCGCCGCCACCAAGGCACGCCGCATCATCGAGGGCATCGCCAAGGATGTGGAAGTGGGCGATGTATATCTGGGCAAGGTTGTGCGCATCATGAACTTTGGTGCCTTCATCGAGCTGACTCCCGGTAAGGACGGTATGCTGCACATCAGCAAGATGGCCGACCACCGCGTGGAGAAGGTGGAAGATGTGATGAACATCGGCGATGAGATCGAAGTCAAGGTCAATGAGATCGACTCTCAGGGCCGCGTGAACCTGATCCGTAACGACATCACCTATCCCGCTGCTTCCGAAGGCAACCGCAATGGCGGCGAACGCCGCAGCCGTCCCCCCCGTCGGGATGGTCGTCCCTTCGGCGGCAACGACCGCACCTGATCGGTAAACCATAAGCCATAGCCGCCGCTGGCGAGGCCCCGCGCCTCGCCCGGCGGTTTCTGCTTTCCAAAGCAGGAAAGGAAAACCAAGCATGTTTGATCAGATTATTTTGCCGGGTGGCCTTCGTGTGGTAGGCGAAAAACTGTCCCATGTGCGCAGCTGTACGGTGGGTGTGTGGGTGAAGGTGGGCAGCCGGAATGAATCCCTTGCGGAAAACGGCCTTTCACACTTTATTGAGCACATGGTGTTCAAAGGCACCAAGAACCGCACTGCACGGGATATTGCCGAAGAAATGGACATGGTGGGTGGTCAGCTGAACGCCTTTACCGGCAAGGAGTGCACCTGCTACTATGCCAAGGTGATCGACGAGGATCTCCGGCTGGCGGTGGATATTCTGGCGGATCTTGCCCTGCGGCCTACCTTCGATGAGAAGGAACTGAACAAGGAGCGGGGCGTCGTTCTGGAAGAGATCGCCATGGTGGAGGATACGCCGGAGGATCTGGTGCATGAGATGCTGGCATCCGCCCAGTTTGAAGGGTCTCTCAGCCGTCCCATTCTGGGCCCGGGCAATCAGATCCGTGCCTATTCCCGGGACGATCTGCTGGCCTACTGGCGCAAGCATTACGTAGCCAAGAACATGGTGTTGTCCATTGCCGGTAACTACAACTGGGATCAGTTCGTGGAACTGGCTAAGCAGTATTTTGATGTGTTCCCCAATCCGGATGGCGAGGAAGCGCCCCAGCAGGAACAGGGATACATCCATCAGCGGGTATTCAAAAAGAAGGATACCGAGCAGCTGCATCTGTGCCTTGGTTTCCCGGGCATTGGCGCAGAGACGGATGATATCTACCCGCTGGCAGTGTTCAACAACGCTATTGGCGGCGGTATGAGCAGCCGCTTGTTCCAGCGCATCCGGGAAGAACTGGGCATGGCTTACAGCGTGTATACCTACTCCAGTTCCTACCAGAATGCTGGCGTGTTCAATGTGTACGCTGGTACCACCCCTGTCAACGGCCCGGTGGTGCTCAAGGAAATTCAGGAGCAGCTGCGTCTGTTCCTGAAGGAGGGCATCAGCGAGAAGGAGTTTGCCAGCGCCAAAGCACAGCTGCGCGGCGGTTTTGTGCTGGGGCTGGAAAGTTCCAGCGGACGGATGCAGTCCATTGGTCGGGGCATGCTGCTGCATGGGCGCATGCGTACCCCTGAAGAAGCTTTGGCAAAGATCGACGCCGTTACCCCTGAGCGTGTGATGGAAGTAGCCAAGCGGATCCTGTCTGTCGAGCCCAGTGCGGCATTTGTTGGCAGCAATGCGGAGGAATGTGTCAAGCTGGTGGAGGGCGCACCGGCCTTGTGCTGATGCTCCCATCAATTGCATGAACAAATCCCCTTCCTTTCGGGCAACATAGCCTGCGAGGAGGGGGATTTTTCATGAGGAGAAAGAGATGGGCAGCTGCCTATCTGGCCTGTGGTTTGTTGTTGAGCCTGCAAAGCTGTGCCAGCACTGCGGAGGGCAGCGAGCCGGTGCCCAAGCCGACCGGCGTGCAGATGCGGGCGGATGTGGTATGGCCCGAAGATCAGCTGGAGCGCAATGAAGAAGGCGTACCGCTGCTGAAGGTCTACGTGGTGGATGAAGAAAAACTGGAGACTATTGATGTAGAAACCTATGTGGAGGGCGTGCTGGCAGGAGAGATGAAAAATGATTGGCCCATGGAAGCGCTCAAAGCACAGGCCATTCTTGCCCGCACTTTCGTGCTGAAATTCGTGCAGGAGAAGGAAAGCAAGTACCCGGATGCGGATATCTCCACTGATATTGAGGAAGCGCAGGCCTACGACCGGGAAGCGGTGAATGACAGCATCCGGGAAGCAGTGGCGGCAACCCGTGGGCAGGTGCTCAGCGCGGCGGGGGAGTTGCCCTATGCTTGGTTTCATGCACACAGCGGCGGCATGACGGAACGGGCGGTTACCGGCCTTGGCTGGAACGAAGCGGAGCCTGCCTATACTGCTGTAGTGCAGGGGAACGAGCCAGCCAGAGTAGAAAACGAAGCGGATCAGCAAGCTTTGAATGAAGCTCAGACATGGGAAGCCAGTTTCTCTGCGGAAGCCTTTCAGGATGCCTGCGCCAAACTGGGTGTGGATGTGAAGGTGACCGCTGAAACCCGCCTGTCTGTAGCGGAGCGGGGCGAGGGCGGGCGAGCCAAGGCCATCAACGTGGATGGACAACGGGTGGATGCCAGCGAACTGCGCATTATCCTTGGTTCTACCGAAATGCGTTCCACATTGCTCACCTCTCTGAAAGTGCAGGATGGGCAGGTGGTCATGGTGGGCAAGGGCTATGGTCATGGCGTGGGCATGAGCCAGTGGGGCGCCTACGGCATGGCGCAGGAAGGCCAGTCGGCGGAGGATATCGTCAGCCATTATTTCAAGGATGTAGCCGTAGAAAAGCTTTGGTAAGGCTGAGTGATCAGCGCCCAAAACAGCTGTCAAAGAATTAACGATGGAGACTTTTGGCAGGAAAGCACGCCTTCTTTGTAGAAGTGTTTCAGGAATGCTCTACATAAGGAGGAAACGAGCCCATGTATCAGCTCGGCGTGTACTTCGGACGGTTCCTGCCGCCTCATCGCGGACATCTGTATCAAATGATCGAGGCTTCCACCAAATGCCATCATCTGGTGGTGGTCATTTCAGATAATGCCAATCAAACCCGTGAAATCTGCAAGGAAGCAGGCATCCCGGAAGTTTCTTACCGGCTGCGCAAGCAGTGGATCTCTCAGCAGCTACAGGACATGGATCATATCAGCGTGCGTGTGCTGGATGAAACCGATATTCCTGTCTATCCTGCTGGCTGGGATCTGTGGAGCCAGCGCATGCGGGAAGTGGTGCCAGAGCATATCGACGCGTTTTTCGTAGGCGATATGGAGTATGGCGACACTCTGGCAACGTACTTCCCCGAAGCCACGGTGGAACTGTTCGATCCTGCCCGCACCCGCTATCCCATCTCAGCCACGGACATCCGCAGCAACATTCTGGGCAACTGGCACTATATTCTGGGCGCTGCCCGTCCTTTCTTCTCCAAGAAGGTGTTGATCGCCGGTACGGAAAGCTGCGGCAAAACCACGCTGACCAAGTGCCTTGCCAAGCTGTACAACACTTCCTGGTCGGAGGAAGTGGGCCGCTACTATGCCAAGGAGTTTCTTGGCAACGATGAGACCATCTACACCGACGAGGATTTCAGCCGCATCGCACATTTGCAGTATGAGCAGGATTATCACGCCCTGCGTGCCTGCAACAAGGTATGTTTTTTCGATACCGATGCCACCTACACCGATTATTTCAGTGAGCTGTACATGGGTCATCGTAATGAATTGGTGCAGAAGTACATCGACCACACCCGCTACGACCGGCTGATCTATTTGCTGCCGGATGTTAAGTGGGTGGCGGATGGTCAGCGGCTCAATGGCGACCAGCGCAAGCGCATGGAACTGAACGACCGGCTGCTGAATATGTACAAGGAGCATGGTTTTGGCGACAAGATCGTCATTGTGGGCGGCGACTATAACCAGCGCCTGACTCAGGCGATCCAGCTGGTGGATGAACTGCTTGCCGGCATCCGTCCCTGAGGCAACATTTTCCCCTGTGCATTTGCTTTGTTCCTCTTGACAGGCGGGGTCGGAAACTCTATAATACACTCATGGTTACCTGAAGTGTGCGCCAGTATCCCATTTTTACCCACATTTCACAAAACGGAGCTCGCGTTCGACCATTGGATGCCATGCCCCCGCGTTACCGTGTCAGGGGAAGGCAGAAGGTGGCGGTAGAGCACCGGCCTGCTTTACATAGCGGGTGAAAAAATGGGGTGCAGCGGCACTTTGGGGCTTGAGCAAAGGCTTTCGGCGGTGAGCCGAAAGTCTTTTTTTGAAAGGAAGTAGGGAATACCATGCATATGACCATCGCAATGGACGGCCCCGTAGGAGCGGGCAAGAGCAGCGTAGCCGACGATGTGGCAAAGGCTCTGGGAATTCTGCATCTGGATACGGGAGCCATGTACCGCGCCTTTGCGTGGTATGCCCTTGAAAAAGGCGTATCTGTGGAGGATGAGGCCGCTTTGGAAGCCCTCACCCACGAAGCCATGCCGGAAGTCGCCTATGTGGATGGCGCGCAGCGTACCTCTATCGCTGGGCGGGATGTAACGGATTTGATCCGTACCCCGGAGGTGAGTATGGCAACCAGCACCGCCTCCAAGTTTGCTTCTGTGCGCAAGGCCATGGTTGCCCGCCAGCAGGAGCTTGCCAAAACGCAGGATGTGCTGCTGGACGGTCGTGACATCGGCACCGTGGTGCTGCCGGATGCCATGCTGAAAATCTATCTGACCGCTGCTCCTGAGGCCCGTGCCCAGCGCCGTTATGACGAGATGATCCGCAAGGGTCAGGAAACTACCTACGAGGAAGTGCTGGCGGATGTGATCGCCCGGGATGAGCAGGATATGGACCGGGAAGTGGATCCCCTGCGCCCGGCAGAGGATGCCCAGATTGTGGATTCCACGGACATGAACCAGCAGCAGGTGGTGGAAAACATCCTGATGCGGGTAAATATGAAGAAGGGCAAGAAGCCGAAAAAATCCGGCAAGTGGCTGCCTCTCTACCGGTATGGTCTGGCGGTTGTCCGGCCCCTGATGCGCATCCTGTTCCCCATGACCTTCCACAATCTGGAGAACGTGCAGCAGGACGCTCCTGCTATCATGATCTCCAATCATACCAGCATGCTGGATCCCGTGGCGCTGGCCATGACCAACTATCGCTACCACATCCGTTTCCTTGGTAAAAAGGAACTGATGAAGAGCCCGCTGATCCGTTGGTTCTTCAAGTGGCTGGACATGATCCCTGTGGATCGCCACAACACTGATATGGCAGCCATCCGCGCCTGCATGAAGGTGCTGGCTGGCGGCGAGATGCTGGGGATCTTCCCGGAGGGAACCCGCCACAAGGAAGGCGTGATGGAGGATCTGGAAAGCGGCATTGCGTTGATCGCTCTGCGCAGCAAGGCGCCGCTGCTGCCCGTGTACCTGACGGATAAGCCCCGTCTGTTCCACCGGATCCATGTGTACTGCGGTCCGGTGATCCCGGTTTCCCATCTGGCGAAGGATGGTGTAAACAAGCAGAATTGCGACAAACTGTTGGGAATCATCACTGCCCGTTACCGTGAAATGGTAGCCTGTCATCAGGAACAGAAAAAGAACAAAGCGTAAAAGATAAGCATATTCCCGGATGTTTCGTTTCTGACCAAATCGTTTCCAGAAAGTCTATTGTATTTTTTGAAAAGTTGTCAGAAAAAAAGAAGGAAATCAGGAATGTGCGGCGAATAGTAATATCTGATATGCGTGAAAGGATGGTTCCATGCCAATCGAGATCGCTCGCCATGCGGGTTTCTGCATGGGTGTACGCCGCGCTGTGGACGAAGCACAGAAGGCTGCGGACAGCGGAAAAACCATTGTTACCTTCGGGGAATTGGTGCATAATCCGCAGGTGATTGAGAGAATGGAATCCATCGGCATCGTAGCCGTTCATGATGTGGAAGAAACCCGGGGAAAGACTGTGATTATCCGTAGTCATGGTATTTCGCCGCAGATTGCCGATCAACTCAGCAAGACCGCTGATGAAGTGATCGACTTGACCTGTCCCTTTGTGGCAAGGCTGCATCAGGTGGTGGCCCAGTACAGCGCCGACGGTTCGCCGGTGGTGCTGGTGGGGCAGGCGGATCATCCCGAGGTGATCGGCACCATCGGCTTTGCACAGGGCGCGGTATACACCGTCTACACCCCTGAGGAAGCACTGTCCCTGCCTCAGATGGAGCGGGCATTGGCGGTTTCTCAAACCACCTTTCCTCATGAACGCTGGGAAGAGATCCTTGCGGCACTGGAAACCCGTGTCAGCGATTTAACCGTCAAGGATACCATCTGCACTGCCACCGTTCTTCGCCAGACCGAGGCCCGCCGCCTCAGCGGTCAGGTGGATGCCATGCTGGTGGTGGGCGGCCGCACCAGCGCCAACACACGCAAGCTTTACGAGACCTGCAAAAGCATTTGCAGCCGTACCCTCATGGTAGAGCGCGCGGCGGATATCCCGCCGGGCTTTGCAAATATCCATTCGGAATCCATTGGAATGACCGCCGGTGCAAGTACGCCGGACTGGTTACTTAAGGAGGTAGTCACACGTATGACTGACAAGGAACAACTGAACCAGCAGGTTTCCACCGAGGAGGCGGAAAAGAACAGCTTTATGGCTGATGTGGAAGCGACTCTGGTCAAAATCAGACCCGGACAGACCGTTACCGGCACCGTTGTGCTCGTTACCGAGGACGAAGTGTGCGTCAACATCGGCTACAAGTCTGACGGACTGATCAAGCGCGAGGATCTGGTGACCCAGGATGTCGGTATGGGCGACGAAATCGAAGTGGAGGTCGTCAAGGTGAATGACGGCGACGGCAATGTGTTGCTGTCCCAGCGCAACATCCTGAACCGCAAGGCCTTCGCCGAGCTTGTCGAGAAGTACGAAAAGGGCGAGTATGTTGAAGCTGTCGGCGAGAAGGTTGTCAAGGGCGGCCTGACCTGCAGCATCAACGGCATCCGCGCCTTCGTGCCTGCTTCCCAGCTGGCAAATCGCTACGTGGAAAACATCAACGAGTTTGTGGGTCAGCCCCTCAAGCTGAAGATCATCGAGCTGGACGAGCAGAAGAAGCGCGTTGTGGCCAGCCGCCGTGCTGTCATCCGCGAGGAAAGCGCTGCCAAGAAGGCCGAAGCTTGGGACAAGCTGGTTGCCGGTGAAGTGGTCAAGGGCACTGTCCGCCGCCTGACCGATTTCGGTGCTTTCGTTGACCTGGGCGGCGTGGACGGCCTGATCCACGTGACCGACCTGAGCTGGTCCCATGTGAAGCATCCCTCTGAAGTGGTTGCTCCCGACCAGGAAGTGGAAGTCAAGATCAAGTCCATCGACCGCGAGCGCGAGCGCATCCAGCTGAGCATCAAGGAACTGCAGCCCAAGCCCTGGGATGTGGCTCCCGAGAAGTACCCCGCTGATGCTATCGTCACCGGTAAGGTCGTCCGCATCACCACCTTCGGCGCCTTCGTGGAGCTGGAGCCCGGTATCGACGGTCTGGTTCACATCAGCCAGTGCGCCACCACCCGCATCAACAAGGTGGAAGACGCTGTGAATGTTGGCGATGAAGTACAGGTGAAGGTGCTGAGTATCGATCCCGCCGCCAAGCGCATCAGCCTGAGCATCCGTGCTCTGCTGGAGCCCGAAGTAACCGAAGAAGTCGCTCCCATCGAAGAGGACGACGCTGAGGTCGTGGCTGTGGATATCGAGGCCATGGGCGCTGCTCTGGAAGCCGAAGCCGCTGCTGCTGAGGAATCCGCTGAATAATTCAAACACATACAAGGCACTGTTCCGGTTCGCCGGGCAGTGCCTTTTTCTGTTTCCTGCGGTTTTTCCCACAGATGGACAATCCCGACATCTGCATCTTGTGGAATATTTATCAATGTGTTATACTATATCATCAGAGATATAGTCGGTAGCGTTTTGCGCCGGTTTTTCTTTCTTTTGATGCAATGGGGGGATATACCAATGGCAGGTTATGTGTCCGATGCAGTGATCAGGCGTTTGCCCGGTTATTACCGGCATTTGAAGGAACTGGAGCGCGAAGGCGTCATGCAGATCTCCTCGCAGGGATTGGGCGAACGCATGTGTCTGACAGCATCTCAGATCCGGCAGGATATCAATTGTTTCGGCGGTTTTGGGCGGCAGGGTTATGGTTATGCTGTCCCGGAACTTCGTGAGCGGATCGGTCAGATTCTGGGCGTTGATCAACCCCACAAAATGATCATCCTCGGCGCGGGTAATATCGGACATGCGGTAGCCTGTGCGGACTCCTTCCCTGCCAACGGCTTTGAGACGGTTGCGATTTTTGACAGCGCACCCGATAAAATCGGCACCCGTGTGGATGCGCTGACTGTGCAGGATATTTCCAGTCTGGAACGTTATATTCTGGAGAATCCTGTGGATATCGCTGTGCTGGCTGTGCCTGTTGAGGCTGCGCAGACGCTGACGGATCAGCTGTACCAGTATGGTATCCGCGGCTTTTGGAACTTTGCGCCCTGCGATTTGAAGCTGGAAGTGGATGCGGCAGTGGTCAATGTGCATCTGGATGAAGGCTTGCAGGTGCTCAGTTTCCGTATGCTGCATAAGCAAGACTAATTTCCCTTGGAGGAGACGAAGGATGGCAAACGGAGAATTCAACCGCGATAACAAAAACTCCAACAAACCATTTTATGAAAACGAAGACGGTTTGTTTGCCATGCCGGCTGATCTTCCTCAGGCTTCCCGGGCCAGAATCATCCCTGCGCAGCCTAAGGTTGAAGAGCGTGACAGCTTTGTGTATGAGGATCAGGACGATTGGCAGCAGCCCCTGCCTGCCTCCCGCCACCCTTCCCAATCAGTACGGCGTCATACGCAATCCAAACGGCTGCAGGATCAGGCGCGGGATTTGCTGGAGATTTTTTCGGATAAGGCCAAGTCTATGGGCGAGGCCCTGCAAGGAGGAAAAAGGACGGACAACGAAACAGACGGGGGCAAGAAAGCGGAAAAAAGCTGGCACGCCTATCTGTATGTGGGTGTGATCGTTGTTTGTTTTGTATGCATGTGCATCATTACCGTTTTGATGATGCCGCAGATTGCCGGTTTTTTCTGGACCGATTTTCCCAATGTGGCTTTCATCAACGGCGAACTGCTGCCCTATGAACGGGACAAAGTCGCGCTGTTCCAGCAATATCAGGACTATGCTGTTCGCGATGTGATTTACCCCGGCGTTTTTGTGGACGGGCTCTCGGTCGGCGATATGACCATTGAAGAAGCCAAAGCGGCTTTGTCGGCCAACAGCACGCAGATGCAGGCCGACAAGGCTCCTTACGCGGTTACGGTTGCGATCGGCGACAAAACCTGGCAGGTGGACCAGAACAATGTGCCTGCTGTGCGCAATCTGGGCAATGTGCTGGAGCGCGCTTACGCTGTGGGCAGAACCAATACCACCGATATTCAGATTACCCCGCAGACCCCTTTCCGGCAGCGTGTCAATCAGCTGATGACGCTGCGAAACACCGGTGTCAACCTGACCACCGATGTAACCTATGATACAGAAGCGGTTAAGCGCGTTGTGCAGGAGATTACCAGCTACGTAAGCCGGGAACCCATCAACGCCCAGATCCTTTCCTTCGATTACAAGACCCGGGCTTTTACGTTCTCCGATGATTACCCCGGTATTCAGCTGGATAGCGAACTGCTATACAACCGTATTATTGCTGCCTTGGATGCAGGGCAGCAGGGAGCCATTGTTACCACGAACCTGACACTGACCCCTGCCGCCATTACCAAGGATGATCTCACCACCAACTTTAACCTGATCGCAGCCTATACCACAGATACCACCAGCGAAAGCAATCGCAACACCAACATCAATCTGGCCTGCCAGGCTATCAATGGTACCGCGTTGTTGCCGGGCGAGGTGTTCAGCTTCAACAATACCACGGGTCAGCGCACAACTGCCAAGGGTTATCAGGCGGCAGGCGCGATTGCAGCCGGACAGAGCATTGAGGAAGTAGGCGGGGGAATCTGTCAGGTGTCCTCTACCATTTTCAATGCAGTGGCAAGGGCGGATTTGGAGATCGTGGAGCGCAGCCCCCACGCATGGCCCAGCACCTATGTAGACCGCGGCGAAGATGCCACGGTGAACTGGCCGAATCTGGATTTTAAATTCCGAAACAACACCGATGCACCCGTCTTTATCATTACCTACTACAACAACCGAAAAATGTCCGCTGAAATCTGGGGCCTTGCGCTGGAAGAGGGCGTGACGATCGATCTGGAATCCAAGGTGGTTCGAACCATGGAACCCAGTATGGAAGTGAAATATGTGCAGAACCCTGAGCTGCCTCAGGGTACCAGCAAAACCACAGTGAAGTCACGAACAGGTTATGTGGTGGAGACCTATAAAGTTTGGTATCTGAACGGTCAGGAAACCAAGCGGGAACTGTTCTATACCAGTACCTATAACCCCTATCAGCAGGTAGTTGAATATAACTGAAACAAAATGCGCACCTGCTGAAATCAGCAGATGCGCATGTGTTTCTTGGGGGGATCCTCAGCCAAGGGTACGAAGCACAGCCAAAGCGGCGGTGGCAGCGGGAGGATCGGTGATCACACCCAGCGCCTGCAGAACGATGACCAGAATACCAACAACTGCCACGTACAGCGCAAAGCCGTTCAGGGTGGCGTTGGCGATCAGCTTGAGGAAGAATCGGATGGAGAAGTAGCCAACGATGGCAGCCACAACCATGCCCACGATAATGGCAGGCAGGTCATTGCCGAAAGCAATGCCGGATTCCAGGGCATCCTTGCCTTCCGCCAGCAAGCCGCCCACGATGGCAGGGGCGCTCATCATGAAGCTGAACTTGGCGGCGGCTTCCCGGTTCACTTTGGCGCATACACCGCCGAAGATGGTGGAACCACTGCGGCTGATGCCGGGCAGCATGCCCACGGCCTGCAAGCAGCCCATAACCAGCGCTTCCAGAAAGCCCACCTTATCTTTTGCGGTACCGGCCTGTTCCTGACGGCGGGAGAAAACCTGAGTCAGCACCAGCATAAGAGCAGTGATCAGGAAGCAAATGCCCAGCAGCGTGTTGTGGGTTTCCGCATAATCCAGCGGCTTGTCAAAGATAATCTTTGCCACAAGCGCAGGCAGGGAAGCAATGAAAAGCAGCAGCAGCGTGCGGTTCTTGATGGGATGGAGCAGCATATCCAGCCAATCCTTCCAGAACACCACTGCCACAGCGATCAGCGTACCAACATGCAGCAGGATGTTGAAAAGGAGTTGGTTGTCCAGTTCCGTATGCAGCAGCGCCTGAAACAGATTCAGGTGACCGCTGGAGGAAATCGGCAAAAATTCAGCAAGGCCTTGCAGCAGGCCGAGCAGTGCACCTTCCAGAATGCTCATGTAATCATTCCTTTCATGGTTGGGTCAAAATCCCATACAGTATACACCATTTGCTGAAGAATGTGAAGTGCATGGCAGGAAACAAATACCACGAAGAAAATCGAAGGAGGGAAACGGGAATGAGTTCTTTGAAAGCATCGGTATTGGGCATTTGGATGATGATGTTGGCAGGCGTATTGTTTTTGCCAGGTCAGGCGGCGGATGCCGAGAGTGATATACGGGCTGTGTTTATCAATGTACGCAAAGCAGATGCCATTCTTTTGATGCTGGATGACCAGCGTATTCTGGTGGATACCGGTCATAAAGATACCTACGAGGATCTGGAACGGGCGCTGCTGACCTATGGTGTGGATCATCTGGATGCAGTCTTTATCACCCATACGGATAAGGATCATGTGGGAGGACTCAATAAGCTGCTGAAAAGCGATATACAGGTGGATCAGCTTTACGCCAGCGCTCTGCATAGCGAGGGCAATGTGGAAGATCATCCGGTTTATGAGACAGCTCAGAAGCGCAAGGTACCTCTGCGTTGGCTCCGGGCAGGCGAAGTGATCGAAGCAGGGGAGAGTACGCTGCATGTGCTGGGCCCTGTCAGCAAAGATAGCAAGGATGAGGATAACAATTCACTGGTGATCGATGTGCGCACTCCAGAAGGGAATTTTTTACTCACCGGTGACATGAAGCGCGAGGAAGAAGTGGAACTGCTCAGCGCGGGGGTTATTCCGCAGGCAACGGTTTTGAAGGTGGCTCATCACGGCGAGGATGATTCCACTTCCAGCGCTTTTTTACGAATCGTTCAGCCTCAGTGGTCCATTATTTGCACCAATCAGGAGGATGAGCCAGATACAGCTGCGGATATTGTTCTCGCACGGCTGTGGGAAGTCAAAAGCGGTGTTGCCATTACCCAGAGCGCTACGCTGGGCATTCAGGTCACCCTGAAGGACGGCACCGCCACCGCTGAGCAGATGGATTATCAATAAGCACCTCAGACCCCATGCGGGCATAGGATGACCTGACGGATTTCTTCTCCGTCAGGTCATTTTGCTTGCAGGAGGTTAGGAATAGATGTCTTATTCTCATAACAGTCACGGAACACACGGCAAAGGACAGTACTGCGGGATCACCGCTCCCTATTGTCCGCCGCCGGCCTGTCCCCCGATGGAACCGATGCCGTGTATGGATCACTGCCCGCAGCCGGAATCCTGCTGTTCGTCTCAGACGGCGCATAAAGTGCCCTTGCATAAGGCGATGCCTTGGCCGAAACCAGTGAAGCCCTGTCCGCCTTCTTATCAAAACGGTGCAGTTTGTCCCCTGCCGCCGATGAAACCCAGTAAGCCTAAATGCGAGAGCGTACTTCTGCAAAAGATTGTCTGCTGCGAAAAACGTCACATCCCACAACTGTGCACACGTTTAGAACTGGAGGGATTTTGTGCTTGCCCGCCGTATCGTTTGCTGTCTGTTCAGCCCAGCGGCGCGCAACCCTGGTGGTCGCCTTTGGAAAGCCACGGCCCGGACGCGAGACATCACATCAAGGTATTTATTCCTGTGTGCTGTCAGGTTTGCGATGGCGAGGGGCATCCCCATACCGCTACGACTGTGGTGGAAGCAGAGGTCAGTTATCGGCCTTGCTGTCCGCCTTCGGATTGCAGCCACGCCAACCTGTTCATTGTCCCGTGGGTGCGTTTGACAGGCGGTGATGTTTGTTCGGAGGAGGCAGTGTTCTGTGTGCAGCTGGAAGTGAGTCTGGAGATCTATCTGCTGCGTCCGCAACCCTGCGCTATGCATCGCCCTGAACCTGTTTGTCCTGAACTGCCGCTCTATCCCATCCCGCCCCATTGGCAGCGGAATGATTGGTAAGGGAGATACGCCAATTTCAAATCGGAACCTTTGCGCCGCTTCCCTTCTGACAGGGGGAAGCGGCGCTGCTTTTGTGAATGACGGGAAGCTATTGGTTTCCTGTACTTTGATGCATTTCTAACAAAATTTTTTTCTTTGGCAGGAAAAACAATGATAAGCGAGAATAATTGAATTAGGGTAAAGTTGGGACTTTACCCAAAGAGAAGTGTACCGGCACATTGTTGCCATACCAAATCATACAAGGAGGAACCCCAAATGAGTCTGGATCTCTCTTACCTTGGCATCGTGGCTACCAAGGCCGTATACCGCAACCTGCCCGTCAGCGTGCTGACCGAGAAGGCTGTTGCCCGCGGCGAAGGCACCCTGAGCAATACCGGCGCTCTGGTTGTCAAGACTGGCAAGTACACCGGCCGTTCTGCCAACGACAAGTTCATCGTTGACACCCCCGCTGTGCATGACGAGATCGCATGGGGCAAGGTAAACCGTCCCATCGAGAAGGAAAAGTACGATGCGATTCTTGCCAAGGTGAAGGCTTACCTGCAGAACCGCGAAGTGTTCGTTTTTGACGGTTTCGCCGGTGCTGATCCCCAGTATACCAAGGGCTTCCGTATCATCAACGAGCTGGCCAGCCAGAACCTGTTCATCCATCAGCTGCTGATCCGTCCCACCGCTGAACAGCTGGAATCCTTCACCCCTGACTTCACCATCATTGCTGCCCCTGGCTTCAAGTGCATCCCCGAAATCGACGGCGTGCGCTCCGAGGCTGCCATTCTGGTGAACTACGAAGAAAAGATGGTCGTGATTTGCGGCAGCCAGTATGCCGGCGAAATCAAGAAGTCCGTCTTCTCCGTGATGAACTACATCCTGCCCAAGCAGGGCGTGTTCCCCATGCACTGCTCCGCCAACATCGGCAAGGATGGCGACAGCGCTGTGTTCTTCGGCCTCTCCGGCACTGGTAAGACCACCCTGTCCGCCGACCCCAACCGCAAGCTGATCGGCGACGACGAGCACGGCTGGGCCGATGATTCTGTGTTCAACTTCGAAGGCGGCTGCTATGCCAAGTGCATCAACCTGTCCGCTGAGAAGGAACCCGACATCTACAACGCCATCAAGTTCGGCGCTCTGGTGGAAAACGTTGTGATGGATCCCGAAACCCGCGAGTTCGACTTTGATGACGACTCTCTGGCTGAGAACAGCCGCGTGGGCTATCCCGTGGATTACATCCCCAACGCTGAGCTGAGCGGCATGGCCACCAGCGCTCCCAAGACCGTTATCTTCCTGACCGCCGACGCTTACGGCGTGCTGCCCCCCATCTCCAAGCTGGACAAGAACCAGGCCATGTACTACTTCGTGTCTGGTTTCACCTCCAAGCTGGCTGGCACCGAAATCGGCATCACCGAGCCCGTGCCCACTTTCTCCACCTGCTTCGGCGAGCCCTTCCTGCCCCTGGATCCCTCTGTGTACGCCAAGATGCTGGCTGAGAAGGTCGAAAAGTCCGGCGCCAACGTGTACCTGGTTAACACCGGCTGGAACGGCACCGGCAAGCGCATGAAGCTGGCCTACACCCGCGCCATGATCACTGCCGCCCTGAACGGCACTCTGGAGAATTCCGAGTTTGTGACCGATCCCATCTTCGGCGTTTCTGTGCCCACCACCTGCGAGGGCGTGCCTTCCGAGCTGATGATCCCCATCAACACTTGGGAAGACAAGGCTGCTTACGAAGCCAAGGCCAAGGAACTGGCCAAGAGCTTTGTGGAGAACTTCAAGAAGTACACCCACATGAGCGACGAAGTCGTGGCTGCCGGCCCCAAGGCCTAATGTCGAAAAAAAGACCGCTGTGCAAATGCGCAGCGGTCTTTTTTGTGGGGAAAGAAATCCCCTGCCAAAGTACATACGTCGGCAGGGGAGAGATGTCAACCGTTGAAACCTGGCTCAACAACATCGGTATTGGGTTGAGGCGTCGGTGTTACAACAGGGACAAAGTTTTCATTTGATGGTTGCTGCGGCGCATCGGTCGCCGCGGGGACAGTGGGCGACACAGGATCGTTGGTTGTAACCATCGGATCGGTCACAGGTGTGTCAGCTGTTTCGGTATATCCAGGGCTGGTTGGCCATGGATCGGTATCAATATGAATCTGGCAGCTGGTGAATATCAGGATCATCAGCATGCACATAAGAAGCAGAATGGTCTTTTTCATCGTTTTCCCTCCTTTGGAAAATCACAAACACAGTATACCATATTTCTATTGGTTGTGGCTTTACAAATCGCGTCATGATTGTTAAAATAACAATTGTGAGATAAAGAATATGGAGGAAGAACGATGAGTAATATCTGGCATGATATTTCCCCTTCCCGAATTACCAAAAACGATTTTATCGCTGTGATCGAAATCGAGAAGGGTAGTAAGAAAAAATATGAACTGGACAAGGAAACCGGTCATCTGATTCTGGATCGGATCCTGTATACATCCACTCATTATCCAGCGAACTATGGTCTCATTCCCCGCACTTATGCTGATGACGGCGACCCGTTGGATGTTCTGCTTCTGTGCAGCGAGGTGATTCAGCCGCTCAGTCTGGTGCAGTGCTATCCCATCGGTGTTATCACCATGAAGGATCAGGGACGCCTGGATGAAAAGATCATCGCCATCCCCTTCCATGATCCGACATACAATACATATCATGATGTTAGCGAACTTCCATCCCACATCTTTACCGAGATGTCCCATTTCTTTACCGTGTACAAAAACCTGGAAGGTAAAGAGACGGTGGTGGATGAATTAGCAGGCGCAGATGCCGCACGTCAGGTAATTCAGAAGTGTCTGGATGCATACATCGAGAAGTTCTGCCGGTAAATTGCGAAAAATTGTTCTTTTCGTAAAGAAAAAGAAACATTTTGACCAAAAATTAAATGCAAAATCTTTCCTGATGCAACCGTAATGTAACCGGGGATTATTATAATGTAACCATCCTAAGAATATTATTTGGGGGTATGAATCGTGCATTGCAATAAAAAGCTGCTGAGTCTGGTGCTTTCGATCATACTTGTGATGAGCGTTTGTTTGCCTTGTTTTGCCGATGAGGATTTGGCAGGAGAGGCTGCCCCTGTTGTTGAAGAACAGGTAGTTGCAGAACCCACCGCGGAGCCCACTCCGGAACCGACTCCTGAACCCACGCCCGAGCCCACTCCGGAACCGACTCCCGAACCCACGCCCGAGCCCACTCCGGAACCGACTCCTGAACCCACGGCTGAGCCGGTAGCTACCGAAGCAGCTCCCGAGATTCCTACTGAA
>SVGQ01000055.1 GCA_015056245.1 Clostridiales bacterium | reverse complement strand
CTGGGCACACACTTCCCTCCGTCGCCACTGGGCACGCGCTTTCCTACGTCTCCACACCCGGCAGGAAACTGAGTTTCCTGCACCTTCCCCTTTTTTGACAACCTGAAGCGCGCATGCTCACCGGCCTTGTGCTGGTAAGCATGCGCGCTGATTCTTTTGCAGATCATCCTGCCTCAGCCCTGCTGGGCATAATTCGCCAAAAACTGTTTGGTGCGCTCCATTTGGGGATTGCCGAACACATCCTGAGGAGCGCCCATTTCGCAGATCTTGCCTTCATCCATGAAGATGACTTTGCTGGCAACATCCCGGGCAAAAGTCATTTCGTGGGTGACGATGATCATGGTGGTATTCTGGTCTGCCAGCTCACGGATGACCCGGAGCACTTCGCCCGTCAGCTCCGGATCCAGAGCAGAGGTGGGCTCGTCAAAGCAGAGGATATCCGGGTGCAGGTTCAGGGCGCGGGCAATGGCGACGCGCTGACACTGACCGCCGGACAGCTGATGGGGATAATTACCCATACGATCCTTCAGGCCCATCTGGGTGAGCAGCTCCATAGAAGCTGCTTCGATTTCCTGACGGATGATGCGCTTGTTCTGTTTCCAGTCGGGCTGTTCCTTTGCCAAAAGTTCTCGGGCCAGCATCACATTCTGCAGCGCTGTGTACTGGGGAAACAGATTGAAATTCTGGAACACCAGACCGAAATGCAGCCGCTTTTTGCGAATCTCGCTTTCCCGGTGGGTATGCACATCGGCGGCATCGAAGAGCACTTCGTCGCCCATGAGGATCCGTCCGCCGTCAGGCCGCTCCAGAAAATTGAGGCAGCGCAGCAGGGTGGTCTTGCCGCTGCCGGAGGAGCCGATCATACTGAGCACATCGCCCTTTTCCATGGAAAAGCTGATGCCGTCCAGCACCTTGATCGCGCCGAAGCTTTTCTGGATATTTTCCACTTGCAAAATCGCCATCTGCTTTCCCTCCTTAACGGAAATAGTCCAGTTTCTTTTCCAGACGGCCCAGCAGCCAGCTGAGCACGCCGTTCCATACCAGATAATACAATCCGGTGAAGAACAGGGGCCAGATGGCGCCGGAGATGCCGCTGCGGCCCTTCATGAAAGCCTGCCCGGCCCAGATGATCTCCTGCAGGGCGATGATACGGGCCAGAGAAGTATCCTTCACAAGGGTGATGATCTCGTTGGAGATGGGGGGCACAATGCGCTTGATCATCTGCAGCAGTTTGACCTTGAAGAAAATCTGACCCGGCTTCATACCCAGCACCAGACCGGCTTCCTCCTGTCCCACAGGGATGCCCTGAATGCCGCCGCGGTAGATCTCAGAAAAATAGGCGGCATAGTTGATGATGAAGGAAATGGCCGCAGCAGTGAAGCGACCGGTCTCGCCGCTACCCCAGATGTTCTTGCCCAGCACCAGACCGGGGAAATAGAAGATGATGAGCAGCTGGATCATCAGCGGTGTGCCGCGGATAAGGCCTACAAACATGCGGGTAAGCCACTTGAGCGGCGGGAACTTGCTCATGGAACCGAAAGAGATGATCAAACCCAGCGGCAGCGCGCCCGCAAGGGTGACAAAAAACAGGCGCAGAGTTTGACCAAAGCCTTCGTTGAGCGCCTTGAACACGATGGGCATCTGCTGGGACATCTGTTCGATCAACTGTTGCATAGCATACCAACTTTCTTTTGGAGAGAGACAGGAAGAGAAAAAGCCGCTAAAAGCGGAAAGGGGGGAAACCACTCAGCGGTTTCCCCTCAGCGACCCGGCGGGATCGGCGTTTGTCGGTCAGGCCGGTAATGCGCGCCCGCCCATCAGGAGGAAAGACGGTCGGCACAAAGGTGCCGGAGAGATCCGCCCCTATGGATCCCTCCGGTTGGAACCACCCACAGAAACGCGGGTGAGAGATGGGCTATTACTTCTGCTCGATCAGAGCCACCTGCACATCGTAGGTTTCGGCGGTGGTGATCAGGGAGCCGTCAGCGTAGGTCTTGACAAGGAAGGCGTTCAGTTCGGCAGCCAGATCAGAGCCCTTGCGGAAGCCCACGCCGTACTCTTCGCTGTTGAGGCCGATGGTGTAGGTGAGCTGGGCATAGTTGGTGCCTTCGCCGATCATGGCGGCAGCCATCAGGGAGTCGATGACGGCGGCATCAGAGGTGCCGGCGGCAACTTCCATCAGAGCGTCAGCCTGAGCAGCCACGGGGGTCACATTCAGGCCCAGCTCGTTCAGCACGGCTTCGCCGGCGCTGCCAGCCTCAGCGGCAAAGCTGAGCTCGGCAAGGCTTTCCACGGTCTGGTACTGCTCAGCCTTATCGGCGGGCACGATGACCACCTGAGCGTTGTTCATGTAGGGATTGGAGCATTCCATGGCAGCCAGCACGGCTTCGGTCAGGGTCATGCCGTTCCAGATGCAGTCAACGGCCTTGCCGTCCAGCTCCAGGATCTTGTTGTCCCAGTCGATCTCCACAAACTCAACGGCTACGCCCAGTTCGGCAGCAAAAGCGCGGGCAACATCAGCGTCAAAGCCGATCCATTCGCCGTTTTCATCTTTGAAGTCCATGGGAGCGAAATCGGTGATACCGACCACCAGAGTGCCCTTATCCAGCACATACTGCTTGTCGCTGGCTTCTTCAGCGGTAGCGGCGGTCAGGGTGAGAACCATCATCAGGGCCATCATCATGGCAATCATCTTCTTCATCATGGGTTAACCCTCCATTTTCAGATCGTTGTTGGGCAATTCAACACTTTAGCGTGATGAATTGCTCTTATCCTATCATGGGTGGATGGGATTGTCAATGGAAATACCGTTTCAGAACAATTTTGGATACAATGGGATGCGGTTTGCGCAGGCGCGTGGGCGGGGTTGAGCGGACAAATGCGGGTTTTCAATCACACAGCCTTGCGATGGCAGAATATTCATGCTATGATACGCATTGTATCCAGTATACAGAACGATTCATCAGGAGTGATCTGTACCAATGAGTATCATCGAAACGCTGCTTGAGCAGCATCCCATCCGCAAGAACAAGGCCCAGAAGCAAGCCTTCCGGGAGTGGTTTATCGAAGAGGCTGCCCGCATGGGCTATACCGCCCAGGTGCACACCAAGGGATCCAGCAACAACCTGGTGGTGGGTGATCCGGAAAGCGCCAAAGCGGTTTACACCGCCCATTATGATACCCCTGCGGTAATGCCCCTGCCCAACTTCATCACCCCCAAGAACCTGCTGGTGTACATCCTCTACCAGATGCTGATCGTGGTGGTGTTCATTGCCGTGTGCTTCGGCTCAGGCGTGCTGGTGGGCTGGCTGACCAAAGAGCCCCTGTGGGGATCTTCCGTCAGCATGGTGGCTTACTTTGCCCTGCTGTTTTTGATGCTGGCTGGCCCTGCCAACAAGAACTGTGCCAACGACAACACCTCCGGCGTGGCGGCTGTAATGGAGATCATGGCCCGGCTGCCGGAAGCGGAGCGCGGCAAAGTTGCGTTCATCCTCTTTGACAATGAGGAGAAGGGCATGCTGGGTTCTTCCGCCTATGCTTCCACCCACAAGGATTTCAAGAAGAACGGTCTGGTGATCAATCTGGATTGCGTGGGCGATGGTGAGCATATGTTCTTCTTTGCCAACAAAAAGACCCGCGCTCTGCCCGCCTATGCACTGCTGGAGGAAGCCATGGGCAGCCAGCAGGGCTGCACTCTGCATATGGACAAGATGGAAAAGGCGATCTATCCTTCTGATCAGGCCTGCTTCAAGCTGGGCATTGCCGTTTGCGCCTGCAACAAAATGAAGGTAGTCGGTTACTATGTGGACAAGATCCACACCAAAAAGGATACGGTTTGCGAGCAGGTCAATCTAGATTTCCTTGCCAACGGTCTGGTGGATTTTGCCAGCCGGTTGTAACAGGAACTGTCTGAACGTGTAAAACGCTGTCTGCAAGCGGGTTTGGAGAGGTTTTGAATCTGTCCGTCCCAAAGAGTGGACAGCAGTGGACAAGTGTGAACATCAGTACACAAAAAACTGTGATATAGTGTATCCTGTCAGAAATGAACCACCGGGGAGCGGCTCAGCCGCCCTCCGGTTTTTTGCTGCCCAAAAGGCAGACGAAGGAGGTGACGCCATGCCGCGCAGCAAGGTGGCGCAGGCGGAGGAAGTGTTGCAGGCGCTGACCAGTATCCTGCGCCGGGAAGACGAGGTGAAGCCCAGCGAGGTGCTCCGGGCAGCTGAATTGCTGGGCAAGCGCTACGGGCTCTTTGGCGAGCAGCCTGCCGAGCCGGTAAAGCCGCCCTCCATCGTGGTGGACATTCCCCATGAGGAGGGATCCCAATGAGCATACGGCTGAGCGGTTTGCTGCCGGAAGGCTTTCATGGGCTGTTCTGGGATGTATACAACCGTACGCACCGGGAGTACTGGCTCATGGGCGGGCGCGGCAGCGGCAAGAGCAGCTTTGTCAGCATTGCTTTGATCTGCCTGCTGCTGGCAGACCCACAGGCCAATGTGGCGGTGTTCCGCAAGGTGGCGGACAGCCTTCGGGAAAGCGTGTATGCCCAGATGCGCTGGGCTGTGGAGCAGCTGGGGTTATCCGCATACTTTACCTGCCGCCTGAGCCCCATGGAACTGATCTATCAGCCCACCGGACAGAGGATCCTGTTCCGGGGCGCGGATGATCCGGAAAAGAGCAAGGGTCTCAAAGTGGAGAAGGGATACTTCGCTGCCCTGTGGCTGGAAGAAGCCAGCGCCTTTGGCGGCATGGAGGAAATCCGCACCATTCAGGCCAGCGTGCTGCGCGGCGGAAAAGGCGTGACGCTGATCAGCTACAACCCGCCCATTAGCGCGAAAAACTGGATCAATGCCGAAGCACTCAAACCGCTGGAGGGAAGGCTGTGCCACCGGAGCGATTACCGTATGCTGCCGGCAGAATGGCTGGGAGAGAATTTCCTGCTGCAAGCGGAAGCGCTGCGTCAGCAGGATGAACGGGCGTACCGGCACATGTATCTGGGGGAGGCAGTGGGTACCGGCGGGCAGGTATTCGGCAATGTGCAGTTGCGGCCCATCACGGACGGGGAGAAGGAGACCCTGTCCGTTTTTCGTTACGGGCTGGACTTCGGCTTCGCTGCTGACCCGGATGCTCTGGTGTGTTGCGGGTATCTGTCCCGCACAAAGACGCTGTACCTGATGGATGAGTATGTATGCTCAGGCCAGAGCATCCAGTCGCTGGCAGAGCATTGTCACCGGCTGGCAGGGGACAGCCTTGTGCGCTGCGACAGCGCCGCGCCGAGGGAGATCGCTGAACTGCGCCGTCTTCGGGTCAACGCCATTGGCGTCAAAAAGGGCGCGGGCAGTGTGGAGCATGGCATCCGCTGGCTGAAGGAACTCGCAGCCATTGTCATTGACCCAGCCCGCTGTCCGGTGGCAGCCCGGGAATTCAGCCAGTATGAGTACCAGCGTGACCGGGGCGGCGGCTTTGTCAGCGAATGCCCCGACCGGGATAACCACACCATCGATGCCGTGCGCTACGCCATGGAAGCGGAGCTGAACCGGCAGGTGGTCCGCCTGCGCAAAGGCGGACTGGTTTAGAAAAAAGGAGGAGAAAACATGATTCAGTTTGACAGGGAATGGCTCAGGGACGGGGAACCCGGGCCGGAGCTGGTGCAGGAAGCGCTCCGTCAGTTTGACAGAGAGGCCTCCCGGCTCCGCCAGCTGCGGGATTACTATGATGGTCAGCATGCTGTATCCGGTCGCATGCGCGCCAAGGGTGCACCCAATCACCGCCTGTGGCACGATCTGCCCGGGTACATCGTGGCGCTCACCAGCGGTTATCTGGTGGGCGAGCCGGTACAGTACCAATGTGTGGAGGGCGGCGATCTCAGCCTGCTGAACCGCGTGCTGAAACGCAGTGCAGCGGATAATGTGGACTGCGAGCTGGCTACGGATGCCGCCATTTACGGTAGGGCTGTAGAGGTTTACTACGCCGACAGCGAGGCGATGCCGCGTCTGTGTCAGGCAGACCCCCGCAGCGCTTTCGTGGTCTACGATACCACCGTGGAGCATGCGCCCATGTTCGGGGTCCTGCTCAGCGACCGGCTGGGCCAGCACTTTGAGCGGCTCTGTCAGCGGGTGGATGTGATGACCCCTGACTGGGTGATCCACATGGAGCGAAACGGTACCGAGGTTCCTCACGAGGTAGCCCGCGAACGGCACTTTTTCGGGCATGTACCCATGGGCGAGTACTGGAACAACGGACGGGAACGCGGTGATTTCGAGGGCGTGATGAATCTGATCGATGCCTACGATGCCCTGCAGAGCGACCGGGTCAATGACAAGCAGCAGTTCACCGATGCCCTGATGGTGATCTACGGCGCGACTGTGGAGGAGGATGAGGAACACAGCCTCCAGCAGCGTCTCAGAGAGACCCGCACGCTGGAGATGCCTGCCGCCGATGCCCGGGTGGAATATCTGACCAAGAGCCTGAGCGAAAGCGACACCGAGGTGCTGAAGAACAGCCTGCGTATGGATATTCATAAGCTGAGTCTGGTGCCCGACCTGACCGACGAGGCCTTTGGCGGCAACCAGAGCGGCGTTGCCATGGAGTTCAAGCTCTTCGGACTGGAACAGCTGACCCGGGTGAAGGAACGCTGGTTCCGGGAAGGCCTGCTTTGGCGGCTTGGTTGTCTTGTTCACTTTTTGAGACTGCGCGGCTTTCAGGTGCCGGATGCGGAAACCATGGAAGTGCAGTTCAGCCGCAGCCTGCCGGTGAACCGTCTGGAGGTGGCCCAGACCCTGCGGGCTTATGACGGGTTGGTAGCCAAGCAGGATCTGCTCACGCAGGTCCCGTTCATTGAGGACGCTCAGGCGGCCTTGGATCGCTTGCTGGGAGAGGGTGTATATGACCCGGCGCAGGCAGATCGGCTGGGATGACAGCTGGACGGGCAGAGCCCAGCAAAAGTCTGCCCCAAGGGCGATCATGCCGCTGGGATCCATGGGAGAAAGAATGCTGGCACAGCATCCCCTGCTCGGCGTCTCCGTGCTTGGTTTGAAAGAACCCGGCTTGGGCATCATCGCTATGGCAAGGTAAACCAGAAACACAAGGAAAAACCACGGCTGGCAGCTCGATGCGCCGCCGTGTTTTTCATATCATCAGATCGAACGCAGCGGCGGCGAACGCTGCGGGCAAGGAGGAACCTATGGAAAACAACATCACGATGCAGGAAGAACAGCAAAGCGCAGTGCAGACCGACCGTGCAGAAAACGACCGTCTTCGGGAGCTTCTCCGGGAGGACAGCGAGTTGCAGCGCCAATTTGACCGGATGGTGAGCCGCTCGTTGGCAACCGCACGGGGCAAATGGGAACGGGAGCGCGACGCAGAGATCCAGCAGGCAGCACTGATCCGGGACGCAGAGCGGGAAGCCGCTCTGGAGGGACGGGAAGCGGCGCTGCGCAGCCGGGAACTGCGTGCAGAGGCTCTGCAGCAGCTCAGCCTGAAGGGATTGCCCATGGAACTGGCTGACTGCCTTCGCTTTGATGATCCTCAGGCGGCAGAGATCAGCCTGTCGCAGGTGGAAAAGGCGTTTCGGACGCAAGTGGATAAAGCAGTGGAGAAGCGCCTGCGGGGTCATGCGCCCAAGAGCAGCCAGCAGGCGGCGTTCACTGCTCAGATGCGTTCTGCGCTGGGGCTGAAATAAGCAGCCCGGTTGTTCTTTTGCAGGCATGGCCGTCTGCGAAAAAACAGCATCCTCCTGCGGCGGAACACAGCATTCGTTCCGGCGGCTTCTCTGCGCTGCCGGTGGGATGCAGCACCTGTGATCTGCGATCACCCCTCAACTCAACTGAAGAAAGGATGAAGACACATGGCAAATGATATTTCTCTGTTTCAGCAGTACGTACCTCTGCTGGATGAAGTGTACAAGGAAGCCAGCAAGACCGATGTGCTGGATGGCAACCCCGATCTGATCCGTATGGGCGCCAATGCCAACGAACTGATCATTCCCAAGATGACTATGGACGGTCTGGCCGATTACAGCCGAAACGGCGGTTATGTGGGCGGCGATGTGACCCTGACCAACGAAACCGTTGTTTGCAACTTTGACCGCGGCCGTATGTTCACGGTGGACAGCATGGATGACGCAGAAACCGCTGGTGTGGCCTTTGGCATGCTGGCAGGCGAATTCATCCGTACCAAGGTGGCGCCCGAGCTGGATGCTTTCCGCTTTGCCACCTATGCCAGTGCGGATGGCGTGACCATGCATTGCAACAATCTGCTTGGCGGCGAGGAAGTGATCGCTGCCCTCCGTGTTGCCACCAACACCATGGACGATGCCGAAGTGCCCATGGAGGACCGCATTCTCTTCATTACGCCTGCCTACTACGGCCTCATTCAGGATATGGACGGTTTCAGCAGCCGTGAAGTGCTCACCCGCTTCAGCCAGGTGATCCCCGTGCCGCAGAGCCGTTTTTACACCAAGATCACCCAGAATGACGGCACCACCTCCGGTGAGACCACCGGCGGCTACACGATCGCGGAAGACGGTCAGAAAATCAACTTCATGGTGGTGCACAAGGGCGCTGTGATCCAGTTCCCCAAGCACATCAGCCCCAAGGTGGTCAGCCCGGATATGAATCCGGATGCGGATGCCTGGAAGTTCGGCTACCGTCAGGTAAGCATTGCTCAGGTGTACGAAAACAAGACGGCGGGCGTGTATGTGCACTTTCATCCCTGATGAGGCGGGCAGCAAACGAGCTGCCGGCGCTCCGTAAACCCCGTGCAGCAAAGGAGGTGACAGCCTGTGGACAAGCTTGCTGTGCTGAAAAGAAGGCTCGGCCTGAGCGCTGAGCAGGATCCCTTGCTGAGCGATCTGCTCAGTGATGCGGAAATGTATGTGATGGCCTACACAGGCCGGGCAGCTGTGCCCACTCCGCTGGAAGGCACCGTGGTGGAATTGGCTGCCATGCAGTATGCCCGTCTGGGCCTGCAGGGAGAAAGCAGCCATCAGGAAGGCGGCGTCAGCATTACAGTGGACAGTCTGCCCGACAGTATCCGGCAGGTGCTCAACCGGCACCGGCTGGCAAGGGTGGTGGGTTGATGCCGCTGCAAAAGAAACGTTTGCAAGCCTTGTCTGCCCACCGGGCAATGATGCCTGCCATTGGAGAAAACGACCGCCTTCCGCGCTTTGAAGCGGAAGGTATGGCTTTTTCCGGTACATTACAGCCGATGGACAGCCCAGCGGACCGGCAGGTATACGGCGAGCAGGCCGTCCGTATGATGCGGCTCATCACCACGGAAGGAGCAATCCTTGAGAAAGGAATGGGCATAGGCATCGGTGACGGACAAACGGGCTGCCGGTACCGCATCACTCAGCCAGTGGTTCACTGGCTGGGGCACAGTGTAGCCATACTGGAACAACTGAACTGAAACAAAGGGAGCCTTTGAGGGGATCCGCAGTACAGGATGAGGAGGCCGGGCGGTGAGAACCACCGCCTGCGGAGACCCTCATCCCTGATGACCGCTGGGGATCCATACCGGAACACCTGCCCTGCGCCGCAGGAAGCCACAATGAGAGAGTGAGAGGACGATCCTGGGCGGCTGCAGGGAAGGCGGTCCGGCAGCCCATCAGGGGCAGGGAACCTGATCAGACTCACCGCAGGAAGCCACAGCATGATGGATGAACAGGACTTGCACTGGCGGCTCAGTCTGATCGGGCGGGAGGGAACAAACCAACTAAAGGAGAGATGGCTATGCATGCATCGGAGGAACTGGCCCTCCGGCTTCGGGCTGCAGTACAGGCTGCGGTACCCGCCGCGCTGGATCAGCTGCTGATCGAAGCGGTAAACCTGTGCCCTGTGGATGCGGGGCAGTTGCGGGACAGTCTGCATGTGCGGACTCAGGACAGCCCTTCCGGGGCTCAGGGCGAGGTGGTGGCAGACGTACCCTACGCCGCCTTCGTGGAACTGGGCACCTACAAGAGCGCGCCTCAGCCGTACCTGTACCCGGCTTTTGTGCTGGTGCGCCCGCGGGTGGCCAGCTTGCTGCAAGGGCTGCTGTCCGGCTGAGGAAGGAGAATGCCATGGAGGATGTGAACACCATCATCGGGGCGCTGGCTGCCGCCACATCGGCGCAGCATATCACCCGGGGCTGGCCTGCGGCTGATGCGGCGGAACTGGAGCCGATCATCGTGCTCCGGCTGGCATCGGAAAGCTGCACCGCCCGTTATGACGACGCAGCGTACCTGATGGAAACTGTCTTTGATTTGCGGGTATTCGCCCGCGACCCGGCACAGGCGGACCTGGTGGCGGAAGAAGCCTGCCAGTGCATGCACGCGCTGGGCTATCAGCGGGTGTTTACCGCTGAGGAAGCGACTGCGGCAATGCATCAACGCATCAGCCGCTATTTGAAATCTTGGCATACAGAAAGGATGAACGAAGCATGAGTACCAAAAGAGCAGCAACCGGTTTCAAGGGTCTGGCTCTTGCCCCTGTTACCCAGAATGATCTGACGGCCTATTCTTCCAGCAAAGCGGAAGCCCTGCCCTTCGCGGGCAGCATGAGCCGCACCAGCAAGGAATCCGTTACCGATCTGTACTACGATGATGATCTGTACGCCCAGATCAAGTCCGTAGTCGGTGAGGATGTGGAGATCCGTGTGGCGGAAGTGCCCCTGAGCCGCATGGCTGAGCTGGGCATGGGCACCTACAACGCTGAAACCGAAACCCTGGAAGCGGATTTCAACATCAGCGGCAAGGAATATGCCCTGCGCTTTGTGGTGGATACCATCAGCGGCCTGCCGTATTATTTCAACTACCGCGTATTTGAAATGACCGGTATCCGCTTTGACAACTTTACCACCCGCAAGGACAGCATTTCCGTCTGTGAGGTGATCATCACCGGCGTGCTCAAGCGTCCCCAGATGGGCGGTCTGGCTCCCTGGGCTGTGATGCAGCTCAAGGAGGATAAGTCCAATCAGGATGCCTGTCTGGCATTCCTGACGGCGGATGAAACGCACAACTGATCCGGAAGCCCAGTTGCCCCGTCCTCCCATGGGAGGACGGGGCATTTGCGTCAGGAGCCGGATTCCGGAAACCGCAGCTGACCGGTACCCATAACAGAACCGGACGCGGATGATCCCCGGAACGCTGGCTGGGTTGCGGCAAGGAGCGCATTCGCCTTCCCAAAACACCTATTTCAGGAGGAAACACATGAATTCAACCACAGATACCCTGTACCGGGACGCGGTCAGCCTGTCCCTGCCGAGGGAAAAGACCGTACGGGGGTACACCATCCGCCGCATGCCTATCGGACAGTTCCTGACAGCTTTGCAGACTTTGCGGGATCTGCCCGGAGAGGCGCTGGATACCCTGCTGCCCGGACTGACCCCCAAAACCATGCTCAGCCGAATCAAGGGGCTGACAGCACAGGAACTCAAAGAAATGGCAGTGCGGTTTTTGACCGTGCTGCCGGGTTACGGTATCAGCCTGGTGTCCCGCCTGATCGGCGTGGAGGAGGGCGATCTGCTCCGGGACGAGATGATCGGTCTGGACGGCCTGATGGAAATGCTTGAGGCATGGATGGAGCTTAACAGCATTGAAAATTTTATCAAAGCGGCGGGCGCGCTGCAGGTGAAGGTGCGCAAAGCCATCAACCCCGTTGGCTCCAGCGGCTCATCGCAGCGGCGCTGAGCGTTGGCATCTCCAAGCGGGAGCTGATGGAGGACTACTACATGGATGAAATCGGCGCGGTGATGCAGGAATGGAACCATCTCCACAACCCGGAAGGCGATGCGGAGCCCCAGCAGGTGGACGCGCTCACCTTTTTTGGGGATGGAGGGGAATGGGTGACCTGACCCCGCGCCGGAAAGGGGAGGTGAGAACTTGACCATTGAGGAGTTGAGTGTACGGATCACAGCGGATGCTGAGGAAGCGCTGGAGATGCTGGATACCATCACCCAACGGCTCAGCGCGCTGGACGGTCTGCTTCACCAGCAGCTTCATATCGGGCTGGACGGGGAAGCCACCACGGAGACGCTGGCACAGCTGGAGGAACAGATGCTGGGCTTGCAGGAGCGCCTTGCCCTGCAATCGCAGGATATGGCCTCGGTGATCCAAAGCGTGATCTCCGGATTGTCGGACGGGTTTTCTCAGCTGACAGATCACTCTGTGGCAGACGGCGCCGCCAGTATGCAGCGGGGTCTGCACAGCGTTGCGGAGGCTGCTGATCAGGCCGGAGATGCCGCCAGCAGCGCAGCCCATCAGCTGGACGGATTGGGCGATGCCCAGCGGGATGCCAGCCGTCAGGCCCAGAGCTACCGCAGTACTTTGAACGGACTGGATTCCCGTCTGGATCAGTTGGGCCGGCAGCGATCGGCTGTCAGCAACATGCGGGATCTGAACCGCCAGTTTCAGGATAACAGCCAGAACGCCGGCAGAATGCAAAATGCCCTGCGCACAACGGAGCGGGGGATGCAGGCAGGTATCCGGACCGCCAAGAGCATGGGTGCCAGTTTCCGCAGCATGGGCGATAACTTCGACCGCTCCGGGGATGTGATCTCCGTCAACGCGCAGCGTCTGTACGGACAGTTGGGCGGTGTGATCTCCTGGGCGCAGAGCGCTGCTGACAGTCTGGAGATCTCCGGCAGCGTGCAGGTGGATACCAGCGGCGCCATCAGCGCACTGAACAGCTTGATTCAGGTAGCCATGGCTGCTCAGCGGATTCTGGCAGCTCTTGGCGTAGCCTCCGGCGGCTCGGCTAAACCCGCCAAAGTAGGCGGTGGTGGAGGCGGCGGTGGCGGAGGCGGTAAATCTGCCGAACAGGAAGCCGAAGAGGCCGCCCGGGCTGCGGAAGAAGCCCGCAAAGAAGCGCTGGAGCGGGATTATGACATCATCGAGCACAAGCGCCACATGAACGAGATCACACTGGAGGAAGAGATCGAACTGCTGCGCCAGATCGCCGGCAGGCATCAGCTCAATGCCGAAGAGATCATGGAGTGGGAAGAGCGCATCTTTGATGTGCAGCAGGAGATCCGCCAGCGGGATGCAGAAAGCCTGGACCGTCTGTCCGAAGGTGTGGTGGAAGCCCTGACCGAAAAGTACGAGGGCATGCGCGATGCGGAATTGCAGCGGGTGGAAGAAAGCCGCCGGGCATGGGAAACATGGCGCGATGACAGCGTACGTGCCATCGAGGATCAGATCGATGCACTGGACAGGCTGGCAGCAGCCGAGGAGCGGGAGGATCAGGATGCGGAGGAATTGCGCCGCATTGAAATGCTCAAGCGGGATATTGCCTATGAGCAGGACGAGTACAACCGCAAAAAGCTGGAGGAACAGCTTCAGCAGGCCATTGAGGAAAGAGAAAAGCGTCTGCGCCGTCAGGAGCTGGAGGATCAGAAGGACGCGCTCAGGCAGCAGGCAGAGGAAGTGGAGCGCAGAACCCAGCAGGAGCTGGACAAGCTGGATGAGGAAGAAGCCTCCATTGAGCAACTCTATCAACAACGGCTGGATGCCGCCGCGCTGGAAGCGGAGGCAGAAAAGCTCATTATGGAAAACAATCAGCAGGAGATCCTTTCCCTGCTGAACACCTACGTTCCGGAATACGACCTGCTGGGCCGTACCATGGGCGAACGGCTGCTGGATGGTTTCCAAAACACGGTGGGCAATCTGGTGGATTGGTTCGGAGAACTGACCAAACAGGTGGATGGCGTATGGAACGGTCTGGTCAGCGGCAGCAGCGCCGTATCGCTGGCAGCCACCCAGACAGGTACAGGTGCGTCCAAACCGCCGGATGTGAACATCGTGCAGAACGTCAATTTCAACCAGCCTGTGGATAGCCCCGGCGATGTGGCCAGACGGATGGAAAGCGTCAATCAGGCGCTGGGCGAATGGATGAGTCAGGAGGGATAAGGTGCAAAAGCTCATATATGAAAACATTCTGGGCGAGGAGGTTGTGTTTTTGCACGCGCCCTATGTGCTGTGCAGCCTGCGCGGTATGGGGATCAGCGATGTAAATGTGACGGCCTCCACCGGCGCCCATCAGCAGGGCGAAAGCATCCTGAGCCTGCGCCGCCAGAAACGCAATGTGCAGGTGACGCTGCATGTGATGGCAAACAGCCGTCAGGAACTCTACGAGTTGCGTTCCCGCCTGTGCGGCATCCTGTCGCCCAGCCTGGCCTTTGATGGGCAGAACAGGGGACGGTTGATCTATCAGAACGACTATGGCACCTGGTGGACCTGGGCTGTGCCTGAAAGCGGACTGAACTGGGGCAAGCGCGTGATGGATGTACACCCCTCCGTAACAGTGGATTTTGTGTGCGAAAGCCCCTACTGGTACGGGCCTACCAGCGCAGTGGTGCTTGCCGGTACCAACGGCGGCTTGATCCTGCCGATGACGGTGCCCTTTACGCTGGGCAAGATGAATACACAGGTAAGCCTGAAAAACGAGGGGCAGACCGATACACCGGTAACCGTCCATATGACGGGCACAGGAGAAACCCCCACGCTGACCAATCTGCGCACAGGCGCGGCGATCCGGCTGGTTCAGCCTCTGCCTGTGGGCGATGAACTGACCCTTTGCACCGAGCCGGGCAGACTGAGCGCGGAGATCCTCCATGCTGACGGCAGCGTGGAAAACGGCTTCGGTCTGCTGGAGCCAACGGCTTCTCTGCTGGCTTTCCGGTTGCTGCCGGGAATCAACCAGCTCCGTTATCAGAGCCGGGAACTGACAGCCCGTACTCCGGTCCGCGTGGAATGGAACGATTGCTATGAGGGGGTGTGATCCATGGGCGAAAGCCTGATGCTCATGAACATGGATTTTGTTCTGCTGGCAGAGATCCCGCTCTATCAGAGCCTGATCATCAAGCGGGAACTGTATGGCCCCGGCAGTTTCAAGCTGACTGTGAAACGGGGCG
The DNA here is from genome assembly GCA_015056245.1 of Clostridiales bacterium. Classification (GTDB taxonomy): domain Bacteria; phylum Bacillota; class Clostridia; order Christensenellales; family Aristaeellaceae; genus Limiplasma. Next base: position 3,406 of record SVGQ01000055.1, on the reverse strand, counting down.
CGCCCGGCGGGCAGATGCTGGCAAGAGACCTGCTGCTGTTTCTGCACGGGCGCACGGATACCATGCTGCTGATCGAAAAGGTGACCCGGGCAGAGGACAGCATTACAGCGGACGGTCTGATGCTGAAAGGGCTGGCAGCCCGGCGCATCTGTGTGCCGCCCACCGCTGACAGCAGCGACCCCTATCGCGGCTTTGGCTGGGATCGTTTTACCGGCAGCGCGGAAAGCGCCATCCTGCACTTTGCAGCCGGGAATCTGACCAGCCCTGAGGATGAAAAGCGGCGCATGCCCCGCATGGTGCTTGCCAAGGATCAGGGCCGTGGCCTGGCGCTGCCGTGGCAGGCGCGTTTTGATAAGCTGACGGATATTCTGTCTTCCATCGGTCAGGCCACCGGTGTGGGCTGGGATGTGCTGCCGGATTTCAAAAACAAGCGGTTCATCTTCGGGGCCTGGGTAGGCCGCGACCGCACCGAAGGCGCAGGACGAGCTGTTTTCAGCCGGGAGGTGGGCAGCATCACATCTGCGACCTGTACTGACGACGGTTCCAGCGAGGTGGGTACCGTCTATGCAGGTGGCGCAGGCGAGGATGAAAACCGGATCATCTACTCCATCGGCAACGAGCTGACCGGATGCAGCCGGCGGGAACTGTTCACTGCCCTCAGCGGCGCAGAAACCGTGGAGATGCTGACGCTGGGCGCGCAGCAGAAACTGAACCCGCCAAGGCTTACCCTGACGGCTCAGGTACGGGATTGCAGCCTGTGCCATTACCGCACCGATTATGATGTGGGGGATGTGGTCACCGTGGTGGACAACGGTGCGCAGATGAACGCCCGTCTCATCGCCATGCAGGAAACCCATGAGAAAGGTCAGGTCAATCTGTCGGCTACCTTTGGCGATGCCCCCATTACGCTGGTGAGCCGTCTGAAGCAGGACAGGCTCCAGCTGCATGTGTAAACAACCTGACAGGAAGAGAGGTATTTCATGGCAAAAGAATTTTACGGCTATTTTGACTCCAAAGAAGGCGATGTGCGGCAGTACGATGCAGCTGAACTGGCGCATCTTCTGGCGGGCGCGCTGCAAAACGGCGTTGCCAGCCATAACGGCGGCGGCTTGCTGGTAAGCGCGGACGGCACCAGCATGAAAACCACGGTGTCCTGCGGCGGGGCAGTGATCAATGGCTATCTGTTCGTCCTCAGCGATGACGGCGGCGCTGCCAAAACCTTCACCCATCAGGTGTCCGGCTCCGCTGACCGCATCGACCGGATCATCGTACGGCTGAACCTGAACGATCGCAAGATTTCGCTGAGGGTGCTGGAAGGCGTGCCCGGTGCAATGCCTGTTCCCCCTTCCCTCACCCGCAACTCGCAGACCTGGGATCTCTCGCTGGCACAGGTGCGCATCCGTGCTTCTGCGGCGTTCGTCACCGCCAGCGATGTCATCGATGAACGCAGCAACGAAGGCGTCTGCGGATACGCGGTGCCCGTGTGGAACAACACCGTTAAGCTGGCACAGCGCTTCGTGACCAACCAGCCCATTACCAACGCACAGATCAACAGCGCCATCGTCTGATGGGAAAGGAGATGAATCCCTATGGCATATCTGGACTTGAGCGGCCTGCAGCATCTGGGCCAACGGTTGAGTACGGTTTTTCTCAGAAAGGATCAGGTGGTGAATAATGTGACCACCACTGCCTCTGGCTCGGTGCTGGATGCACGGCAGGGCAAAGCATTGCAGGATGCTGTCAATGGCAAGATCGGTATGTCCACCGGCACCGCCACCCTCACAACCAGCGGCTGGACTGCCAGCGGCAGCAATTATGTGCAGACGGTCAGCTTCAGCGGCGTCACATCCAGCAGCACGGTGATCGTTGTGGCTGCCCCCGCCAGCCACACGGCTTATGCCAACAACATGGTCTACTGTTCCGCGCAAAGTTCCGGCAAACTGACCTTTACAGCCACCGTTAAGCCCACTGCCGCTTTGACTGTAAACGTGATGATTCTCAAGTAAAGGAGGGATCGCGATGATCTTCAATCTGGGCGGCACACCGGATTTTGCCGGTATGATGCCCGTATTCACCTACACTGGATCCTACGAGCTGATTGACGATGGCAAGGTCAGCAACAAGCAAAACTGGCGATTGAAGCTGAAAACCAGCGGTGTACTGACCTTTCAGCGCATCGGCGGCACCATCGATATTTTCTGTGTGGGCGGCGGTGGCGGCGCTTATCTGTCTGGCGGTGGCGGCGGCTATACCAAAACCGCCAGCAGCCAAACCGTAAAAGCCGGACAGGCATATACCATTACCGTTGGTGCAGGCGGCACGGCGGGATATCCCGCCGGCGGCAGGGGCGGTACCTCCTCTTTTGGTGATCTGCTCAGCGCAGAAGGAGGCTATGGCGGCTATACCACCAACAGTCTGGGCGGCAATGGCGGCTCCGGCGGCGGCAGCTACGGCAATCAGGGCAAGGCCGGTAACGGCGGCTCGGACGGCAGCGATGGCGGCGGCGCTTCCTACCAGTACCAGACGGACAGCGGCGAATGGAAATGGGCCACTGGCAATGGCGGTACCGGTCAGGGAAGCACCACCCGCGAGTTTGGCGAAAGCGGCGCTGACCTTTATGCGGGCGGCGGCGGTGGCGGTAACGCCAACAAAACCCACAACGATGGCGGCTATGCTGGTGAGGGCGGCGGCGGTCATGGCGCTGGCAGAGGCCCCAATTCTTCTGCGGTCGCCACGGCTGGCGGCGTTAACACAGGCGGCGGTGGCGGCGGCGGTTATTCCAGCAGCCTGGCTTCCATGGATGGCGGCAGCGGCATTGTCGTTATCCGCAATCATCGCTGAGGAGGATGAACGATGAACTATGCCTTGATTGAGAATGGACAGGTGGTGAACCTGATCTGGCTCCACCCTGACAACGCGGCAGATTTTCCCGGGGCTGTGCCCTGTGGCGATGTGCCTGTGCAGATGGGTGACGAATACGACGGAGAACGGTTTTTCCGGGATGGGCAGCAGGTGCTGACCCAATGGGAAAACATGAGCAACCACATGGCAGAGCTGGACGAGGCACTGCTGGAACTGCAATATCAGGAACTGATCGGAGGTTTTGAAGAATGAGTCTGATGTACAAAGTATGTTTCCGTACCATTGCCCGGGGCGGCTACCCGGAGGATATGACCATGCGCGTGAATGTGTTCTACGGCGGCGGGCTGATCTCCACGGAGGAATACAACCTGCTGATGGATATGCTGGCAGCACCGGAGGAATAACCAGCAGCAGACAGCGCCCCGGCAGAACGGTTTTACCGTCCCGCCGGGGTGTTATGTAATGCAATGGTTGCGGCATTCACCCGGAAATCGCCGGATTCATACTCTGAAAGGGAAGGAGCGTGAATCCGGCGATTTCCGGG
>SVGQ01000054.1 GCA_015056245.1 Clostridiales bacterium | reverse complement strand
GTCTTTTCAGGCGTGTAGCTGTTGGTAATGGTCTTGCTGCCGCCATTAGCTACCACAACAGCCTCAGTGGTATCGCTGGTATAGCTGTTGGCATTCTCCAGCGTTTCCACAACGCTGTAGGTGATCTGCTGACCACCTTCATACACAGGCAGCTCAGTCCAGGTCTTGCTCCAGTTGTCGGCTGCGCCCACGGTTTCGGTGTACAGCTCGGAGGTGGTCTCGCCCACGGTCTTGTACAGCTTCACCTTGGCGACCACACCGGCGCGCTTGCCGTCCTGGTTGTTGTTGTCAGACCAGGTCTTGTTCACCGTGATGGTGGTAACGGGCGTATGGGTATTGATCAGATCATACTCGCTTTCGCCCCGGCTAAGCACATAGCCATCCACCGTTTCTTCGCTGACGGTATACTTGATTTCCCTGTTGCCATCATATTTGGGCAGATTCTCGAAGGAATACTCCCAAACATTACCCTCACCGCTGATGGTCTTGGTCATCACGTTTCCATCAGCATCCTCTGCCGGAGAACCGTCGGCCAGCAGGGTAATGGTCAGGTTCTCGGGACGAAGTCTGTCATAGTTATCATAGTCGACCCAGGTCTTGGTACCGGAAATACTGGTGTACGGCACAAACTGGTTGGTAAAGGCCACCTGCTCAACAGACTGCTCATCCAGCGTGATGGACTGGATGCTGGGCACGATGAGACCATTTTCCCACTCCACCTGAACCGTTACAAGGTATTCCGATTCATCGCCAATAAAGCCGGAGCCGGAGTCGGTTTCGGTGATCTTATACTGATAGGTCTGACCCACATGGGTATGGTCATACTGGATAGCGCCAAAGGATACGGTGGCCTTCTGCGTATACGTGGCATCGGCCGGGGTCTTGACAGTAGGATCTGCCGGCATGGGAGCGCCAGGCGTTTCAGCCTCCAGCGTGAAGGTAAACACCTGTGTGGTCGTATCCGTGCCATCCAGAATCTTGGTGACGGGAATGCTCAGTTCAGCAGGCGCTGCCACATCGTTGAGTACCGTCAGGGTGGGCACAGCGGCATTGGTCGTTTCCACCACATAAGCCTTCATGGCATCGGTGGCGTTTTCGGGCCAGACAACGCTGACGGAGTCTGTTTCATCCTCGCTGCCAGCATCCAGCACGATGGTCCAGCTGTTGGGGGTGGAGAACTGATAGCCCTCGGGAGGCATGGTTTCGGTCAGGGTATAGGTGCCATTCTTCAAATCGGAGAATGTATAGTAGTACACACCCTGATCCACTCCGGCTACGGGATCCGGCATACGGTTCCCCTTTGCATCCTGCAACACAAAGGTGGCAGCCTCAAGGTCCGCTCCAGCCGCGTTCACTTTACGGATACGCAGATCGCTGGTAATGGCCGTGTTTTCCACAGTCACATAGGAAACCACTTGGTGGAATCCCTGCGTGATGGTGATTGGCTTATCCTGCTGTGTATTCTGCTTTTCCCGAAGAAGCTGGACAATTCTCTCTACCTCTTCGTTAGCATACTCATGATGAATGCTGCTGAAGTAGAAATACCATTCCTGTTCGCTTCCCTGATAGCCTTCAGGCGCTTTGGTCTCTTTGATGCAATATACGGTGTAGGATCCGAATTCGCTGTCGCAGTCAAAGTCGAACGTTGCCTTACCAGTGTCATCCGTTGTGACCTTCTTGAAGACACTGCCCAAAGTGCCATCTTCTAAAACAGGATAGGCTGTAAACTCGGCGCCAGCCAGCCAATTTTCTACGCTGTTGCCGCCTTCTTTTTTCCTGATGATAACAGCCGCTTGGCCTTCATCAGGTTTGTAGGTGGCCTGCTGATAGTGGGCGTTCACCATAAAGCTATCCTGCTCATGGCTTGCCGTTTTGCCAACAAGGGTGGCAGAGTTGGTCAGTGTTGGCGCTTCGTTGCCCACTTCTACCTGAGGTCTGACATGATAAGTCAGTTTCAGCCGCTGACCATCCGGCACACTGATGGTAAAGCCCTTGGTGTCACCGGTCTCCCAAGTGATGGTATAGGTGTTTTCTGTAACAGAGGAACCAGCAGACAGCACTGCATCGGTATCCAGATTCACCAACCGGACGCTGTCATCCAGATAGAGGTAATCCGCTTTGCCCTGACCCAATTCGTCCGTCAGTTCCAAAGGATTGCCGTTGTTGAGCATGATGCGGTTCTCGTTAATGAGAACGCTGTATTCGATTTCGCTGACAGCCGTAATGATATCAGCAGATTTATCCAGCATGGTCGTGCTGAACGCATGGGATCCCGTGCAGGTAGGGAAGGTGTAGCTCTCGCCATTCCAGCCAGCCGAAACCGTATTGCTGTATTCCAACGTGACGTTGTCAGCATCACTGTCTGCCGCATCAAGCGCATCCTTGATGGCTTCCGGCTTAATGATTGTATGATAGAAAATCAGGATATCCTTGCTCTTATCCTTGTTATTACTGGCCCAACCGCCGCCGGGCACGGTGAACGTAAGGCTGAAAGAATTGCCATTGACGACAACATTATCTGGAATAATGATATAGTCCATGGAATCCTCTGCCCGGATCAGGAACAGTTCCTTGACATCCTTCCCTGTATAGGTGGGGAACATCTGATTGTCGGAGAAGGTATCCGTTACGGTAACGGTAATGGGGTTGTCATCGTTACCAAATTCTCGTGCGCCAATGAAGATTCTCCACAGGATCTCCTTCTGACCATCGCCACTTTCGGGTGCATCATCATAACCGCCAGTGAACGACTGCTGGCCTTTATACGATGGTTTACCTTCGGAGTTGTTTTCCCATACATAATATACTCTGGGCGCAGTGGGATCGTAGTAATCGCCGTATCCGATGATCCCTTTTGTCTTGGTGGAGAAGCCACGATCATAGTAAGCGTTGGCACCTTCCTCCAGATCATTGCCCTGATTGGTGTAGGACAGCCAACCGTCGTTGTGGATTCGGTAATTCTGACCGGAAGGATGCTTTTCATTTTCCAGATAGCACAGAACATCAATGGTCTTGAAATAGACGGCATTTTTCTCCGCCATTGCGGCAGCAACGGTTTCCATATTGAGGTCTACAGCAAAACCATACTTGCCATCGTCACCAAAAGCATAGCCATCCATCTGCTTCTTGATGGTATAGTGGGTTCCCTCCACCAGTTGGATCCTTGCGTTGTTATCGCAGAGCATTTCCACAGTGATGGGGTGTTCATCGCTGTAGTGAACAAACACTTCCCCGATAGGCTTCTGATCACGAGGCACCAGATCGATGATATCCAGATTGGTGAAATTTGCAAAGGGAATCTTATTCTGTTCATTACTACAGGTAATCTTCCACTTCGTCAAACTGTCATTGAGCTCGATCACATGCTTTTTGGACACGTACAGGCGTGCACCGGCGCCAATGTTCGGTTCCACTTCGCCGGTATGCGGGCCATTGCCAAAGCCGCCGCCCAGCTCCGGCACATGGTTTGCCGTATATTTATTTTTCAGGCCAGAGGTCAGGTACTCGCCGGTGGTAGAACTGGGATCATCTGCCGGAACAGTAAAGTACACGATCTTATACAGTTTTCCGAGCACATCATTCGAGTTGCTATCCAGGTTCTCAGCATAAACAGTGAAACCGCTTCCGTCGGCCTTGAAATCCAGGCAATCCAGAGAATCCGTGCCTTCCAGCGTTTTCAGGGAAACAAGGGTCTCGTCGAGGGTTTTCGGATTGACAAAGCTGTGAATTTCAAAAGGATAGTCGTTATTCACAAGCAATTCCATTCCAGTGAGGGTATCCTCAAAGGTGGTCTTGTTGTAGAAATCCCAACCGAACCAAACATCCCAACGAATCACGGGCTTTCCTTCATAAGTCAGGAATTCGCCGGTGTCTTTGTTCGTCTCATAGCCGCCGTCCTTGGTGGTTGTAAACGGAAGCGGGATGTTGGACTTATAGTTATCAGAAACATTGGTAGGGTTGCCATCCACACGATGAAGCATAGCCCAGTTCTCAAAATACTGAGAATAGGTATTATTCAGCGTGGCGTTCACTGCATCGTTAACATCTGCCGGAATCCGCAGATGGTAAGCGCCGGGCAGAAGCATTTCTCCTTCAGGCGCAGTAATAGTGATCATCTTGCAGGCAGTGGTTTTGTTATCTCTGCCGTAGGGGTGATTTTCCGTTGTAACCGTAACAGCAGCCCTAACCTGATCCAACTGAGCGGTCTGAATGGGTGCATCCCAATAGCCTTCGCTGTCATCGATGCCTTCCAGTGTAATAGCCTCATCTTCCCGGAAATCAAAGCTGCCCCAGTTGGCATCTGCCACCGTAAAGGTATGCACAGGTTCGCGGATGTACACCACCACACGGTAGTCCAGACAGTAATCATTATCCTTGATATAGATACCGTTGTAATCCGGAGCCTTGTTCAGGAAAACATCCTTTTCAATCTTGAACTGGTTATCCGTCACGTCCTCCCAAGTGATAACAGCGGACGCGGTCAGAGGGGTTTCAAGGGATTGACCGTTTTCCTTCAGTTCGACCGTATTGGTTTTCTGATCTTCGCTGTAACCAGCAAGCTTGGCAAGGGCAGCATCATTATTCACCTTCATTTTGTAAACAAAGGTGTAAGTGCCCTTCTGCAAAATCTGATCATCCGGGCTGGCGATGACCATGGTATTGGTCTTTCCGTTACCGCTATTGGTCACCGTAACCGTTTCACCCTCCGGAGCAGAGGCCACGCTGACATCAATGATCGTACCGGAAAGAGCGCTGTCGTTGCTGACAGTATCCACCAGCGTCAATGCAGCAGCATACAGAGCGCTGTCTGTCTCGCTCAACTTCATCGCCTGATCCAACTGCAGCGTAACAGTGTAATCCACCAGATAGGAGGATGCGTCAACGCTGTAGTACGGAGTACCAACGCTCTTGACCAGATCATACTCCTGCTTGGCCTTCAAAGAGATGGTTTGACCATCCACGCCAAACCGCAGTTCACCATTGTCGTTTTTTCCGCCGGTGACCAGATAACCTTCAAATGCAATTTTTGCACCGGAAATCTCACCCTCGCGGCTGAGAATCTCATCGGTAAAGCGCAGGTGGATCTCCGACAGCTGCTCATCAACCCACCAGCGGAAGATGGTCAGACCAGTATTCGTATCGATTGCCTGGTTGTACGGCGAATCAAACGAAACAGGATAATTGGAGTTCTCCACAAAGGGCAGAAAATTGATTCCGCACATAAAGATCGTATCAGCGTCGATCTCGCCTGCCATATATGCTTCCTTGAGCAGACTGATTTTGCTCTCCGGATTGTTCAGCAACTCAAAATCCATGCTGAAATACATATACTGACCGTCTTCCACATATTCCGGCAGCGGTTGTGTTTCGCCTGCATCCGCCGAAAGCTTGAAGCTGTATTCAGCATAGTTTTTCAGCATGACCTTTTCCTGTGCATTGGATCCGTTATCCGCAGCGACAGAAGCCGCTTCTACTGCGTCACTGATCGGCACATCATTGGACTGAACAATGAAATTGTCTGATACGGCTGTGCTCACATTACCCAGCAGCATGCAGGTGCAAAGCAGCAGCGCAACCATTCTGCGCAACAGGTGATTCCGGTTCATCATGTTCAAGACCCCTTTTGGATTTCAATCACATAGACAGCTATGAGGTTAGGAAAGAATGGTACCATTCGTTTTTTTGCTTCTTCAACGCATCCATGAATGCGCGGTTCTACGGGGATACCTTGTTCTACTATCCTTCATTCTCTCACCAAGCAGATGAATATACAGCCTACAATAGTTATAACACAGATTCCATACCATGTAAATCATTTTTCCTCGTTTCAGTTAACAAACATTTCCATTGTGCTCAACCGTTCACATTTCCTCAAAACCGGTCTTGCCGGAGGCATGCAGGCTTCGGTACTGGCCCGGGGTCAGACCGGTTTGCTGCTTGAAATTACGAATGAAAGAGGATACGTTCAGCATACCCACCTTCTCGCCGATGACCTGTATGGAATCGTTGGTTTCGGTCAGCAGGCGGCAGGCTTCCGTTCGTCGGAGCGTCTGCACATAATCGGAAATGCTTTGCCCGGTCTGGGTTTTAAAATAATGGGACAGGTTGGAGGGAGTCAGATCGAAATCCTCCGCTACGGAATAAATCGAAAAATTCGGGTCGAAGCAGTTGGTCTCCACATACTGACGGATGCGGCTGACCCGGTCTTCCGTTTTGGCGCTGCGCAGCTGACGGATGGACTGGCAGGCAGTCTGGATCACTTCCTCCAGCAGCACCACCAGTTCCTGAATGGTGTCAAAACCCGCGAGGCGTTCCAGCATATCCCCCGCAGGACGGATGGCTTCATTATCCGCAATGGCGTAGAGGCCGTGGAGGGTCACATTGATCACATCAAAGCAGATCAACCGGGCAACGGGGAAAGAGCAACCTTTTTCACTGATATTGCGCATAATGCCGTGAATACAGTTGGTGGTGGCTTCCGCGTCCAACTGGAGCAGGTTCCACTGCAGGGTTTCCAGCTCCTGGAGAGGATAGTAGCTCTGGCCGCGGTTGCTTTCGGTTTCATCGGCAAAGAACGAGATGAAGCTGCTGCCCAGAATCAGCTTGTTGTTCAGGACCGATACAGCCTGCTGGTAGGCAATGGACAGTTCCGAAACTTTGCAGGGAAGACTGACACCAAAGGCTACCTGACATTGTAACACGCTCTGAAGATGTTCCTGCAAGGGCGTAAGGAACCGTTCACAATCCGCTTCAGTGCGTTCATGCGGGAACAAGATCGCCATAAAGCCGCTGTCCGGTGGATTTTCGCACAGGATGACATCGCTCAGGCCGAAGGATTCCGTCATCAGAGCGCCTCGTATGGTGCTGCCAGCAATGCCGATTCTCTTGGAGAAGGACACAGCCACCACCATCCAACAAGGCACGCTGGTTAAATCCACACCATTTTCTTTGGCCCTCTCCAGCATGGCGGCGCTTTCGCTGCTGCCCCGCAGGATCTGGGACAGGCAGCTTTGCACCAGCGTATCCCGGCTGTTTTCCAAACGCCTGCGGTAGCTGTCGCTGTCCGATGACAGCTGCCTGAGCACCGTGGATACCTGCTCCAGCTCCGTGCCCTGCGCAGCGGGGGCATAAGCCAGTGCCTGCATGCGCAGCTGCTGCAAGGGCTTGTAGTGCCGCACGGAGAAGACATATACGGCGATGCCGCCCACCAGGCAGGTCAAGCCCATAAACAGGGACATTTTCAGCAAAATGCGATTGAGGGGCGCTTCCACGGCGGAAACCGGCATGGCGATCACATATTGCCAGCCAGAGGTTTTGGAACGGGCTGAGGAAAGGAAATATTTCGTTCCATCCACAGTGAGCCGCTGGGCTGTACCCACCGGCAGATTTTTCAGCTGAGCGGTGTAATCATCCGGAAAGGCGTTCTGGTCGGTCATGATCATCTGGCCCAGATGATCGAAGATGTACACCTGACCGCCATATTCAGAAGCCACATCCGCAATGACACTGCGCAGCCGCTTGACGGGGATCATATAAATGGAACGGATCTTCGGGGAGATATTGCCTCGCTGCACTGCCACAAACAGGGTGATATAGTCGCTGGACTGACCCCCGAACTGCTTCACGCTGTCGCTGCCCCAGGTAACGATGCCATCAGGATGAGCCACCGTCTCGGAAAAATCCTGCAGGGTGTGGTTGGAATAGAGGTATTGCTGTTCAAAGAAACGCTCAGGGGTGAGAACACCACTATTGGAAAAAATCAGTTCGCCACCCTCGGCATAGACCATGACGATCTCCGGCAGGGTGGTGATGGATTTATAGGTGCTCAGCGTGGCAACAGCTTGCCGGGCTGACATGATGTCATTGCCGATTTTGGCGGGATGCAGGGAAGCATCGTTCTGGATCAGGTAGGAAAGCTGAATGATCTGCTCCATTTGAGAATCGAAGTTTTTCTGCACCTGAGTGATGGCACGGGTGTTGCTGTCTGCGATCTCCTCGGTGAAGCGTCCCATCAAAGCGGAATAAAACGCCAGGCAGAGGATCAACAGCGGAAGAAACAGCACAACAGAGTAGGAAAGGATATATCGCAAAAAGGTCTTGCTGCGGAATCTCACCAGACAACACCCCCATTATTTATGCCGATATCATACCATAAACCACATGTAATGGGCAAGAAATGCACATCGCTTCAAAACCGTTGCTGTGCAACACGTTGCGCAATCCTGTTCATGAAATAAATACCGTTTTCACAAAATGATGATTGAACATTTGGGAGAAAAACGATAAAATTCAGACATCAAGAAAACAAGTTGCAAATGGGGGTGTCCATATGAGCCAGGCCACGCAGAATGCGCTGAGGGTTAACCGGCGCACAGCTTCCTACCGGAAATGGAAGCGTGTTCTGAGAAATTGGCAGCTCTATGTTTTTTTGATTCCGACCATATTGTATTTCCTGATCTTCCGCTATTATCCCATGTACGGCCTGCAAATTGCTTTCCGCAATTATAAGGCATCCAAGGGTATCTGGGGCAGCCAGTGGGTGGGCCTGCGCAACTTCCAGCGGTTCTTCGCCACAGCTGACTTCTGGCAGCTTTTGGAGAATACGCTGGCCATCAGCGTGGGCAACCTGATCATCTCCTTCCCGGTGCCCATCATTCTGGCGCTGCTGCTCAACCAGATGCCCAGCAAACGCTACAAAAAGATCGTCCAGACAGTGATCTACGCGCCCCACTTCATCTCCACCGTGGTCATGGTGGGTATCATCTTCCTGTTCTTCTCCCCCTCCTCCGGCATCATCAATCACCTGATTGTCGCCTTTGGCGGGCAGCCCATCCACTTTATGGCAGAAGCCAGCATGTTCCGGCCTCTGTACATCGGTTCGGAAATCTGGCAGGGCGCAGGTTGGGGCAGTATCCTGTATCTGGCGGCGCTGGCATCCATCAACCCGGAATTGCACGAAGCTGCCGTGGTGGACGGCGCCAACAAGCTGCAGCGGGTCTGGCACATCGATATTCCCGGCATCCTGCCCACGGTTGTGATCATGTTCATCCTCAACTCCGGCAAAGTGATGGCGGTCGGCTTTGAAAAAGCCTACCTGATGCAGACTTCCCTGAATATCTCCACCTCGGAGATCATTGCCACCTATGTGTACAAGCGCGGTCTGCTGAATTCCCAGTTCAGCTTTTCAGCCACCGTAGGCATGTTCGAGTCCGTGGTCAATCTTGTGCTGATCGTAACGGTCAACTTCATCTCGCGCAAGGTATCCGACTCGTCGCTGTTTTAGGAGGGACCGCCATGAAAGCAGAAAACAAGATTTCCCTTTCCCGTGCGGACCGGCTCTTCGATATCGTCAATTATGTGATCCTGACCATCGTTCTGCTGATCGTCGCCTATCCGCTGTATTTCATTGTGATCGCGTCCGTATCCGATCCCATTGCGGTGTATGCTGGCGAAGTGGTTCTGTGGCCCCACCGGTTTACCTGGGAGGGATACGAGCGTATTCTGGAATATGAAGCCTTCTTCACCGGTTACCGCAATACCTTCATCTACACCCTGATCGGTACCACCGTGAACGTGCTCATCACCATTCCCGGCGCATACGCCCTCTCCCGCAAGGATCTGGTAGGCCGCAACGTGATGATGATGATGGTCACCTTCACCATGATCTTCAACGGCGGTCTGATCCCCACCTACCTGCTGGTATTGCAGCTGAAGCTGTACAACACCATGTGGGCGCTGATCCTGCCGGTGGCAGTCAGCGCGTGGAACCTGATCGTGGCCCGCACCTTCTTCCAGCAGACCATTCCGGACGAGCTTCTGGAAGCCGCCACGCTGGATGGCTGCAGCAACTTCCAGTTCTTCACGCGGGTGGTGCTGCCCCTGTCCAAGTCCATCATCGCGGTGATGGTGCTGTTCTACGCCGTCAACCATTGGAACAGCTACTTCAACGCCTTGATCTACCTGAAATCCCCCGACAAATATCCCTTGCAGCTGGTGCTGCGCAACATCCTGTTTGAAAACTCGCTGGGTGACATGGTGGAGGATGCCTCCACGCTGGCAGCACAGCAGCGCATGGGCGACCTGATCAAATACGGCGTCATCATGGCATCCAGTCTGCCCCTGCTGATTCTCTACCCCTTCCTGCAGCGCTACTTCATCCAAGGCGTGATGATCGGCGCAGTGAAGGGCTGACAAACGGAACTAACGCTCAGAGAAGCGTTATCAATAAGAAGGAGGTACCTTTATGAAACGGTTTCTGTGCCTGTTGTTGACCCTCGTGCTGGTGCTGGGCTCTGTATCCGCGCTGGCCACCTCGTATCCCCTCACTGAGGAAAAGGCGGAGTTCCGTCTGATGATCCGTGTTCGTCCTCTCCACGGCAACCCCGATGAGATGGAACTGTTCAAGCGCATGGAAGAACTGACCAACGTACACATCGTCTGGGATCAGATTCCCCAGGCTGAGTACGACGAGCAGAAGAACCTGCTGCTGGGCGCCGCCATGGATCTGCCCGAAGGTTTCTTCGGCAAGTTCTCCCTGTCCGGTTCCGATCTGGTCACCTACGGTTCTCAGGGCTACTTCCTGCCCCTGAACGATCTGATCGACCAGTATGCTCCCAACCTGAAGGCCCTGTTCGAGGCTCATCCCGAGATCAAGGCTCTGGTCACCGCTCCCGATGGCAACATCTACTCCACCCCCTACGTACAGCAGGGTGAAGATGGCACCATCGCCAGCAACATGATGATCAACGTGAAGTGGCTGGAGAAGCTGGGTCTAGAAAAGCCCACCACCATGGAAGAGCTCAAGACCGTGCTGACCGCTTTCCGTGACAACGATCCCAACGGCAACGGCCTCAAGGACGAGATCCCCATGACCTTCAAGTTCAACGGCTCTCAGCGTGACATCGGCGGCCTCTTCGGCGCTTTCGGCTATCCGGATACCATGACCGATGACGGCCACCATCTGGTGCTGGACAACGGCAAGGTCGTGTTCGTTCCCGCCACCGAAGGCTACAAGGCAGCCTGCAAGTACCTCTACGAAAACTTCTTCTCTCAGGGCCTGATCGACATGGAAGGCTTCACCATGGACAAGAAGACCTACAATGCCCAGAATCAGGGCGAAATCGCCAACATCGGTCTGTTCATGTGCTGGAACTCCTTCGACCTGGGCACCGTGCACGAAGCTGAGTACGAGCCCCTGTCCCCCATGCTGGGCCCGGACGGCACCACTTCCTGGGGCTGGACCGCTTCCAACAACACCATGTCCACCGGTTTCACCATCACCAAGGAATGCAAGAACCCCGAGCTGCTCATGCAGTGGGTGGATACCTTCTATGATCCCTACTGGTCCATGCAGTGCGACCTGGGCCCCGTGGGCATCAACCTGATCGACAACGGCGACGGCACCTACTCCTACGCCGAAGTGCCCGAAGGCATGAGCTACGACGAGTTCCGTTACATGGAAGCCTTCGCTTCTGACGGCCCCATCGCCCTCACCAGCGACTACTTCAACACCGTCATCACCCGCAGCCCCGGTCATCAGGCCAAGTATGACCGCAACGAGAACTACTATCGCAAGTACGCCATCTATGAGTACGTGCCCTCCATGCTCATGAGCGAAGAGGACAACGATGCCCTGAGCCTGATCCAGACCGACATTCTCAGCTACACCAACGAAATGCGCGCCAAGTGGCTCGCTTACGGCGGCGTGGAAGAAGAGTGGGATGATTACATCCAGCGTCTGGAGAGCATGGGTCTGGCCGAGTATGTGGAGATCTATCAGAACGCATACACCGCCGCCTATGGCGCCAACTAAGTCATAACGGTTCCCCCTTTCAGGCGGAGACTGCGCAAGCGGTCTCCGCCGTTTTTGGTTGATGATGCCAAGCTGAATATCAACGCGAACAGTTACTTACTTATCAGTCAGAGGTGAAAACTACGGAACTTCTCCTCTGTTATTCTGAACCAAAAAGCCCGGTAGTTCATACTACCGGGCCAACTTGTGTTACCATCCTGACAATATTCTGTCAGTTCTTTCACACTTTGCTATGCATTTGCTCAATCAGTACCACACATTGGGTATGATTGACCATATCGATTCTGATAAACCTGTGCCAGAGTGCAATCTGTATCAGCCATTATGCGGCGGTTACAGTCCAAGCACATGGGATTGGGAGAAGTATCCCCCACCCAGCTCCTTACCCCAACTGAATCGGTTCATCCGAAGCAGGGGTAAACACCGGCATCTGCACCTGCCCCAGCTGGATCGGCTCGCTGGACGCAGGCTGGAACACCGGCACCTGACCTGCCGCAGGCTGCGCCGCTGCTGCGGGAGCCGCCACGGGCGCAGACTGCAGTTCCGTTCCGCATTCCGTGCAGAACCGCACGCTGCCGGGCAGCTTGGCGCCGCACTGGGTGCAGAACTGATGAGGACGGCCTTCGGTCAGGATCACCGTGATCTGGGCAGCCTCCTGCCGGCGGATGCGCTCGGCAGCCTCGCCGGTGGGCAGGGCATCGGAGAAGAGGGTCTCGGTGCCGTCCTGCCAGCGAACCGTCATATTGCTCAGGCTGTATTGTCCCGGCAGATACGCCTTGCCGGGCTGGATGCGGTAGATCACCTTGGTCTTGCCCAGCAGCGTGGCCTCGATGGCATCGCAGCCCCGGGTCAGGTAGGCAGGCAGCACGGGAGCCAGGGTCAGGGTCAGCTGACCATTCTCCCGGGTGAACAGCTGGCGGCCCAGCATCATGATCTGCCAGATGGACAGGAACTCTGCCGTGGAGCCGGACAGGCGGGCCACAAAGCCCTTGCCGTGGATCACCGGATCCGGGTTGGCGCTGGAAGCGATGAAGGAAGAGTTCTCCAGCGGGCTGCGACCGTACATCATGGGGTCAAGGAAGGGCACCGCCGCCAGATGGAAATCCTCGCAGAACTCATTGTACAGACCACAGCGAAGCTCTTCCAGCAGGTACTTGTATTCCATATGCAGCCAGATGGACTCGTTCTCCAGCCAGCCGGGGGTGAAGGCATGGGCGCGACCGATCTCGTAGGAGGCTTCGCCCAAGGCAGCGTTCACCTTGTACATATTCAGCTTGCGGTCATACAGGCGGCTTTCCTTCACGGCAGTGAGCAGTTGCCGCTTCTCTACCGGGGCCTTATCAAGCCGCAGCCAGCGCACCTGACCCTCCAAGAAGTCGGGCATCCGTACCAGCTGGAAGGCATCGGGATGCAGGCCCGCTTCGTCCTCATGGTACTGGGTCACATCGTAGGCAAAATAGGTGGGGCACAAGCCGCCGCCCAGTTTCATGGCCTTGTCCACAGCCTTTTGCACATAAGCCGTCCACAGGGTCAGCAACTGGGTGATCTCTTCCGCGGGCAGGGTTTCCTTGCGTCCGCAGGCGCCGTTCAAAATGCTGGCCCGGTAGGCTTCCCGGGCATCGCTGAGAGCATTCCATACGGGCAGGATAGCGCCGTCCTGCTGCCAGACAGCCTCATTGACCTTGAGCACTTCTGCCACGGTACGGGCCAGGGTGGCAGCTTCCTCCATCAGATCAACGGAACGGTTGAAAGCCCCGTGGCGGCGGGAGATATCCTCCAGCACACGGCACAGCTCCAGCGTTTCCGCCATGGAGGAACCCAAAAGGCCGGGCAAGCCGTTGAGGGCATCATACCAGCCGGGCTTGCCGCCTTCCATCTCCACGCCCATGCCGAAGGGATCCAGCGTGGCGGTCTTGGCAGCCAGCAGGGTCAGCAGTTTTTCCATCAGCGTGGCGCGCATGGGGGTGCCATCAGGGGCCGTCAGCTGGGAACCGGCAGCGCTGCGCTTTTCCAGATAGTTGTACTGGCGCACGCCCTTGTCGGTCACCACATAGCGCTTGGCCCGGGGCAGGATGCTCTCGGGAGACTGGAACCAGGTATAGCTGGCATCCTCATAGAGCATGGCTTCCTCGGCTTCCGGGTACACGCTCAGGAAGCTTTCGATCTGATCCAGATTGTAGGTCCAGTGATCGCTCCAGTAGCCTTCGGTGAAGGTGGCGGTTACGCCCTGCTCTGCGGCGGCGATGGCCTTGGCAAAGAAGTCCAGCTCCGGCACGGTAAGATTCCAGTCCTCCAGCGCCATGCGCAGCTGGCCCGGGGTGAAGGAGCCGCTCAACAGTTTCGCTGCCCCGGCCTTGCTGCTTTCCGCCACAAGGGAGAGCAGCTCCGTCTGGGCCGCCTGAGGCAGGGTGAACTGCACATAGTCCACCACCAGCGGATTGTAGCCGTCGGCCTGTAGCAGGTTATAGAACATATGCACATTGCTCAGCCGCACATCCGGCGAGAACAGCACATCGCAGCGGCGGTTCTGGTTCACATCGCGGAAGTTGCCGTTGCCCTGAGAATAGTATTCCGGGCGCATGCGGAAAGCGTTGTAGTCCCGCTCCGGGTCGCCGTGCTTGCGGGAGTAGATATACACCACCTTGCCCCCGGGCAGGGTGACGGGGCTGCC
Source organism: Clostridiales bacterium (assembly GCA_015056245.1). Classification (GTDB taxonomy): domain Bacteria; phylum Bacillota; class Clostridia; order Christensenellales; family Aristaeellaceae; genus Limiplasma. The sequence goes on along the minus strand of SVGQ01000054.1, from coordinate 3,845 downwards.
GCCGCGGAGCAGGTTGTCCAGATAGGTATGGCGGCTGTAGCGGTCGAACACCGGGTCGCCGGTCTTGGTGCCGATGGGATCGGTAAGCTGCTCGGTCATCTCCACGGCACGGGCATGCTTCAGGGTCAGGGCTTCGGCATTCATCACGCGGCTCAGAAGGGTCTCAGCCCGCTCCTTGCTCTCGGCCTGACCGATCAGCAGGGTATGGGCACAGCTTTCGCCGGGCTTGAGCTGTACCTGCCGTCCAAAGAAGCAGGCAGGCAGGATGTTCTCGGTCACCTCGGGCTTGGCGGCCCAATCGGTAAAGGGCGCGGACAGGAAGCCCACCGGGCTGCCAAGGCCGCTGTCATAGCTGAAGATGTGGCGGGGATCCACAAACACCGGCATGGTTTCGCCGTTATCGGTGAGAGCAGCGGCAAAGTTCACGCCCAGCACCTGCTGCACATCGCTGGTGTCCTCCATGCTGGCCCGCACCCGGAAATAGGCGCGGCCTTCTTCCTTCTCAGCCTGCATCCAGGCCTTGGCGGTCTGGGTCATATGCTTGACGGAATGCAGATTGATGCCAAAGGGCAAAAGCGCGGGCATGCCATCCAGCAGATCCAGCTGCATCGCCGCGCCGGACTGGTTGGTGATGGTCACCTGACGCACCAGCGCCGCGCCCCGCTCCTCAGGCAGGGTGTAGTAGCTGACCTGCGTCTGGATGCCCTTGCGGGTCTCCGTAATGCACAGGTCATTCATGCCGATGTGCATCTGGTGCTGGTACTGGGTATCGCCAAAGGGCTCCATCAGCTGGCCGTTCACCCGCAGGAAGGTGCGGAAACCCACCTTCTGGGTATACTGGTACGCCTGATGAGCCGGGAAAAACTCCATGATGGCGTGATCCTTGTCCTCGATGCCGAAGCTGGAGATGCACTGGCCCCGGTTCACATAGTAGCACCACATGGGCACGCCGGTTTCGCCGGCAACGCCGGGCAGGAAGCTGCAAAAGGGTTCCATCATGCCGTAGTTGGTAAGGGTATAGCGTCCGTTTTGATCCAGCATGGTCTCTACCTCGCATCTTTCGTTTTTTCAAAGGGTTTCCCACTGCTGCTATCTTATCGGATGCCGTGAGCAATGTCAAGGGAAAAACCAGTTTCCCCTGCGATTGACAAAAGCCGGGGAGCATGCTACCATCAAAGCAGTCGAAATAAGTGGTGGAGTCTGTCATCGGGAGCCTTTTGCCCCCGATTTATCTCGATTGCATGGTAGGGCAAGCCCTGCCAAAGCGAATGGCAGATAGGACAGAGCCGTCTTTGGCTCTGTTTGTTTTGTTTACCGGGCATTCTCCTTTCCACATATCCTGTCTCGACCGGTTTTGCGAAGCGGGTTTCTTTGCGCCCGCCCTTCATAGAATAAGCCGCAACCACTCTTTTGGAAGGAGGATTTCCTTTGCACTCCAAGGCAATGTTCTTTGAAAAGTTCAAGGAGGCGGCAGCTTCCGTGCTGCCCATCACGCTGATCGTGGCGCTGATGTGCCTGAGCTTCGTGCCCGTTACCACGGATCTGCTGCTGGCATTCCTGCTGGGCGCGGTGCTGCTGGTGGTGGGCATGGGCCTGTTCACGCTGGGCAGCGATGTTTCCATGAGCCAGATCGGCTCCCACATGGGCGCCAAGCTGACCAAGAGCCGCAACCTGACCCTGATCCTCATCGTCAGCTTTCTTTTGGGCGTAGCCATCACCGTGTCCGAACCGGATTTGCAGGTGCTTGCCAGCAATGTGCCCGCCATTGATTCCACCGTGCTGATCATCACCGTGGCGGTGGGCGTGGGCCTGTTCCTGATGGTGAGCATGCTGCGCATCCTGTTTGCCGTGCCCATGAAGTGGCTGCTGCTGGGCCTGTACGGGCTGGTATTCCTGCTGGCTGCCCTGACTGATCCCAACTACCTGTCCGTGGCTTTTGACTCCGGTGGCGTCACCACCGGCCCCATGACGGTACCCTTCATCATGGCGCTGGGCGTTGGCGTGGCCTCCATCCGCAGCGACGGCAACGCCCACACCGACTCCTTCGGTCTGGTGGCGCTATGCTCCATAGGCCCCATTCTGGCGGTGCTGCTGCTGAGCTTCGTTTACCGCAACGCCCCCGAAGGCGCGGCAGCCTCCATGGTGAGCAACTACCCCGACACCGTGCAGCTGGGCCTTGGTTACCTCCATGCCCTGCCGGAATACCTTTTGGAAGTGCTCATCGCGCTGCTTCCCATCGTGGTGTTTTTCCTGATCTTCCAAGTGGTTGCGCTGAAGCTGCACAAGCTGCCCCTGATGCGCATCCTGCTGGGTCTTGTGCTCACCTGCGTGGGGCTGGTGCTGTTCCTGACCGGCGTGAACGTGGGCTTCTCCTCGCTGGGCTATCTGCTGGGCCAGCGGCTGGCGGAACCCAAGCTGCAATTCCTGCTCATCCCCCTTGCCATGCTCATGGGCTGGTTCATCATCAACGCTGAGCCTGCCGTCCATGTGCTCAACAAGCAGGTGGAGGAACTCAGCGCCGGTGCCATCTCCGCCAACGCCATGCACTACAGCCTGTCCATCGCCGTGGCTGCCGCCATGGGCCTTGCCATGCTGCGGGTCATCACCGGCATTTCCATCATGTGGCTGATGATCCCCGGCTATGCTGTCGCCCTGATTCTGGCTTTCTTCGTGCCGCCCACCTTCACCGCCATCGCCTTTGACTCCGGCGGCGTGGCCTCCGGCCCCCTGACCGCCACCTTCATGCTGCCCTTTGCCATGGGTGCCTGCAGCGCCGTGGGCGGCAACATAATGACCGACGCTTTCGGTCTGGTGGCGCTGGTTGCCATGATGCCCCTGATCACCGTGCAGATCATGGGTCTGATCTACGTGATCAAGGTGCGCCGTGTGGCGGCTGAACCGGTGGTCAGCTACGATGATACCGACGTGATCGAACTGTGGGAGGTGTGACCATGGAGCTGAATTTTGTTCTGACCATCGTGGACCGCGAGCGGGCCCAGACCATGGAAACCATCTGCCAGAACCTGAAACTGCCTCTGGCGCTGACCATGCTCTGCCAAGGCACCGCCACCTCGGAGCACCTGTCCCTGTACGGGCTGGCCCAGAAGGAAAAGGCGCTCATCAGCACCGTCGCCGACCGGGACCAGACCCGCAAGCTGATGCGGGCCGCCAAGCTGCGGCTGTTCATCGACATTCCGGGCAACGGCATCATGATGAGCGTGCCCATCAAGAGCGTAGGAGGAGGACGAACCATGGCCTATCTGACTGACAACAAAACGCCCACGGGAGAAAAGCCCAGCATGGTCTTCTCCCATGAGCTGATTTATGTGATTCTCAACGAAGGCGCATCCGATCAGGTGATGCACGCCGCCCGCTCTGCCGGAGCCACCGGCGGCACGGTGCTGCTGGGCAAGGGTACCGGCAGCCGGGAGACGGGCAAGTTTCTGGGCATTTCCCTTGCCAGCGAGAAGGACGTGGTGCTCATCGTTGCCGAAGCCGGCAAGAAAGCCGCCATCATGAAGGCCATCGTGGAGCAGGCCGGCCCCGGCACCGATGCGGGGGCCATCTGCTTCTCCCTGCCGGTTTCGCAGGTGGCGGGTCTTAGGCAGGTGGAGGCCAACGACGAGGACGACATCGCCGAAGAGAATGCCGCGGAAGAGGCATAAACCACAAACCGCACATCCAAATACAGACAAATCCGGGATTGCTGCAAAAGTTCTTTGCGCAGCTGGGAGGATGGAAAGGAAGGAGTTATCCTTCCCTTTGCACCAAAGAAATACCGAAACAGCAAGCCCGCCAAGGCTTGCTGTTTCTTGTTCTGCGTGATAGAATGAAAGCGACAAACT
>SVGQ01000002.1 GCA_015056245.1 Clostridiales bacterium | reverse complement strand
CCGGCCTGGATGGCCGCTTCGGCGATGGCCTCATTGCCCTTCATAAGCTTTCTCATGGGCTCAAACGACCTTCCTTCTTATTTTTCAACGGTGATGGCCACATCCGGGCACATGGTGGCGCAGAAAGCGCAGCCGATGCAGGCTTCCATGCTGGCGCAATGGGCGGGATGATAGCCTTTTTTGTTCAGGTGAGACTTGTCAATTTCCATGATGTGCTTGGGGCATGCATCCACGCACAGGCCGCAGCCCTTGCAGACATCTTCGTTGACCGTAACGGTTGCCATACCGTGTACCTCCTTTACGAGTGTATACGTGATATTATACCGCCGGATGGGTGAGGAAGTCAATGTGAGGGAGTGGGTTGAACAAACGAAACACAATGATGCACGTCCGGCCCGTTTATCACGGGCTGTTCGCGCCAGGTGCTGGACAGACAGTTCCGCGGCTCATGTGGCAGGGGCCCTGCCCTGCCACTGCCGCTTGCATGAGGGCCCGTCCTCGCACCTTCGGTGCTGCGTTGCGGGCGCTGCCTACAGATGCCCGCCTGTCATTGATGCAGCTCGGCGACAGGCGGGCGAGGTGTTAATCTGTCAGGTAATCTGAAAGGTCGATGGTCATCTGGCAAAGAGGTGTATCGCTTATGGCTCCTGGAATGGGAATACAATTGTAGGCCATTTGAAAAATCAGCTTATCGCCGACATCCTCTGTTTCTGATAACAAAAAAGTGAATTGCTCGTCCATGTTGTTGCCCATGGGAACAGAACTGTCTTGCTTATACCAGATCAAGCTGTCCTTTGGAAGGTTGCCTTCTTGGTCGATATAGGCTTCGCAATAGCTGCCGAGAATGGGCAGGTCTTTGGGAAAATCATATAGCCAGCGGATTTCCTGCTCTGTTACGCCATCTGTATCGGCATCGTAGATTTTCCATTGCGGATCTGTGGGGATCTGCATCACGCTTACTGATACAGTATCCTTGTCCTTTGTGATGCCGTGAATTGCATAGATGATTCTGGGCTGATCTGCGTTCGCAGGAGACAGCACGATCGCAATGGTATCCTCTGGCAGGAGCGAGAAATCCAATGGGATTGCTTGCGCCTGAGCAACTGGCAGTGAAAAGAGCAAGGCGAGGAGCAGGTACAGACATGTGAAAACGCGAGTGGGGTTTCTCATCATGAAAAGCACTCCTTTCTTTGAGTACAGATATCATTGTCTCGCAAACCCATTATTTGGGTTGCCCGGGATCATGATACCATAACCAGCGGTACATCATTGTAAAACTTTGAACATCCGGCAGACGGTATCTCCCCAAACATATCCGATATCCCCATGTAAAAACCGTAAACCAAACTGGTTTTTTCTCATCCGATATGCTATCATAACGGTGATGCGCAGCATGCGCCAAACGTATCATAACCTTTCTACAACGCAAAGGAGGACATACAATTATGATGGATATCCGTTACAGCTGCAGCCCTGTGGATTTCAAGCGCTACAACACCGAAGAGACCCGCAAGGAGTTCCTCATTGAAAACCTGTTTGTGAAGAACGAAGTCGTTGCCGTCTACAGCCATGTGGACCGCATGGTGACCCTGGGCGTGATGCCCGTTGGCGAAACCGTGCCGCTGAACAAAGGCATCGACATCTGGAAGAACTTCGGCACTGAGTACTTCCTGGAGCGCCGCGAGATCGGTATCTTCAATCTGGGTGGCGTGGGTCAGGTGATCGCTGACGGCGAAACCTATCAGCTGGGCTACAAAGATTGCCTGTACCTGACCCGCGGCGTGAAGGACGTGTGGTTCTCTTCCGGCGATTCCTCCAACCCCGCCAAGTTCTACATGGTCAGCGCTCCCGCTCATTGCAGCTACGAAAACAAGCTCATCAAGATCGAGGATGCTGCCAAGAAGCCTCTGGGCTCTCTGGAAACCAGCAACAAGCGCGTTATCAACCAGTTCATCCATCCCGATGTGCTCAAGACCTGCCAACTGTCCATGGGCATGACCGTGCTGGAGCCCGGCAGCGTTTGGAACACCATGCCTGCTCACACCCATGAGCGCCGCATGGAAGTGTACTGCTACTTTGAAGTGCCGGAAAACAACGTGGTCTTCCACATGATGGGTCAGGGCGACGAAACCCGCCACATCGTGATGCAGAATGAGCAGGCGGTTATCAGCCCCTCCTGGAGCATCCACGCGGGCGCCGGTACCAGCAACTACACCTTCATCTGGGCTATGGGCGGCGAAAACCAGGCCTTCGATGATATGGACGTGATCCCCACCACTGAACTGCGCTAAAAGGAGCAACTTCTGTGATGAATTTTATCACCCGCGGCAGGCTGGCATTTTTGCTGGCCTGCCTGCTGGCGTTTTTCTGCCTCACTGCCACTGCCGAGGTGCTCATCACTGTCACGGACAGTGATGGCGAGGTGATCTCTCAGACCGAGGGCATATCCGATGAAGGCACGCAGCCCGGAGACACCAGCGAATCTGATACCGCTGCCCCCACTGATGACGGCAGCGACTCTGCACCCGCTGCCCCAATGGGTGAAAAATCTGCCCGGGAAGCTTTTATTGATGATATCATCAACTTGGCTCAGAAGGAGTTTGAGCACACCGGCGGACGCGCCCAGCGTGCCCAGTACAGCGGTGACATCTATGTGTGCAAGAATTTCACCGTGTATCTGTTCCGCCAGAATTGCGACAAATACCGCATGGCGGAATATCCTGATGTGAAGCTGGTCATTCCCGATAACCGGCCCAAGAAGGAATGCACCGTGCCGGTGTACGGCGTGGAATGGAAGGATGTGCCCGCTGAGGATGGCAATCCCTTCTATGTGGCGGCCCAGTTTGTCTATAACGAGGAACTGTCCAAAGAGGAAAACTGGGAACTGGCCCGGGAGTTTTTGAAACAGGTCAAGCGGGGCGACTATTTCCAAATGGCCGCCAAATACTATTATGGCGTGGGCGCTCACAGCATGATCTATATCGCTGATTACGACCCGGAAACGGACACCGTTCGTTGGTGCGACAGCAACATGAAGGGCGAGAAGCGAAACGGCGACCGCTATGGCTATGTGCAGTTTGATGCGGTGAAGGAGATCGACTGGTTTGTGGATGCCTTCTGCCGCAAAAAGCACGGCGCGACGCTGTACCGTCTCAGGGACGATATCATCTACGCACAATAAGGCTAAAAAATCCATCCGTAAAGGAAGCGAATGAACTCATGAAGTATATTCTGGTCATCGGCGACGGCATGGCGGATACCTCCCTGCCCCAGCTGGCAGGCAAAACTCCGCTGGAAGCTCTGGCGCTGAACTCCTTCGACCGCTGCGCGGGCTGTTTCTGCGGCCGCGCTTTGACGGTACCCCACGGTCTGCCCGCTGGCAGCGACACCGCCATCCTGAGCATCTTCGGCTACTCCCCCAAGACCTACTACACTGGTCGCAGCGTACTGGAAGCCGCTGGTATGGGCGTTACCGTGCCTGATGGCTGCATCAGTTTCCGGGTGAATCTGTGCGCCGTCACCCCTGACGGAGAGGGCGAACTGGTCATCCACAGCCATAACGGCGGCAACATCCACGGCGTGGAAGCCACCACCCTGATGAACGACCTGCTGGCAGACGCGGAGTTTGACCGCCTGATGAAGGGCGCGGGCATGGAGATCACCGTGACGGATACCTTCCGCCATGTGGGCGTGATGCGGTCCGACGCCAAGGATATCGGCGCGGTGCGCTTTACCGAGCCCCACAATGTGCTGGAGCAGCGCATCGGGCAGTATATGCCCCATCTGGAGAAGGAAACCGATGATCAGGCTGCCGTCAAGATGATGCAGGATGTGTGTGCCCTGATGCAGCGCAGCTATGAGGTGCTGAAGGATCATCCCATCAACCAGAAACGCATCAGCGAAGGCAAACTCCCTGCCGATATGATCTGGCCCTGGGGCGCTGCCACTGCCATGAATTTGCCTTCCTTCAAGGAAAAGTATGGTCATCATGGCACGGTGGTCAGCGCGGTGCCGCTGGTATGGGGCATCGCGGGTCTGGCTGGCCTGAAAACGCCTCATGTGGAAGGCGCCAATGGCGATCTGGATACCAACTACGAGGGCAAGGTGGCTTGCGCCTTGGAGGCTCTGGCCAATGGCGACGACTTTGCCGCTGTTCATGTGGAAGCTCCCGACGAAATGGCCCATGCGGGCGATCTGGGCAAGAAACTGGAAGCCATCCAGAACGTGGAATACCGTGTGGTGGCCCCCATCCTCAGCGAGATGCACAAGCGCGGTGAGGACTTCCGTCTGCTGCTGTTGCCGGATCATCCCACGCTGCTGACCACCCGTACCCATGACGGCAACCCCGTGCCCTATGCGGTATACGACAGCCGTTTTGTCACCAAGACTCTGGGTGAGGGCAAACCTATGCCCACTCGGAAGTTCTGCGAGAAGGAAATGCTGTCAGAGCCGGTGCTGATGGATGGCACCGATCTGATGCGCGTGCTCTTTGAACAGATCTGATCGGATGCTATCAGGCGCACGGCGAAGCGCGGTTTCCGCCGTGCGCCTGCTTTGTTTATTCCTACAGGATACAGGAGGATGCTCCATGGCGAAACGAAAGAAGAAAAAGGCGGGCTTGTTCCGCAGGCTGAAACGGCTTATCTGTTTTGTGCTGCTGGTGGCAGTGGTGTGGTTTGTGCTGGGGCTGGTTCCCCGCCAACCCAACTTCGCGTTGGATAATCCCATGCGCAAGGAGGAAACGCCCATCCTGATCGCCCACGGCGGCGGCAACCGGGAGTTTCCCGACAACACGCTGGAAGCCTTCTACAATGCCTACAGCGTGGATCCCCGGGTGATGATGGAAACGGATGTGAGCATCACCAAGGATGGCGTGGTCATCCTGAGCCACGATACCACGCTGGACCGGAAAACCGATGTGACCGGCGCGATCGCTGACTGGACCTATGAAGAACTGATGCACCTGCAGGTGGACTTCGGCTTCACCAATCCGGTGAGGAACGGGCAGCTCAATGGCAAGCGGGTGCGCTTCACCACCGACAGCGGGCGTACGGTCAGCCCCCGGGATGTGGCGTATCCGGCAGGGGTACAGCCCCGCCATCGCACCAAGTTCCTCTGTACCACGCTGGAGGATCTGCTGGTCAGCTTCCCCAATAACCGGATCAATGTGGAGATCAAGCAGAGCGGCGAATTGGGCAAGCAGGCCCTGAATGAAGTGGTGCGCCTGCTCAAGCTGTACGATGCCTTTGACCGGGTGGTGCTCGCCAGTTTCCACGACGAACTGTATGAGGCTTACGTGGCTTTGCAAGCCTCTGGTCAGGTGCCGGAAACCTTTATGTATTCGCCGTCGGTCGCGCCGATGATCCGCTATGTGGCGCTGGGGGCTGTGAATCTGGACTTTTTGTTCAAGGATGGCCTGAGTGTATTCCAGCTGCCCACCAAGCAGATGGGCGTGCCGCTGAATACCCAGTGGCTGGTGAACAGCGCCCATAAGCACAATGTGGCAGTGCATTACTGGACCATCAATGATGTGAGCGAGATGCAGCATCTGATCGATATCGGTGCAGATGGCATTATGACGGATTATCCGCATTTGCTCAAGCAGGTGCTGGATGCACAGGGTGAGGATGGGCCAACAGCGGTAGTGAGTCAATAAGGGAGTAAAGAGTGGGGTGCAGGGGGATCTGACCGCAACCTCAGACGGCGTTCTGGGCACTGCCGTGCCCAGCCCTTGCTTCGGTTGACGACTGCGGGTCGTTTTGCGCTTCGCGCAAGTGTTCCGCACCCTCAGTCGGCGTTCTGGGCACTACCCGTGCCCAGCCCTTGCTTCGGTTGACGACTTCAGGTCGCTAATGCCTTCGGCATTGTGTCCACTGGGCACGCGCTTCCTTCCGTCGCCACTGGGCACACACTTCCCTTCGTCGCCTGCCGGGGTGTGGGGTGGAACCCCGCGACCCTGCGCCGCAGCGCCCCACCCCGCAGCGCAGCGAGCGCCAAAGGCGCAAGATGCGCGGCTTCTGTTGTCCAGATTCGTTTTTGTATCCTGAACTATACTTGATAGATCAATACGCAACGCCCCCCGAAGCATACGCTCCGGGGGGCGTGTTGATTCTCTTTTTCGTTTTCAGCAATTGCCGCAGACCTTACTCCAGCGGCAACTGGGCCAGATCACAAACCTCCCGCTGGCTGTTGCCGGTAACGATGTAGAAACCGAAGCGGGTGGAGCTGTCGGTGACGGACGCGCCTTCGGTGGAGTCCATCTCGCTGGCACGGTACAGATGTTCCGGGGCAGTCTCGCGGAGGGTCTCGTAATGGGCGATATCCTGATCGCTGAAGGTGTAGCGCACGGCGGCGGCAGGCACGGCGGCATGGCGGGTCAGATCCAGCGGATCACCGGCAGCGGCCTCGATAACCATGCGGACAAAATCGTAACCGGTGGTGAGCCCTACCAGATCGCTGCCGATACAGTCACCGCCCATGCGGGCGCCGATCTCGATCAGCCGGATATCTTTGGTGCCGGGCAGCACCTTGAACTCGGCATGGGAAGCGCCGGTGGTGATGTGCAGCGCGTCCAGAGCGCGGAACACCAGATCCTTGGCGTTTTGGATGGTTTCCTCATCCAGCTCGGAAGGCTCCAGATGCCCTGTCTCGATGAAATGGGGGGAGCCGGTGGTGAACTTCTTGGTGATGGTCAGGTAGTGGTGCACACCGTTCTGGGAGATGGTTTCGAAGCTGTATTCGTTGCCCTCAATGTATTCTTCCACAATGGCTTTCTTTTCAAAGGAGGCCTCCACGGACTGGGCAATGGCTTCCTCCAGCCCCTCCAGCGAGGTGAGCTTGTAGATGCCGCGGCTGCCGGAACGGTCGGTGGGTTTGACGATGATGGGCAGCTGCATGGCATGTACAGCAGAAAGGTCATCGCCGATGCCCACTTTGACAAAGGCAGGGGTGGGAATTCCTGCGGCCTGGAACGCGCCGCGCATGGCGTATTTGTTGGAGGCGATATAGGCGGTTTCCGGCGGATTAGAGGGCAGTCCCATCGCATTGGATAGATAATTGACGGTGATCGCCGCCAGATCAGAGGCAATGGAGGCTATTGCCACGGGCTGAAGTTCTCGACAGATAGCCAGAATCCGGTCTTTTTCCACGATGCTGATGGGATAGAAACGGTCTGCAGTACGTTCGCCGATATCGCCGCATTCCCAGGCGAAGACATGGGTTTCAAAGCCCAGTTCCTTCGCTTTGAGGATGAGCGGATTCTGCAATTCCGATGCACCGATGATAACGATCTTTCTCGGCATGTGCAGTACACGTTCCTTTCATTGCTTGTGCATTGTGGCTGCCTGCAGGGAGTGCTGAACATAAATCCCAATAACACGGCATACTACTATTTTACTAAGAAACCGTCAATAATTCAATAGGGCATACAGGCTTTCTTGGCAAAATCCATCAAAAGAGCAGGAAACCTACCATTCTTCAAAATACATGCTGTACAGGCCATCCCATTCGCTGTCCAGATAGCAGTCCACCTCGCAGATCTCGCTGAGGGCATCCATCAGCAGCTGGGGCGTATCCACCACGCCGCGCAGAATGCGAACATCCTCGTTGAGAAAATCCTCCAGACTCCAGCCGTAGGGATCAAAACCGTAGGATTCCAGCAGCGCATCATAGGAGGGATGATGCAGGTTCCAACCGCCCCAGAAGTGCATGTTTTTGGGAATGCCAAATTCGGTGGTGGGGAACATCCGGGTATCGCCGCTGAGGGTGGGGTCCAGAATCAGCAGGTATTCCTCGTTGCAGGAAGCGTAGTCATCAATGGCAGCAAAGGTGGTTTCCGCCATTTCCTCATCAAAGGTCATTTCGTCCTGCAGATTGGCTTCAAACATGGGAATGGCATACAGCACGCCCAATGCCATCACCGCAGCGCAGGCCAGCGCAGTTGCGCTCTTGGCAGGAAGGCTGCCCTGGGATGGCATGCACAGAGGGAACAGTCCCGTGATCAGCGCCGCCAGCGGCAGGGCAGCCGTCAGGGCGACCCGCATGGGCAAACGGCCTGTGAGGGCCAGATAGAAAATCATTACGGCAAACAGAACCGCGCCAAGGATCAGCCCGATGATCTGGGGCAGCCGGCTCCGCTTCCCGCCAAGACACAGCATCAGAATGCAGGCCAGCGCCATTGCTCCCAGCACGGTCAGGGATCGCATCGCCAGCGGATCCTGAGCAGGCAGCTTGGCAAGCAGGGCCAGCGCTTTGGCGGTTCGTGCGGAAAAACGCTGGTCGGTGGCGGCTTCGATGGCATCGCCAATTGCCAGCAGGGCTTCGGTATCCATATCCCCGTCCATCAGGTACCACTCATAGAGCAGGGCATGGCGGGCATCTGAAATCTGGTATTCGTCCAGCGTTTCTTGCGGGATGTTTTCCACGCCGAGGAAGTCCCACACCCGGGAGCGGGCATCCTGCCAGTCCATGTATTGCCGGATGCCGGGCTTGCTGGCGATCTCCCATGCGCGGATGCCCACGCATGCGCCGAAAACCATTACCACCGCAGCGGCGGTAATGGCAAGGGGTTTCAGCCACTGCCTGCCTGCCAGCCATCGCCGCCATCCCTGCACCACAAAGGCAACGCCGCAAATGGCGAGGGTGGGCAGAGCGGTGGTTTCGCGCATACCGTAGCCCAGCACTGCCATCAACAGCGCCAGCAGGGCAGAGGCGATCCACTGCCCGTCGGTGCAATGCTCCGTATCAATGGACATCAGCTGCAAAACGGCAGCGCAGCCCAGCAGGGCGGCTGTAATGGTAAAGGTGACCTGGCTTTCGTAGCGCAGAACAAATACCACCATAAAGAGCAGCGATGCAAGCAGCCCCTGCCACAGGGGACGGTCTGCCTGTGCGAAGCACTGCAGGATGCTTTTGACACAGACCACCGTTGCCAGCCACAGGCAGAAAAGCTGCAAATAGCTGAACCAAGGCATGCCGGGAAACGCCAGACTGAGCCAGCGCAGGGGATAGAGCATCACGAAAGTGACGCACATATTGAAATCAGGCAGTTCTTCCACGCCAAAACCCATCATCTGGCGAAGGATCATGGTATCATCGTTGTTGGCGTAGCGCAGGGAGAAGAACAGCAGCACACAGGCCATCATGACGCTGGACAGCAGAAGACCCAGAGGCCACGCCGCTTTGGCGGCGGCAGACTGGTTGCGCTTTTGGGACATGGGGGAACCTCCTTTGGTATGAAAAGGGAGAAGACAGCGGAGAATCTGCGTTTACTGCAATCAGGGCTGCGGAGCGCAGTCCAGCAGATGCAGCACTGCCGCCGCATTTCGCAGGTATTGCTGCACGTACTCTGTGGATAGCTCTGGCGTGGCGGTGTAAGGGATGGTCACCCACAACCGGCCTTCTGTATCAATGCCGTATTCCAGCGGATCCCCGATGCGCCCGGTGCCGGTCTGCTGCCATAAGCCGCTTTGGGAAGTGAGCACCGTATGAGCCCACAGGCCGATGGGATCGCTGGAAGCCCAGGTGGTAGTGCCCTTGGCGGCATTGGATTTGACATGGAAGTAGGTCTGTGCGTCCAGGGGAAGAACCTTGCAGTCCAGCGGCTGCGCCTGTGCCAGCAAATGGTCGGTACTGTCGTAGTGCAGGGTCTGGCTCCGGTTGTATTCTTTGCCGGATGCATCCTGCATTACGCAGCAAAGGGTGAAGGGGTCGTTGCTGGCAGGAATGATATTGCCCCGGGCAGGCTTGCCGTTCACCAGCAGCGTGTAGGCCTGATACAGACTGCCCAGCCGGGGCCGGATACAGATCTGATCTCCCAGCCGCAGTGCTTCGATGCCGATGATCTCCATACTGCCGCCTACCTGATAATTGGGATTTACCGGATCAAAACCGCCCAGCCGGTAAGCATACTGCTGCCCGAACAGGGCATCGTAGCTGAGCAGGTCGTAGGTTTCATCGCTGGTAACGCCAGCCTGGCGCAGTTGTTCCACATAGGCGAAGAAAGGATCATCGCACAGACCCAGCTGGGTCAGCACATAGGGTGAAAGCTGATGAGCATACAGATCCGTCTGTCCGGGCTGGATGCCGCCATAATTGCTCCAGATAAAATAGGGGACCCGGTGGGCTTCATCACCGGCGATCGGCAGACCGATTTCGCTGAGCACATCGGTGCCCAAAGGCGCCAGATGATCGCTGAAGAACACCACCACTGTGGGTTCTTCAAAGGCGCGCAGTTCTTCGATCCATTTTTCCAGCGCCTTGTCGGTCTGGGTGAGCAGATAGCAGAAGTTGGCTGCCACCTTTTCCGTGGCGGCACTGTACTGGTTGGTAAAGGGCGTGGGTGCGCCGTATTTTTCCCGGAAATCAAAATAGGTGTAGCCGCCATGGTTCTGCATGGTCAGGCAGAAGATGAAATCCTGCTCGTCGGTCAGGCGAAGATGCTCCATGACCGAATCAAAGTGCGCTTCGTCGGTCACATAGGAACCGATGCGTTCATAAGGGTAGCAGGAAGTATCCAGGGTGTGGAAAGCGTCGAAACCCTGCATGCGCAGGTTGTTGTAGCGGTTGTAGAACACGCCTGCGTGCCAGTGCAGGGCGGTGGCGCTGTAGCCCTTGTCGGTGAGAATATCCGCCGTGCTGCGGATGGGAGGCAGGCCGATGGAATAGGGGTTCAGGGCGTATTTACTGCGCAGGGCGCTGAGCACTTCAAATTCGCTCTCGCTGGTGCCGCCACCCGCCTTGGGCACGTAGATCAGACCCCGGCGGCATTCCATCATCAGGGATTGATAATAGGGCATCAGCGGTTTGGTCAGATTCAGGTGCTGCCCCAGAATGGCTTCGTCTGTGAAGGATTCCGCCAGCACCAGAATGATGTTGGGCTTCACCGCATCCGGCTGCGCTGCAGGGGCTGCTTCCATCAGCCGGGTATATGCCTCCTCCACCTCTTGCTGATGATAGTCGATATTCATCAGGGAGCTGCGGTACCTGTCCATGGCGATCATGGTGAACAGGCTGCCGTTCTTTTGAGCCTGCTCGTTCATGTCTGTGGCATTGTGGCGGCTCAGCAGGGAAAACTTGCAGATGCTGATCAGCCAGACCATCAGCACGCAGCCAAGAAGGGGCAGCAGCCAGTTGCGCCGGATGGCTTCGCCCTTGCGGCGGATCAGCCAAACCAGTGCGGCGATCAGGGCTGCGATGGTCAGACCGATCACCAGCCAGTTGATGCCAAAACCAAGGGTGGCAACTTCGACGGCATCCCGGATCTGGGATATATCCGTCACAAAGAGCGGCTCCAGACGGAACACCAGCTTGTAATGATTCACCGTGCCATAAACGCAAAAGAAGGCGCCGAATCCCCACAACCACAGGTTGTGGCTCCGGGTACTTCCGCAAAGGGCGGGCAGCATGCACAGGCCAGCCAGAAAGCCAAAGGCAAACAGCATGGACAGGGGATAGCGAACCATCCACCACAGGGCGGAGAGGGGATTCATCCGGGTAAAACCTTCCAGGCAAAGCAGAAGCCCCAGGGGAGCCAGAACATACCAGCCTGCCCAGAGGGTAAGTTTCCTGCGCATGGGTAAAGAACATCTCCTTGGTACTGATGTGGCAAACGAACCTATTATAGCACCCGCAGGGCTTTGTAGCAATTGTAACATGTGTGTACTTGCAACCTGTATGGGAATCATCGTATAATGGGGCAGATATGATCTCCCGGAAAGGATGTGAGCCTGTGCAAAAGCCAAAGGAAAGCATGGCAGAAGTGTTTGAACGCCGCGTGGGCCCCTACGCGCCCATGGTATACCGCCACTGTCTGCATATGCTGCGGCATCCCCAGGAGGCGGAGGATGCTGCGCAGGAAAGCATGCTCCGCGCTTTCCGGGCCTATGAAAATCTGACAGGCGACGGTATAGCCACATGGCTGTTCCGCATTGCTCACAACACCTGTCTGGATATTCTGAAAAGCGCGCGGATGCGCCGCCAGCAAGCCATGCCGGAAGGCTGGGAGGAAACCGCGGACGACGCGCCCACCCCGGCTGAGCATTACGAGCGTAAGGCCCGCAAGGATGCCCTCTGGCAGGCAGTGAGCCGACTGAAGAGCGAGCACCAGCTGCTGCTGGATCTGTATTATGGTCAGCAACTGAGCTACGAGGAGATGGCTGCTGCCACGGGGCTTGCCCAAGGCACGCTGAAAAGCCGTCTGGGCCGTGCCCGGGAAGCCCTTCGCAAGGAGCTGGAAGGAGACAAAAATGGATAAACTGGGAACCAACCCTTTCACTTACTCGTCTGTTCCAAATAGAAAGGAGGCAAGCGACATGAACCGACCCGAATACGACGCGCTGGATCAGGCGCTTGCCGAACTGTACGAGGACGGCCCCTCCCTCCGGTTTGAAAGAAACTGGCGGGAAACCATCAGAAGAGAGGAGCAGACGCAAATGAAACAAAAGAACATCTGGAAAAAGACGGTATTGCCCATCGCAGCCGCTTTGGTGCTGGTGCTGGGCGCTGGTTGGGCAGGTCAGTTGGAAAACAATTTTTCTTATAGTGCGATCAAAGCCGGCCAGGAGCGGGACAGCATGGTTTACGAAACCAGCGACTACAGCCCCGCAAGCAACACGGCTCTGATGAGCATGGCTGCTTCCGGCAGCAATGCCGACAGCGCCAATGTGTCATATTCAATGAAAGAGGTGGCATACAACCGGGAAGCCCCTGCTCCGGAGCCGGAGGAGAGCAGTGTATCCATTGCCCCGGAAAACAGCCGCAAACTGGTACGCACCGTGCACCTGTCCCTGCGCACCGAGACCTTTGACCGGGATGTGGAAGGCATCCAGCAGCTGCTTTTGCAGTATGGCGGCTACATTGAAAATTTGTCTCAGCAAGGCGAAGCGGGCACCTATTACGGTCGCAGCGCCAGCCTGACCATGCGGGTGCCGTCCCAGCATCTGGACGTTTTTCTGGAGGGCGTCAGCGGCTACGGCAGGGTCACTTCCCGCAATGAAACCACTCAGGATATGACCGAGCAGTATGCTGACAACGAGATCCGCATCCAGACCCTGCGCACCAAGATAGAACGCCTCAATACCTTGCTCAGTCAGGCAGAGTATGTGAGCGACATGCTGGAGATCGAAAGCGAGATCGCCGATACCCAGTACCAGCTGGATCGTTTTGAAAGCCAGCAGCTGAGTATCGACCGCCGGGTGGATATGAGCTATGTCTACGTGGATGTGCAGGAAAGAATTGTGCAGGATGAAGTGGACGATGAGGATCTGGGTCTTGGTCAGCGGCTGAAGGCTGCGCTGAAGACCTCCATCGAGGGCCTCGGTCGCTTCGGACGCAATCTGCTGGTATTTCTGGTGATGGCGGCTCCTGTGATCGTGCCTGTGGCGCTGATCGTGCTGATCGTCAAGCTGGTGAAGCGGGGTAAAAACAAGAAGGAATCCCGCGATCTGCTGGCAGATGTGCTGGAAGCCGATGAGACCGGGGAAATCAGCCAAGAAAACGAGTGATGCAGAATGCCTATCAATGAACCGAATGGAAAGCAAGCGTCCTTTCCGCAGCCCGAAGGCCTGACCCTGCGTTCTCTGACCATGGAGGATGTGCCGGCTATGCTGGCCTTGCAGGATCAGGTGATGGCGGCGCTGGAGGATCCCAGCTGGTATTATCCTTCCGAGGAATGGGAGTTTGCCTCAGCCGTTGAGGCGGGGGAAGCCTGGGGCTACTTTGACGGGGACACGTTGGCGGGCTTTGCCGAAATGACCCCCGGTGAAGCCCGGGGCGAGCATAGCTATGCCGCCAAACTGGGCCTGCCGGTGGAGCACAGCTTCGACTTTCACGATGTGATGGTGGCTCCCGCCATGCGCCGCAGAGGGGTGCAGAGCGCGTTCCTTGCCATGTTCACCGCCTTTGCCAGAGAAAGCGGCGCTACGGCGATGTATGCCACCGTGGATCCGGGCAACGGCGCTTCCTGGCGCAACTTTGAGCGCTTCGGTTATCAGGTGGTCACCACCATGCCTGCCTACGATGGGCGTATGCGCCGGTTTTACCGGCTGTCGCTGGAAAACGAGTAGAACGCAAGGGCTGCTGGCGCACGATCCAGCAGCCCTTGTCTCTTGTTTTTTTCCTGCTGTCTTGCTATACTGACAGTGGATGGACCCTGTGCTGCTGCGCATGGGCATCCCATGGATCGAGCAAAGAATGGAGAATGACCGATGACGAAAAAGGCGAATCATACAAAGAAAATGAACATATGGGTTGTTGTGGCGGCTGCAGCCGTGGTGGTACTGGCGTTTGCTGTGGTGGCTTTCGGGCAGAAGGCGGAAACCACCGGTGAGACCGCCACCGGCGCATATGCTGCCACCGATTATGTAGCCATCGAAGTGGAAGGCTATGGCACCATTACCGCTGAACTCTATGGCGATATCGCCCCTGTTACGGTTGCCAACTTCATGAAGCTGGTGGAGGAGGGCTTCTATGATGGCCTCACCTTCCACCGGATCATCTCCGGCTTTATGATTCAGGGCGGCTGCCCACTGGGTAACGGCATGGGCGGCTCCGATGAAAACATCAAGGGCGAGTTCAGCCAGAACGGAGTGAACAATCCCCTCAACCACACCCGGGGCGTGCTGTCCATGGCCCGCGCCATGGATCCCAATAGTGCCTCCAGCCAGTTCTTCATCATGCATCAGGATGCGCCCCATCTGGATGGCGCTTACGCCGCCTTTGGCAAGGTGCTCAGCGGCATGGAAGTGGTGGATGCCATTTGCCAGAATACTCCGGTCACCGACCGCAACGGCAGCGTTGCCAGCGGCAACCAGCCGGTGATCACCAGCATCCGGAAGATCGAAAAGCCGTGATATCATAGCGTACAGCCCCTGCATGGCAGCGAAACCATACGGGGGCTGTTTTCCTGTGTTGACAGATGCCTATGCCCGTGCTACAATCATCCCGTTCCGAGGAACACAACCTATACCACACAGAAACGGAGTTGAAAAGATGCGCAAATAATCCTGCCGCACCGAACTGATCGGGAGAGCGTAAGCCAATAAGCCGCCGGGTTTTTCGGGCGGTGTGTTTGGTTTGCCATGGCAGGAGACAGAAGCGCATCGATGGGCTTCGTTTTTTTGTTGCAAAAAACAGCCGCCCATGATTGCGGGCTGTTTTGGCCCTGCCGCTCCCTTGGCCTTTTCCAAGGAGGGAACCAGTATGAACATTACGATCCAAAATTTGACCTATACCTACGATGGCAGCCCTGACCCGGTATTTGAAAACCTGACAGCCCGGCTGGACAGCACCTGGCGGCTGGGTTTGACAGGCCGGAATGGGCGGGGCAAGACCACTCTTCTGCGCCTGCTCAGCGGCGAACTGGACAGCGGCGGTAAGGTGCATATGCCGCTGCCTGCCGTGTACTTTCCCTATCCGGTAGCGGATCCGTCCCTGTCCACCATGGAGGTGATGAGGCTGGCAGCTCCCGATACAGAGGACTGGCGCTTTCTGTGCGAGTGGAACCAGCTGTTTGGCAGTGAGGAGGCGTTGGAGCGCCCCTTTGCTACGCTCAGCAACGGCGAGCAGACCAAGGCGCTTTTGTGCGCCCTGTTTGCCCGGGATGATGTGTATCCTCTCATCGACGAACCCACCAACCATCTGGATCTGCATGGACGTCAGCAGGTGGCGGATTATCTGAGCCGCAAGGATGGCTTTCTGCTGGTCAGTCACGACCGCGCTTTCCTCAACCGCTGCATCGATCATGTGATGGCGATGGAACGGGCCAAGATTACCGTGATGCAGGGTGATTACGACACATGGGAAGCCGCTTTCGACTTGCAGAATGAAAGTGAAGCCGCCCAGAATGAGACGCTGCGCCGGGATATCGTCCGGCTGGGCCAGAGCGCAAGGCGGGCGGCGGCATTCAGCCAAGGGGCAGAAAAAGGAAAGTTCCATGTGGCGGAAAGTCAGGTGGCGGCATTGGACCGGGGCTATGTGGGCGCCCGCAGCGCCGCCCTGATGAAGCGGGCCAAGAGCATCCAGCGCCGCCGGGAAAAGGAAATGGAGGAAAAAGGCAAGCTGCTGAAAAATGTGGAGCAGGTGGGGGAACTGAAATTGACCACCCTGCGCCACCCCAAGCAGGTGCTCATCCGGGTGGAAGATGCTGCCGTCCGCTATGATGGACGAACGGTTTGCGAGGGCATCCGTTTTCAGGTGCAGCAGGGCCAACGAATTGCGTTAAGCGGCCCCAACGGCTGCGGCAAGAGCAGCGTGCTCAAGGCCCTGTGCGGTGTGGGCGGCTCGCTGGAAGGGCCGGTATCCATCGCCTCCGGGCTGACGATATCCTATGTGCCCCAGTCCACAGAAGGCCTCCATGGCAGGCTGGGCGACTATATCGCTGAGAACCGGCTGGATGAAACTCTGTTCAAGGCTATCCTGCGCAATATGGGCCTGAGCCGGGAGCAATTCGACCGCCCGCTGGAATACTTCTCTCAGGGGCAAAAGAAGAAGGTGCTGTTGGCTGCCAGCCTGTGCACGCCCGCTCATCTGTATGTGTGGGATGAACCGCTGAACTACATCGATGTGCTGTCCAGACGGCAAGTGGAGGAATTGATCCAAGAATACGCGCCTACGCTGCTGGTTGTGGAGCACGACAGAGTATTTTTGGAGAATATTGATGCGGAAGTGGTGAATATGAACTGATGCCCATCCGGCGGAAGCAAGATTTTCATTGCGCTCAAAAACCAGAAAGGAAGAACAGCATTGACTGATTACCGTATCATTGACAACCAACTGAAAGCAGCGGATTTCATCCGTCTCTTTGCCAGCGCAGGCTGGGGCGAATTGCCCCCTGATCTGGTGGAAACCACCCTGCGGGGCAGCTGGGCTACCTTCTCCGTCTGCAAAGAGGGACAAACCATCGCCATGGCAAGGCTGCTGGGCGACGGGGCCATGTCCTTTTTTCTGAAAGACTTTGTGGTTGAACCGTCCTATCAGGGGCAGGGCATTGGGCGCGCATTGCTCAGCCATGTGGAAAACTACATTGCCCACCAGCTCAAACCCGGCTGGAATGGCTATTTGCAGCTGGTCAGCGCCAAGGGCAAGGAAGCCTTCTACCAGAAATGCGGCTATGCCATCCATCCCCACGACCACAGCGGGGCGGGCATGTCCAAATGGATCGAAAAATAACAGCCAACTTTCCTTTTGTACCCTTGGATTTGCGTTGACCATACCGCAAACGGATGATACAATATCCTTCGGTTGCCAATGGGCATCCTAACGAAAGACAACCAAGGAGAATCCAACATGGACAAAATGCTGGTATACCTGTACTATCCGCTGGTGCTGCTCTTGCTGTTCCTCGGCAGCAAATGGTTTGGACGCAAGCAGTGGAATGAGGAATTCTTCTCGCTGGATCAGAGCAAGATGTGGCAGGGCTTCTTTGCGGTGTGCGTGATGCTGCACCACGCAGGTCAGAAAACCTGCGCCCCGTGGCTGCAGAAGTGGTACATCCGGCCCGGTCTGGACTTCTTTGTACCCATCGGCTACATGATCGTGGCGTTTTTCTTTGTCTGCTCCGGCTACGGCCTCTACGTGAGCTGGAAGGGCAAGGAAGGCTACCTGAAAGGTTTCGTCCGCCGCCGTGTACTGCCGCTGGTGGTGGCCTTCTATGTGACGGAGTGGCTGTTCCTGGTGGTGCGTCTGCTGATGGGTGAGAAGATCCCCACGGAAAAGATCATCTACTACATCATCGGTTTGCAGCAGGCCAACCCCAACGCATGGTTCGTTATCGCCATGCCCATCTTCTACCTGATGTTCTTTGTGTGCTTCCGCTTCATCAAGAAGGAAGGCTGGGCGCTGACCGGCGTGTTTGCGCTGATCATCGGCTGGATCCTCATCGGCTGCGCCACCGACCACAACGACTGGTGGATGAAAGGCGAATGGTGGTACAACTCCGCCCTGTTCTTCCCGCTGGGCCTGCTGTTTGGCAAGTGCAAGGACGGCTTTGTCCGGGTGGCAAAGAAGTGCTGGTGGCCTGCCATCATCCTGACGGTGGCGGTAGGTTTCGGCCTGCACCTGTATGCAGAGTTCGCCCGTGAGTATTTCGGTTACTACTGCGAATGGAACAAGGTGTTTGGTCAGCGGTTCTTCCGCCGCATCATGACCGTTGTGGCAGAGCAGGGCCCCGCCCTGACCTTCGTGCTGTTCTTCCTGCTGCTGGGTCTAAAGGTGAAGATCGGCAACAAGGCGCTCAAGTTCATGGGCGCGGTCACGCTGGAATTCTACCTGATCCATGCCCTGTTCATCGACCTGTTCGGCTTCAACTTCTTCGATGTGACCAAGAGCCTGTACTACATCAAGAATGTGTTCCTGTACACGCTGGTGGTGGCGGTGTGTTCCGTCCCCGCCACGCTGCTGCTGCGCAAGGTGCTGCACCCCAAGCAGCCCATTCTGCCGCCGGTGAAGGGCTGACTTGCGGAGGCTACTCAAATGGACTACGAACGCTACATCCGGCGCTGCTATGAGCTTGCCATCAGCGCCGGAAAGAAGGGCTACGATACCTTCGGCGCGGTGCTGGTGCATAACGGCACCATTCTGGAAGAAGCGGAGAACACCGCCGACTATGAAAAAGGCCTCTTCGGTCACGCAGAGTCCAATCTGGTGCATCAGTGCTACGGCAAGTACCCGGATCAGGTGCTGAAAGAATCCGTACTGTTTACCAGCTGCGCCCCCTGCGAACGCTGCCTTGCCGCCATCGCCTCGCTGGGCATTGAAACCGTGGTGTGCGGCGTCTCCTACAAGGCCTTTTCCCAGCTGACGCCCTTCGAGTATGTGCCCGTTGACCGGGAGGGTTTGCTCAGCAAGCTGGGCATCCGGCTCCGGCTGATGGAAGGCGTGCTGGAGGATGAAGGCATGCACGTGTTTGAATGGTGGGGCGGCGAATACCGGCCCCTCAGCGAGTTGATTGCTGAGATGGAGGACATCAAGGCAAAACAGAAGGATAGTAATTGAAAAAGCGCACCTGCGCACCGCGTTTATTGCGGTGGGCAGGTGCGTTTTTGGGTTGGTTGACAAATTGGGATTTGTGAAGCTGTTCTACCTATGAAGCTGTTCTACCTATTGGAATCTACTATAGAAATAATTTGTTGAGCCACTTCTGTTGGAGTCATATTCGTTGTATCAATACATGGATAATCCAAATTATCATAAAAAGAAAATGTCATTTCCATTCCTCTTTTTATTCTTACATCATCCCTACCGTCTTGAACAGCTCGTTTTATGTTTTCGTCTTTTGAACATTTTAGGATGATGATTGTTAGTTTAAACTCTACAGGTTCGTTCTTAAGCTTTTCTATTACCTTTTTGAAAATTACCTTTCTCTCACCATGCCATGCGTAAGTGAAAACCACCTTGTTGACATCACTACAAGAAAGATAGTTGTGTAATAAGCAATATATATTTTCAGTTATTGTATCTTTTGTTGATTCTGTAAAGGCGAACGGATTCATAACACGACACCAATCAGAGTCCACATATGCGATATATTCATTTTGCTCTATTATCTTTTTTGCAGTAGTGGTTTTACCAACACCGTTTGGACCTATGATAACGATAAGCTGTTTCATTCTGCCTTCCTCATCAACTGCATTTGTTGTTTGTCCAATCAATTTGCAGAACCAGTCTATCACAACTTAAAACAGCAAGCCACACCATCCGCCTGGCTTGCTGCACAAATAATTCTGTTCTTTTCACCGGTTCATCAGATCATACATCATCACAGCGGCGGCAATGCCCGCATTCAGCGACTCCGAGCCGCCCCGCATGGGCAGCTTGTACCGATGGGTGCACGCTGCCTGCGCCTGCGGTGTCAGGCCCTGTCCTTCGTTGCCGATGAGCACGCACACCTGCTCGGAAAGCGCCTCCCGCTGATAGAAAGGCTCCCCATCCAGCGAAGCGGCAATGGTGGCGTATCCCCGCTGGTTCAACACTTCCACGGCCTCCACAGCGCTATCCACAAAGGACAGCGGAATCCGCAGCGCGCTGCCCATGGTGGCCCGAAGCGCCTTGGGCGCATAGGGATCGGCACAGCCCGGCGTCAGGATGCAGCCAGCGAAACCGGCAGCGTCCAGTGTGCGCAGAATGGTGCCCACATTACCGGGATCCTGCACATTTTCCAAAAGCATCAGGCGGCCCTGCTGCTCATCCAGCGGCACACTTTCCGGCAGCGCCACCACGGCGGCAATCCCCTGCGGGGTCTTCACCTGCGAAATGGCGGCCATCACATTCTGGGGAACGGTGTACACCTCTGCGGATGCGGGCGCTTTGTCCACCAGCGCGGCGAAACGCTCCAAGCAATCCTGCTGCACAAACAGGGTGCGCACCCGCTCCGGGCATACGCTCAGGGCTTCGCCTGCCATGTGCTCCCCATCGCAGAGAAACGCACCCTGACGGGTGCGCTCCTTTGCGGTGTCCAGAGCGCGGGCAGCCTGCACCACAGGGTTTTTCAGGCTGGTCAGCTCTTTCATGTTACATCCTCTCCGGGGCTTCCATACCGATCAGGTACAGGCCGGTCTTGATGGTGTTCTTCACGGCGCGGGTTAGGGCAACGCGGGCAGCGCGCACACCGGCCTCGTCCACGATGATGCGGTTTTCATAATAGAACTTGTTGTAGGCCTTGCACAGCTCGGTGACCGCACGGGTGATGATGCTGGGCTCGTAGCGCAGGGCAGCTTCCTTAACGGTGTCGGGGAAGCGGCTCAGCTGGCGCAGCAGTTCCTGAGCGTAGTCGTCGCTGAGGGCGGAGTAGTCGATGGCGGCCTCTTCCAGACCCTCGGCCTTGCGCAGGGCGCTGCAGCAGCGGGCGTGGGTGTACTGCACATAGGGGCCGGTCTCGCCGTCAAAGCTGAGCACACGCTCCCAAGTGAAGTCGATATCCTTGATACGGCCGTTCTGCAGGTCGGCGTAAATGACAGCGCCGATACCCACCTGCTTGGCAACCTCGTCCTTGTTTTCCAGGTTGGGGCTCTTTTCTTCGATGATCTCCCGGGCTTTCTGGATGGCGGTGTTCAGCACATCCTCCAGGAACAGCACGTGGCCTTTGCGGGTGGACAGGCTCTGACCGCCCACGCTGATCATGCCGAAGGAAACGTGCACCAGATCCTTGGCCCAGTCGTAGCCCATCTTTTCAATGACCTTGAAGAACTGCCGGAAGTGCAGATCCTGCTGATAGGCCACCACATAGAGACACTTGTCGAAATCGTAGGTTTCCTTGCGGTACAGGGCAGCGGCGATATCGCGGGTGGCATAGATGGTGGTGCCGTCCTTTTTCAGGATCAGACAGGGAGGCATACCGCTCTCTTCCTCGTTCAGATCCACCACGGAAGCGCCCTCGGACAGGGTCAGCAGGTTCTTGTCCCGCAGTTCGTTGACCACACGGTCGGTCTTGTCCACATAGAAGGATTCACCGTTGTAGCTGTCAAACTCCACGCCCAGCATATCGTAGACGGGCTTGGCATCCCGCAGGGTCAGATCCTTGAACCAGTTGAACAGGCGCAGGGCTTCCTGATCGCCATCTTCGATGGCTTTGAACCAGCGGCGGCCTTCATCGTCCAGAGAGGGATCCTTCTCGGCTTCCTCGTGGAACTTCACGTACAGACGGGTCAGCTCCGGCACGCCCTTGGCTTCCACTTCGGCTTCGTCGCCCCAGGTCTTGAAGGCATAGATCAGCTTGCCGAACTGGGTGCCCCAGTCGCCCAAGTGGTTGATGCCCACGGTCTTGTAGCCCAGATGGCGGAAGATGCGGCCCAGGCTGTGGCCCAGCATGGTGGTGGACAGATGACCGATGTGGAAACGCTTGGCGATATTGATGGAAGAGTAGTCGATGCAGACGGTCTTGCCATCGCCCATGTCGGATGCGCCGTAGGCTTCCCCGGCAGCCAGCACGTTGTCCAGCGTCTTTTTTGCAAAGTTGTCGCGGTTCAGGAAAAAGTTCAGGTAACCGCCCTGCTGCTTGGCTTCGCACAGGTCGCCAGCGTCGATAGCGCCAGCCAGGGTGGAAGCGATCTGGGGCGGGCCCATGCGCAGGGCGCGGCTCAGCTTGAAGCAGGGGAAGGCGTAGTCGCCCATTTCCTTCTGGGGGGGGATCTCCAGAAAACCGCCGATCTCCTCGGCAGTGGGCAGACCATCAATGCCCATGTAACAGTTTTCAATGGTTTCAGCGATCAAAGCAGCAAGGCTCTGTTTGGTATCCATAGTGGGTTTGCTCCCTTCGTCAAAGGTTGTATCAGGCAGGCTGGATGGTTTCCTCCAGCTCGTTTATGTCGTTTTCATTGGTGGGTTCAGTGAGGGCCTTCTTGGTGCGCTTGCGCCATTTGCCCTTGATGTAAAAGAGGGTGGTCAGCAGGCAGCCGGAAACCCACGCCGTCAGCAGAGAACCGTACAGGCAGGTGGGGTTACCGTTGGGCCACGCTGCGCTCTTGGTCAGGTGCGCCCACAGGTAGGCCAGCGGCATGCGGATGATCACCGTTACGATGATACTGATCCACATGGGAACCACCGTCTCGCCGCAACCGCGCATAATGCCCTGCAGGGTCTGGGTCACAGCGAAGGCAATGTAGCCAACTGCCAGCAGGCGCATCATGCTCACGCCCAGATCCACGATCTCCGGCGTGGAGGTGAACACCTGCATCAGGTTCTTACCGAACAGCAGGATGCCGACCACCAGCACCGTGGCAGTGCCAACAGCAAGGATCAGCGTAGCTTTCGCACCCTGCTTGACGCGGTCCCATCGTCGTGCACCCACGTTCTGACCGGCAAAGGTGGTAGCCGCGATACCGAAGGTGAAGTTGGGCATCATGGCAAAGCCGTCCACACGCATGATAGCGGTGCAGGCGGTCACCACGTTATCGCCCAGCGAGGTGGTCAGGGACTGGACCAGAATGTTGCTCAGGGCGAAGATCATCTGGGTCAGGCCAGCGGGTACGCCCAGTTTCACCACGCGCTGCACGATGGCTTTGTCCATGCGCAGGGTTTTGCGGTTCAGGTCCAGAATGTGGGTCATCTTGCGCAGTTTCAGAACGCACAGCACAGCGGAAACGCCCTGCGCGATGATGGTGGCCCATGCCACGCCTTCGGTGGTCATGCCAAAGGCTACCACGAACAGAAGATCCAGCACGATGTTCAGGCCGCAGGCCACCAGCAGGTAGATCAACGGACTGGTGGAGTCACCAAGGCCGCGCATCACGCCGCTTAAGATATTGTACAGGCCATTACCCACCAATCCCAGCATGATGATGACCAGATAATCCGTCGCCAGACCGATCATGGCATCGGAGGTTCCCAGCAGCTTCAGCAAGGGGCGGCTCAGCAGCATGCCCACAATGGACATGAAAATGCCGCTGATAATGGTCAGCATGATGGTGGTGCCTACCGCATTGCTCAGGCGTTCCCGGTCCTTGGCGCCAAAGTACTGGCTGACCACGATGGTAGCACCAGTAGAGATGCCCATAAACAGTACCAGAATCAGGTTCAGCACAGCGCCGCCAAGGCCTACAGCGCCCAGCGCGGCATCGCCTACATACTGGCCCACCACGATGGCGTCCACCGTGTTGTACATCTGCTGGGCCAGATTGCCAATCAAAAGCGGGATGGCAAACATGGCAATCCCGCTCATGGGCTTGCCCACCGTCAAATCCCGCGGTGCAAACAAAGCTTGAATCTTCTTGAGCATAGTTTCCTTTCTTTGAGGGTAGTCGCAGGAGGCTCCGCCTCCCGCACCCTCCGCTTAAGGGGCATTGCCCCTTAAGAATCCCGGTATTGTCCGCATTTCATGCGGACAAAGGTGTAGTGAATGTGGTGTTGAAAAAGGGACTTGGGAGATATAGCGGCATATTGTGCACAGCTGTAAAAAAACCAAATCACCCAAGCGAGCCGGGAAGCCAATAAAGTAGTGAGGCGAAGCCTCCGACCGGCGGTCTGAGAGCAATCCTCAAACAAAACGCCCCCACCCTTGCGCCCATGAAATGGGCGCAAAGAGCGGGTTTCCAAAGGGGCTCAGCCCCTTTGGCAGGGTGCAGGGGCAGAGCCCCTGCTTCATCCCCCTTACGGATGCAAAATGGTACCCATGGTGTCTCCGTTGAGCACCTTGATGATGTTCTCAGCGGGCTGGAGGCCGAAGACGCGCAGCTGGGGCACGTTGTTTTCGCGCAGCAGGCTGAAAGCGGCGGCATCCATGACCTTCAGGTCGCGGGCAGCGGCTTCGGCGTAGGAAATGTCGGGGATGAGGGTAGCGGTGGGGTCCACGTTGGGGTCGGCGGTGTAGACACCATCGATGTTCTTTGCCATGAGCAGGGCATCGCATTCCAGCTCGATGCCGCGGAGCACCACGGTGGTATCGGTGGAGAAGCAGGGGCTGCCAATGCCGCAGGCGAACAGCACGATATGGCCCTGAGAAAGCAGCTCCAGCGCCTTAACGGTGTTGTAGGGCTCGGCAAAGCGGGGCATATCCACAGCGGTCATGACGGTCGCCTTAGCACCCATGTGGGCGAGGGTGTCCCGCATGTACAGGCAATTCTGCAGGGTGCCCAGCATGCCCATCTGGTCAGCAGCCACGGTACCCATGCGCATGGCAGCGCCGCGACGACCGCGCCACACGTTGCCGCCGCCGATGACCACTGCCAGCTGAACGCCGGTCTTCTGGATATCGATGAGCATCTTGGCAGCATCTTCAAACTTTTCGTGGCAGAAACCTTTACCGTTTTCGCCCAGGGCTTCACCGCTGAGCTTGAGGATAACGCGCTTGTAGGGTACGGGCATGAGAACATCCTCCTTGTATCGATGGTGTGAAAAAAGGCACGCAGGCAAAGCCTGCGTGCCACAAGGTCAATGCCTGACCGTTGAAACCGTGGGTTGAATTACTTCATAGCAGCCATCTGGGCAGCGATTTCTTCAGCAAAGTTATCCTTGCGCTTCTCGATGCCTTCGCCGCGCTCGAAGCGCTCGAACTTGACCAGATCCAGATTGGCGCCGATAGCCTTGGCGGTCTCAGCCATAACCTGCTTGATGCTCTTGTCGCCATCCTTGACGAAGGGCTGCTCCAGCAGGCAGACTTCCTTGTAGTACTTCTTGATACGGCCTTCCACCATGCGGTTGGCAATATCTTCGGGCTTGCCTTCTTCCATGGCCTGGGCGCGGAGGATCTTGCGCTCGTTCTCCAGAGTGGCAGCAGGCACTTCCTCGGGGCGCACATAGGTGGGACGGGCGGCAGCGATCTGCAGGGCCACGTCATGATAGAAAGCCTTGAACTCGTCGGCAGTCAGGGAAGCAGCGTTGTCGTTGGCAACCTGCAGCAGAACGCCGATCTTGCCGCCCATGTGGATGTAGGTTTCCACAGCGCCGTTGTCGGCTTCGTAGCGGGCAAAGCGGCGGATGGAGATCTTTTCGCCGATGGAGACGGTGGCATCGCTCACCAGGTCGGTGATGGTCTTGCTCTCGTCATCCACGAACTTCTGGTTCATCAGCTCATCAACATCAGCGGGGTTGGCAGCAGCGATGTGCTTGGCAACGTTCTTGGAGAAGTTGATGAAGTTGTCGGTCTTGGCAACGAAGTCGGTTTCGCAGTTCACTTCCACCACAACGCCGATCTTGGCATCGTCGGAAACGTAGCTGGCAACAACGCCTTCAGCAGCAATACGGCCAGCCTTCTTGGCGGCAGCGGCGAGGCCCTTCTCGCGCAGCCACTCAACGGCCTTGTCCATATCGCCATCGGCTTCAACCAGAGCCTTCTTGCAGTCCATCATGCCGGCCTGGGTCATTTCACGCAGTTCCTTAACCATCTGAGAAGTAATGTTGGCCATAGGAATTCTCGCTCCTTTACTCAATCGTTGGGGCCGGGCGCAGGTTTGCTGCGCCCGTGCCAGTATATTCAGAAATTATTCTTCAACCTTGGCGGCTTCCTCTTCGGGAGCGGCTTCGCCAGTGGCATCCTGCTCGCCCTGCTTGCCTTCCAGCACAGCGTCAGCCAGCTTGCCGGCGATCAGCTTCACGGCGCGGATAGCGTCGTCGTTGCCGGGGATGACGTAGTCGATTTCATCGGGATCGCAGTTGGTGTCAACGATAGCCACGATCGGGATGTTCAGAGCGCGGGCTTCGGCAACAGCGATGTGCTCCTTGCGGGGGTCAACCACGAACAGGGCGCCGGGGAGCTTCTTCATCTCACGGATGCCGCCCAGGTTGGCTTCCAGCTTTTCGCGCTCATGCTGCAGCTTAATGACTTCCTTCTTGGGCAGCACGTCGAACTGACCGGCGGCTTCCATCTTGTCGATCTGGTTGAGGCGCTCCACGCGGGTGCGGATGGTGCGGAAGTTGGTCAGCATGCCGCCCAGCCAGCGGTTGTTGACATAGTACATGTTGCAGCGCTGAGCTTCGGAAGCGATGGACTCCTGAGCCTGCTTCTTGGTGCCGACGAACAGGATGCTCTTGCCTTCCATAGCCAGGTCACGCACGAAGTTGTAGGCTTCGTCGGCCTTGCGGAC
The DNA here is from genome assembly GCA_015056245.1 of Clostridiales bacterium. Taxonomy (GTDB): domain Bacteria; phylum Bacillota; class Clostridia; order Christensenellales; family Aristaeellaceae; genus Limiplasma. The sequence goes on along the minus strand of SVGQ01000002.1, from coordinate 63,345 downwards.
GGTCTTCTGCAGGTCGATGATGTAGATGCCGTTGCGCTCAGTGAAGATGTACTGAGCCATTTTGGGGTTCCAGCGGCGGGTCTGGTGACCGAAGTGCACGCCCGCTTCCAGGAGCTGCTTCATAGAGATAACTGCCATTTTGGGTATCCTCCTTGTTTTTTCCACCCCTTGGGCCACACCGCACAGCCACCGCCATTGGGCGGCACAAGCATGCGAACCGCAAAGGTGCGTAATCGGATAGAGTATAGCACAACCTTATGGGATGCGCAAGGGGTCGAAGTACTTTTTTGGAGAAAACCGGCAGAAAAAAGCGTCATGCCAAAACAGCTGTTGCCATTGCCGTGGATATGTGCTACCATACTTGCAATTTATAGCCAAAGGGGGCATTGTGGATGTTCAGCAAATGGTTTCGGAGTACAAAAAGATGGCTTGCCGGTATCAGGGACAGATGGACCCCGGCTGATCCTGCCGATACCTTTGAAGCTGCCGGGAAAGCCTATCGGTCTGTCAGGCAGCTGAAGGCCAGAGAGCGGGAAGCCCTTGCGTCTGCCGAGCATGAGATGTTCAAAATTCCTGTGTACGAGGATATCCATGGGCGCAGGGTGCTGCATTTCTGGGAGAAGTTTCCGGGCTTAGACAGCTTTGATTCCTTGTATGAAGACCGTTATAGCAACTGGTATGCCATCGCGGATCGCCAGCAGGTGACGCTGGTATACCAAAAGGATGATACGCCGGGCGTACAGGTGCACGAGAACTACACAGCGCAAGCGGAGACAGCGTTTGAGATTCCCTGGTGGATTGACGGAGAACTGATCGCTGCCGGACTGATCGAACCACTTAAGACGGCTGATGATCAGTCAGGGGATGAAATGCTTACGGAGTCCACGAAAGAGGATGAAAGCTTGTTTGTTGCCGCCGGGAGATCTTATCTGACCGTTGCGCAGCTCAAGGCGAAAAGCGAAGGTGAACTGGACGGCGTGTTCTACCGGGGCTACAAAGTGCCGGTGTACCGGGATGCCTTCGGCCGCCGGGTGCTGTACTTCCGGGAGCGTTTCCCTTGTTTTGACTCATACGACCGGATTCATGAAAACCGTTATTATCACTGGTACGCCATTGAGAACGGCGATAAGGTGACGCTGGTCTACACCCAGGATGAGAAGCCCGGGGCGCAGGTGCACGAGGACTATCAGCCGGACGCCAAAACCGCGTTTTATTCGCCTGAGTGGATCGACAGGGAACTGATCAACGCCGGCCTGTTTGGAAAAAAAGAGGGCTGAGGAGAGAAAGCCTATCCCGCATCCTCCAAAAATTTTCCGCTTGACAACACTAAAGTGATGATGTATCATTCCCCTAAACCGTTGAGGAAGAGTGAGTAAGCCACCCCTCTTTTCCCCCAGAGAGCCGCAGATAGTGGGATTGCGGCGGAGAATGCGAGGCTGAATGGACTTCCGAGGGCGAGCAGAAACGGGTTGACCGGAGTATGCGAGACGGAGCTGGACTCTCCGTGATCAACCGTCGGCATATGTCAGTATGCGTAAAGTGGGCGCGTCAACAGGCGCGTCAAGCCGGGTGGCACCGCAGGATGAAATATACTCCTGTCCCAGCAGACAACCATTGTCTGAGGGGACAGGTTTTTTGTTGCCTCCTCTCAGCGACCAAAAACAGAGGAGGACAGAACCATGGCAAACAAGCAGATTCCCTACAAAATCTATCTGGACGAAAACGAGATGCCCAAGGCCTGGTACAACCTGCGTGCCGACATGAAAAACAAGCCCGCGCCCCTGCTGAATCCCGATACCCTCCAGCCCATGACGGCGGAGGAACTGTCCGGCGTATTCTGCGCGGAACTGGCCCGGCAGGAAGTGGACGAGGACACTGCCTATTTCGATATTCCTCAGGAGATTCTGGACTTTTACAAGATGTACCGTCCTGCGCCGCTGGTGCGGGCCTACTGTCTGGAAGAGAAACTTCAGACCCCGGCGAAGATCTACTACAAATTCGAGGGCAACAATACCTCCGGCAGCCACAAGCTGAACTCTGCCATCGCGCAGGCCTACTACGCCAAAAAACAGGGTCTCAGGGGCGTTACTACGGAAACCGGCGCGGGCCAGTGGGGCACGGCGCTGTCCATGGCCTGTGCCTATTTGGGGCTGGACTGCAAGGTGTATATGGTCAAGTGCAGCTATGAACAAAAACCCTTCCGCCGGGAAGTGATGCGTACCTATGGCGCGTCCGTCACGCCGTCTCCCTCCATGGAAACCCAGGTGGGCCGGAAGATCCTCGCAGAGCATCCCGGTACCACGGGCAGCCTTGGCTGCGCCATCTCCGAAGCAGTGGAGACCGCTGTGAACACCGAAGGCTACCGCTATGTGCTGGGCAGCGTGCTCAATCAGGTGATGCTGCACCAGTCGGTGATCGGTCTGGAAGCCAAAGCTGCCATGGACAAATACGGTGTAAAGCCGGATGTGATCATCGGCTGTGCGGGCGGCGGCTCCAATCTGGGCGGCCTGATCGCTCCCTTCATGGGCGAGAAGCTCCGGGGCGAAGCGGATTACCGTTTCATCGCCGTGGAGCCCGCATCCTGCCCCAGCCTGACCCGGGGCGTATATGCTTACGATTACTGCGATACGGGCATGGTGTGCCCCCTTGCCAAGATGTACACGCTGGGCAGCGGCTTCATTCCTTCTGCCAGCCACGCAGGCGGCTTGCGCTACCATGGCATGAGCCCCATCCTGTCCAAGCTGTATGATGATGGCCTAATGGAAGCTGTCTCCGTAAAGCAGACGGAAGTGTTTGAAGCAGCGGAACGGTTTGCCCGGGTGGAGGGCATTCTGCCCGCGCCGGAAAGCTCTCACGCTATAAAGGTAGCCATGGATGAAGCCCTGCGCTGCAAGGAAACCGGCGAGGAAAAGACGATCCTGTTCGGCCTGACCGGCACCGGCTACTTCGATATGATGTCCTATGAGAAGTTCCATGATGGCAAGATGAGCGACTATATTCCTACCGATGAGGAACTGGCAGCTGCGGTGGCGAAGCTGCCGACAATCTGATGATGAACTGTTTCATCATACAATAGCAACCCATAACAGAAGCCCTCTGTCCAGTGCGTCACCGGACAGAGGGCTTCATTCCACCTATTTACTCATAATCTTTTCTTAATATGGCATACTGGGCTGCATCGATCCGCTGTCCATCCTTGTGGTATTTCTGCCTTGCGATACCCTCCAACTGCATGCCGCATTTGGTCAACACGCGGGCGGAGGCTGCATTCCCATCAAAAACTTCAGCCTGAATGCGGTTGAAACCAGCCACTTCAAAGGCATAGGTCAATACCGCCTGAAGCACTTCCGTCATGATCCCCATGTTCCAGTAACGCGGGGAGAGCATGTAGGCAGTATCAGCCATCTCGGAGGTTTCTTCCACGTTTCCCAGATTGATGGTGCCGATTACCTCGCCGCTCTCGTTCCATTCTATCACCCAATGAAGATAGGAAGGGGACGCATAGCTGCTGCACCACTTGTTTACTTTTTCCCGGTAGATTTCGCTATCGGGTATCGGATGAAAGGGAAAGAAACGGCATACTTCTTCGAAGCGTGCCCAGTTTTCATACATCGTCCGATAGTCATCCGGAACGATCCTCCGCAGGACGCAGCGCTTGGTCTTCAGAATGGGCGTGCCCGTTAGATGCATTCAGCAAATCTCCTTCTTACTTCAGAAACACAAACTCCTCCACATCGCAGATCACTCTGCCTTCAAAGAAGGGCATCATCCAGTCGCTCTTGGGCTGGTTCATCTCGGCACGCAGGTAGAGGGCATGGCGTCCGGTCACGTTCTCCACACGGGCGCGGTATACGCCGTCATTGAGGCCGATGGTCACCACGCCGATCTCCTTGCCGCCTGCTTCCTCGGTGGGCGCGTCGATCATGACGTGCAGCTTGCCGTGCTGACCGCCGCCGATGACCTTGATGGCGAATTCCATGGTTTTGGTGCTGGTATCCAGCCCGAAATCGAAGTACTTGTAGCCCAGTACGCAGCCGTCGGTCACCTTCATCACCACGCGGCGGAACACATCCTTCTCGGTAACGAAGCAGCCGCCGGTAAGCACGCAGGCGATCTCAGCCCTCACCGGTTCGTAGGGGCTGAGGGAGTCCTCAAAGCCAAGGCAGGTCATCTCCACCGGCGGGATGGTGCCGTCGGGCAGGATCTCGATTTTTTCCACGCAGGCACGGCGGGAGGTGATGGAGTTGTTGGTCATGCGGTGATAGAACACGTACCACTGCCCATTGATCTGGCAGATGGAGCCGTGGTTGTTGCCGGCGGGATAATCCACGCCGTTGTCGATGATATAGCCCCGGTAGGTGAAGGGGCCGGTGGGGGAGTCGGAGGTGGCGTAGGCCAGTTGGCTGCCCTTGCGGGGAGAGTAGATCAGGTAGTAGGTATCGCCCACCTTGCGGGGAGAGGATGCCTCATAGAAACGACGCTCGATGGGCTGGTTCTCGCTGGCGTCCATCAGGGGGCTGATCAAGCTGCCGGGAATCACCTTGACCATGCTTTCGCCGTCCAGCTGATTCATATGGGAGCCTTCAAAGCCATAGTAGCAATACACCTTGCCGTCGTCATCCACCAATACGCCCACATCGTTGAAGATGCCGTCGTCGCCGCCGTCCTCGGGAGCGTAGTCGTAGGTGGACAGGAAGGTGAAGGGGCCTTCCGGCTTGTCGCTGACGCTGACGCAGCCCTTAGCGCCTACGATGTAGGTGTACAGGTAATACTTGCCGTCCTTCTCCACCACATCGGGCGCAAAGAGGGCGTGGTCGGTATGGGGCACGCTGGAGGGATGGTCGGTATCCGGCAGGGTGTGGAAGCTGTGACCGTGGCAGACCCAATGGTTCAGATCGTTTACGGATGCGGACCAGACTTTGAGCTTGTAGTCGCAAAATTCGGTGCCGCCGTAGCGGTCATGGGAGCCGTAGAGATAGACCCGGTCGCCAAAAAGGCGGGGTTCGCCGTCGGGGATGCATTCCCAAAGGGGCAGGATAGGATTCATCGTGTAGATCTCCTTTGTATTCAGGTTTGGTTGCTACCTGTAATGATAACCAAGTGGGCGGGTTCCGTCAAGGGGAATGCGCAATGAGGGCGGCGGGCATGGAGCCAGCCGCTTGAAAGATGAGCCTGACAGGCGTACACTATGGGCAGCGGAGCAATCAATCCGTAAAGGAGGAGATGTCCATGTCCCATGAAAACACCAACTGGAGCCAGAGCGCGGCGGCAGTCTGCCTGCGGGAGGGAAAGGTACTGCTGGCTCGCCATACCTATGGAGCCGGCAATGGGAAGCTGATTATCCCCGGCGGTTATGTGGAAAACGGGGAGGCTCCGCAGGATGCAGTGAAGCGCGAATTCCTGGAGGAAACCGGCATTGTTGTTGAGCCCCGGGAACTGATTGGCGTTCGTTTCAATACCCATGACTGGTATGTGGTATTCCGGGCGGCGTATGTGTCCGGGGAAGCCAGATCCGATGGGGAAGAGAACAGCGAGGTCATCTGGATGGATCCGCAGGAAGCCCTCCAGCGTGAGGATGTGCCGGACCTGACCAAGACCATGATCCAGAAAGCGATTTCCGGCGGCGGGTGGGAGAGTGTGCCTTATCAGAGCAGGCATAATCCCTGTTCACTGTACTGCCCGGTGTAAGCGATAAACCTAAGGGGGAACACCGCGAAGGTGTTCCCCCTTAGGTTGTCAAAAAAGGGGAAGGTGCAGGAAACTCAGTTTCCTGCCGGGTGTGGGCAGAGCCCACAAACCCTGCGCCGCAGCGCTTTTCAGCAAGCACAGCGAGCACCGTAGGTGCAAGATGTGCGACTTTTGAACAGAAGTATGGGTTTTTCGACTGTCTGAGGGGGAACACCGCGAAGGTATTCCCCCTTTTGAATGGATGCGGAGCTGCATCATTCGCTGTGATTATTTGACTTCCAGAGTGTTCAGCATGATGCCGAATGCTTCGCTGGTGGCGGTAAACTCGTCCGCATTGAGGCAGGTGAGGGTGAAGATGCACAGACTGGAGGAACCGGGAACATATACCTGAGCGCCCTGCATCTGCTCACCGGCCAGTTCATTAGTATACTCTACGATCAAGGACTCAACGCCGTTGATCTCAAGGAGAGAACCCTCGTCGGTAAACTCGATGCCTTCCATGGTGCTGGACAATTGGGCAACAAGGGTGGGAGCCATGGTCATCAGCATATCGCCCGTTAGAGCCACGCCGACTTCCTGACAGACAATATTAATATTGGTCAAACCGGTTTCGCTCAGGAACATAACCATATCCAGCTGCTGGATCTGAGGGCTGTAGGTGGCAATCAGCTGGCTCAGCTGTTCGTCCTGAGTATCATCAACAGATTCCAGAACCGTAGTGATGTTCTCGGCATTCAGCAGGAACCAGTTGTTGGGGTATAGGATGGTGAACTGATCATTGGTGTGGGTATAGCTCTCGTAGGCAGCCAGTTCTTCGGCAGCTTCAGCCAGAGACAGCACCGGCATCAGCAGCAGGGCGAGGACCATCATAATGGAAATGATTTTCTTCATCGTTATGTATCTCCTTCTGTGTTTTCAATAGAATCCGCTATTATTATACAATTTTTGAGGTGTATGTCAATATTGGTGTGTAAAAACAACCCATCCCGCCGAAGCGGAATGGGTCGCATAATCACCACAGCAAATAGACCAGCGTCATCATCAGGCCAAGGCAGAACAGCACCAGTCCATAACTGACGGAACGGGCCATCTGCCGCCAGCGGCCGGTCCATTCCTCCCATAGGGCAGCCAGCGAGGTGACGAAGCTGTGCTCGCTTTCCTTGCCGCCATGGAAAAGCTTGGCAGCCCGGTCCATCCAGGTGCCGAGGGTGTAGGTGGTACGGTTGCCCACGGGCACGGTTTCGTGCTCATGCACCGGCTGGAAAGCCGTGCGGCCCGCCAGTGCGGCGGTATGATCCACCGCGGAGTCCAGCACTTTGGCGGTGATGCCGCCGGTGCCTTTGAGCAAGGCGGTCAGCCAGTCCATCAGCTTGTCGCACAGGGAAGCGAAGCCCCCGCCGATGGTGATCAGCAAGCCGATCAGGGGACGGTACACCATGTCCTCCAGATCGAAACGGAAGGGGATCTTCTTGCGCAGACCGGCTTTCCGCGACAGCAGGAGCAGGCCGAACAGGCAGAGGCCGATCACCAGTGAGATCGCTGCGCCCTTCAAGTTTTCAAAGCTGAAATACGGGATGGGCAGATGGGCAGGCACGCCGCCCTGCAGGAAGCTCTGACTCAGCGCGCCAAGGCGGCTCATGGTCTGCCCCGGGAAGAGGCCGATCACAGGAATCAGCGCGGCGGCAAAGCCCAGCGCGATCCGAGCGGGCAGGCTCAGGTAGCTGCCCTTCTGGTCATAATCCTGCTGGTACTGATCATTCTTCATCCAGAACAGGCAGAAGTAGAGCTTGAGCATGTAGCACAGCGTCATGCCGCCTGCCAGCAGGAACAGCCACTCGGATACCTTGTAGATGCCCGTGGCGTGACCATGCTCAGCCAAGTGGGCAATCAGCTCCACAATGCCCTCATGCAGCAGGGATTTGCTCAGGAAGCCGCTGAAACCGGGCACACCGGCGATGCCCACCACGCCCAGCAGGAAGCACACATGCAGGAAGGGCTTGTTGCGTCCATAGCCCTGCACATCGCGCAGTTCCAGCTGGTGGGTGTTCATCGCCAACACACCGGCGCACAGGAATAGCACCAGCTTAAACAGGCTGTGGTTGACCATGTGCCCGATGGTGCCGTACAGAGCCAGCCCATTATGCTCGCCCAGCAGGTTGCAAAGGCCCGCGCCGATGAGGATAAAGCCGATCTGGCTCAGGGAAGAGCAGGCCAGCGTACGCTTCAGGTTCAGGGAGAAAATCGCCAGCACCGCGCCCAGCAGCATGGTGATCACGCCCAGCCGGAACAGCAGGTCGCCAAAGCCGGAAACCTCCCGCATCACCAGCGTGGAAAGGATCAGGATACCGAACACGCCCGCCTTGGTCAAAAGACCGCTCAGCAGCGCGCTGGCAGGAGCCGGAGCCACCGGATGGGCCTTGGGCAGCCAGATATGCAGCGGGAACGCGCCCGCCTTGGCTCCAAAGCCTACCAGCATCAGGATGGCGGACAGCCACAGGTTCTGGCCAGAGGCCAGCGCAGGTAGATCGCCAAGGGAGGCCGCCGCCATGCCCTGGGGCAGCAGGAAGATGCCCATCAGCATGGTCAGGCCGCCGATGACAGCGATATACAGGTAGGTTTCGCCAGCCCGCATGGCGGCTTTGTCTTCCTCGTGGGCTACCCACGGATAGCTGGCAAGGGACATGATCTCGAAGAAAATGAAGATGCTGAACAGACTGTCCGCATAGAACATGCCGCACACCGCGCCCAGCGTCATCAGGGTGAAGAAGCAGTAGCGGGCTACCGCGTGCTCATGGGCCAGATAATCCCGGCTGAACACGCCGCTGATGAACCACATGCCGCAGGCCACCAGCGCATACAGGCTGCGGAAACCGTCCGCCCGCATACGAAGGCCCTGTCCGCAGAAACCTGCCAGCTCAAAGGCCATTTCCTTGCCCTGCAGCATCTCAAAGCCGATCACCGTTGCCAGTATCAGCTGCAGCAGACACACCAGCGACATGCCATTGAGGCCGCTTTGCTTGTTCTTGGAGCCCAGATGCCACACAAAGGGGGCTGCCAGCATGGGGAGCAGCGCAGCCAGCGGCAAGAGAATATTTCCGTTCATGACTGAACCACTCCTTTCTTAGCAGATGCCCGCTGCCACCTGCGCCAGATAGCTGGTCAGGGGCTGGGAGGCAAAGCTGAGGATCACAACGGCTGCCACCACCACGCACAGGGCGGTTTTGATCATCCAGCCGGGGTCACAGTTGGGCTTGGGGGTCTCGCCGGTCAGGGGCAGCGCATAGGCCGATACCGCAGGCACCAGCACATAAATGGCGGTGAGCACAGCGGAGATCAGCAGCACCGCCGCGCCAGCCACGCCCAGCCAGTTGCCGGAAGCAACGCCAGCCGTCGCCAGCGCCCACTTGCTGCCGAAGCCGATCAGCGGCGGGATGCCCACCAGCGCCACGGCGCACACAAGGAACAGGGCCGTGGTGAAGGGCATCACCCTGCCAAGACCGCGCATCTGCCGGATATCGCTGCGCTCGGTGTAGATCATGATAGCGCCCACACAGCAGAACAGCACGATCTTCATCAGGCCGTGGTAGAGCATGTGGGTCAGGCCTGCGGTCAGGCCCTGAGGAGTCATCAGCAGCACGCCAAAGAGGATGTAGCTCAGGTTGCTCATGGTGGAATAGGCCAGACGGCGCTTCATGTGCTGTTCCTTGACCGCCATGCTGCTGCCAAAGAGGATACTGAAAAGCGCCACGCACAGGCACAGGGTCTGAGCCCAGGTGCCACGGAGCAGCTCCGCGCCATAGCAACTATAGGTGAGACGGGTCACGGCGAACACGCCCGCCTTGACCACCGCCACCGCGTGGAGCAGCGCCGTCACCGGCGTGGGCGCAACGCCCGCATCCGGCAGCCAGCGGTGCAGGGGGAAGATGGCCGCCTTCACGCCAAAACCGAAGAAGCCCAGCACAAACATGGTCAGCACCACGCCCTGAGGCGCAGCCGCCAGACCGGCGATGCCGCTGGGGGTAAAGTTGCTGGAGCCGCCGTAGTGGATCACCGTTACCAGCGACAGAAAGGCCAGCGCCGCGCCGCCCAGGCAGTAGTAGGTGTAGGTGCGGCCTGCATGCACATTCTTGGCCTTCATGCCGTGCATCACAAGGGGCAGGGTGGACAGGGAAAGCAGCTCATAGAACACATACAGGCTCATCAGATCCTCGCTGAAAGCAATGGACAGCGTAACTGCGTAGCTGATGAGATAGAACCCGAAGAAATGATTTTCGCCGCCTTCATGGCGCATGTATTCAAGGCCGTACAGGCTGGCAAGAGGCCACAGGAAGGCCACCAGACCGGCGAACACCCGGCCCAGTCCATCCAGCTTGAAGCTGACAGTAAGCAGGGTGGACAGGCGCAGCAGCACGATGCCATGGTCGCCGGGGGTAAACAGGCACACCGCCACCATGGCTGAGGTCATCAGGGCAGTACCCATCACCAGCAGACTGCGCACCGTGGCGTTCTTGGGCCGGAGCAGGAACAGAAGCGCCGCCCCGCCAGAGGGATCAGGATCGAAAGCAGAAGCATCGTCCCGCCTCCTTACATCAGCAGCGCTGCCAGCGCGTTGGCTGCGCTGTTCAGCGCACCGGGGAACATGCCCAGCACGAAGTTGAGCACCGTCAGCACCAGCAGGGGGATCGCCATCACAGCGCCCACTTCGCAGCGGGGTTCTTCCGCCAGCGTCTCGCCATGGGCGTGACCGGGGAAGAACGCGTCAATGCTGATGGGCAGGAGGTAACCAGCGGTCAGCAGAGCAGAGATGAGCAGCACCACCGGGCCCAGCCAGCTGAACACCGCAATGCCGCTGGAGAGGGAACCCTGCGCCAGATCCCACTTGCTGAAGAAGCCGCTGAGGGGCGGCACACCCACCAGACCCAGACCCGCAATGGTGAAGCACCACATGGTAAGCGGCATACGCTTACCCATGCCCCGCAGCTGGGAGACCTCCGTTGAGCCGGTTTTCAGGATCACTGCGCCGGCGCACAGGAACAGGGCGTTCTTCATGATGCTGTGGAAATACATATGCTCCACCGCGCCAGCAAAGGCCTGCGGGGTCATCAGGAAGAGACCGAAGAGGATATAGCTGACCTGAGACACGGTGGAATAGGCCAGACGCTTCTTGAAGCCAGTGGTCTTGAAAGCCATCATGGAGCCCATGAACACCGTGCACAGGGCAAGGATCAGCAGCACGGTCTGCACAAAGGTGCCCCGCAGATTGGCAGCACCCACCGTGAAGAACAGCACGCGCACCACGCACAGAACGCCCATCTTGGTGATCACGCCGCTGAGCACCGCGCTGGCAGGGGCGGGCGCAATGGGGTGCGCCGTGGGCAGCCAGCCATGCATGGGGAACATACCCGCCTTGGTGGCAAAGCCGATGACGGTGATCAGGGTAGCCCAGAGGATCAGGGGGCTGCCCTCAGCGATAGCGCCACCCGCCACAAAATAGGGAGAGGCCATCTGGGTGGAGAACACAAAGATGCCGAACAGGCCCATCATAGCGCCTGCGATGGAGTACAGCAGGTACTTGATGCCCGCTGCCACGGCTTCCTTGGACATGTTGTGCACCACCAGCGCCATGGACAAAAGCGTCATCAGCTCAAAGAACAGGTACATGGTCACCAGCGTGGCGCTGAGGCAGATGGCGTTGATGGCGGCGATGGTGAGCAGGTAGAAGATGAAATACCGTTGCTCGTGGCCCTCATGGGGCAGATAGCCGAAGGAAAACACGCCGGAATTGAGCCACATGCCGCCGCAGAGCAGCAGGAACAGGCGGCCCGTCAGGTCGCTGCGCAGGGCAATGGGCAGGTTTTCACCCAAGGAGAACAACACCACTTCCGCATCGCCAAGGAACATCAGCCACACGCACAGGGCGAAGTTCACCGCCATGGCGATGCCCGCCGCCAGATGGATGCGGCGGCTGTTGTCCTTCAGGGGAAGCAGTCCCAGCACCAGCGCAGCCAGCGCGGGAAACAGCGGAATCAGACAAAGAAGGATGGATTGCATATCAAACAGCCTCCCTTACACAAACAGTTGAAGTCCATTGCGGATCACCGTCAGCACCGGCTGGGCCAGCACGCCCAGCAGCACATTCAGCACCACAAAGCCTACCATGGCGCAGATGCCCGCCGTATCAGGCTTCTCCACCACGCATTCAAAACCATCCCGGGCCGGGCGGTAGAGGGTGATGACGGTTTTCATCAGGTAGAGCACGTTGAGCACGGTACTGACCGCCAAGGCCAGCAGCATCACCCACATGTGGATGCCGCCGTACTCGAAGGCAGCCTCGCTGAAGATCAGCTTGCTGATGAAGCCGCCCAGCACGGGCACACCCACCAGACTCATGGCGCTGACGGTGAAGCACACGCCCGCCAGCGGGCTGCGCTTGCCTGCGCCGCGCAGGTCGGAGAAGCGCTTGCTGCCGGTGGAAGCATCCGCCAGTTCGGAAGAAGAAATGAACAGGGAGCTCTTGGCAGCGGAGTGGATCATCATATGGTAGATGGCAGCCACCAGACCCGCCTCAATGCCCATGCCCATACCAGCGTAGATATAGCCGATCTGAGCCACGGAACTGTAGGCCACCATGCGGCGCAGGTCGTGGCTGTGCATGGCGCTGAGGCTGCCCATCACCATGGCGATAACGCCAAAAGCGAAGAACAGGTCGTTCAGGTGCAGGCCGCGTACCACGTCCATGCCGATCATGCGCACGAAGATCTTGAGCAGCAGCAGGATATACGCCTTGCTGACGATGCTGCTCAGCACCGCGGAGGCGGCAGGGGTGGAGTAGCCGTAGGCATCCGCCAGCCAGGTATGGAACGGGAACAGGGCGCTCTTGATGCCCAGACCCACAAAGAACAGGCCGATGGTCACGGTCAGGGGCGTGCGGTAGTCGCCGGAAGCATACAGGGCAGCAACCGCCTCGTGGATGTTTTCAATGAGCAGATGACCTGTCAGGGTATAGGTGAGCATGATCGCCATCAGCGTCATGCCGGAACCCAGCAGGCTCATGATCATGTAGCGCATGGCGCTGACCATGGTGCGGCCGTTCTGGCGGCACATGATGAGTGCGCAGGAGGCCAGCGTCATGATCTCGATGAACACGTAGCCGGTGAACAGGTCGTTGGTGTACAGCATGGACAGGGTACCCGCCAGCACCAGGTCCAGCATGACACAGACGATGTTTTCCTTTTTGGGGTCCACCTGCCGCTTGAGACGGTACATGCCGCCCAGCGCGCTGAGCATCAGCACGATGCTGAACATGGTGCACAGCAGGGCTTCCAGCGGCCCGATGCGGATCTCGTTGCCCCAAGGGGCGGGGAAATGGCCCATCAGAAAGTGGTAGCTCTCCCCGGCCTTCATCAGGTGCACCAGCACGGTAGTATTCAGGCAGGCCACCACCGCCGCCAGAACCACCGTCAGCTTGCGGGCGATTTTGCCCGGCAGCATGGCAGAAGAGATACCGCACATCATGCTGAGCATGATGCAGAAGAAGGGGAAGTTGCGAATCAGCGGCATCAGTCGTCCTCTCCCTTCATCAGCAGGGTAATGCGGTCGATGTTCAGGGTATGGTAGCGGCGGTAGAGGCGCACCGTCAGGGACAGCATCAGCGCTGTCACGCTGACGGAGACCACGATGCCCGTCAGCACCAGACCGCTGGGGATGGGGTTGATGTAATGGGCAGCATCGGTGATGCCGTCCACCATGATGGGGGCGGTGCGACCATCCACATAACCCACAGAGGTGAACATCAGGTAAATGGCAGTATCCATAATGTTGAGGCCGATGATCTTCTTAATCAGGTTGCGGTGAAGCAGCAGCGTGGTAAACCCAACGCCGAACAAAAGCACCGCCACCACCTCTTCCAGATGGGTGGCAAACAGTTCCATGTTCACATACCTCCCTTTCTGAACAGGGTGTAGAAGGCGTACATGGTGCACATGACGATCATGCCCACACAGATATTCAGCGGCAGGATGAGGCCCGAGGACAGGATGGCTCCGGGCGTGCCCAGCGGGATGCCGCTTTCCAGATGGTTGGCGCCGCAGAAGAAGGAATAGCTCTTGAGCAGCGCGTAGGTCATCAGCGCGATGAAAGTGACCCAGCGGAAGGTCTTGTAGGTGAAGAAGCGGCCTGTCTTTTCAAAACCGAAAGCGTTCAGGTACAGGATCAAACCTGCGCCCATCACCGCGCCGCCGCTGAAGCCGCCGCCCGGGCCTAAGTGGCCTGCCAAAACCACATACATGCCGAACAGCAGGATCACCGGCACCAGAATGCGGGCAGCCATCTGCAAAATGGCATCGTTCTTGGGTTCATGGTGGCGGTCGTCCCACTCGGCTTCCAGCATGGCGGGAGAAGGCGCATCCGGGCTGTGCTCGCCCAGCTTCAGCAGCAAAAGAACGCTGCACGCTGCCACAAACAGCACCGTGCTCTCGCCAAAGGTGTCAAAGGCGCGGTAGTCAAGGATCATACCAGCCACCATGTTCACAGCGCCGGTTTCCTTCAGACCCTTTTCCAGATAACGCTGCGCCACCTCGTTGTTGGTGGGGTTCTCCACCGCACCAAAGGGCGGCAATTGCACCACCGTGGTCATCAGGAAGGTGATGATCACCGCGCAGAACAAAAGCGCCGTGATCCGATAGGCAATCTGCAGCCACTTTTTGCCCTGACGGCCTACCCATAGGTGCAGGTTATTCACCTGCAGCTGCTCTTCCGTATAGAGGGCTTCGCGCATTTCCTCGTGCCGGGCTTCTGCCATGGCGAAATCCAAGGGTGCGCGGCGGCGCAATTCGCTGTCCGGCTCGTCGGTGGCAGCGGCGGTCAGCTGGGCATCCAGCGGGTTTTCCCAGGATACTTCGTCCAGCGCCCGGAGACGCCGCCAGAGGGAATCACTTTTCTTCATGATGATCCTCCTCCTCATCGCCCCGGATGGCGTGGATTTTTTTCAGCGTAATAAAGAACAGCACACTGGTAACGCCTGCGCCCACAGCCGCTTCCGTCACCGCCAGATCGGGGGACTGGAGCAGCATCCAGACGATGCACATCAGAACGCTGTAGGCCATGTAGATGACTACGCTGGCCAAAAGGCTCTTGGTCAGTGCCGTGGAGATGGCGCAGACCACCAGAAAGCCAAGAATCATGATGATAAACACATTCATTTTTCGATCATCTCCATCTCGTCCTGATACTGACTGTCCGTGGCGATCTCCAGCCGGGCAATCAAGTGGCCCGCCGTGGGGCTGGTGAACCACACAAACAGTACCACCAGCAGGTACTTGGCGATCAGCCAGCCATCCGGGTTGCCCACGCACAGGGAGAGCAGCACCAGACCCAGCCCCATGGAATCGCCCATGGAAGCGGCGTGCATACGGTTGAGCACATAGTGAAAACGGTACTGACCGATCACCGCGCTGAGCATCAAAAACAGGCCGGTGACCATCAGCAGCGCGGAGATACCAAACAGGATCCACTCACCCATTTTTCTTCTCCTCCTGTTCCTTCTTTTCCAGCGCGATGCCCATGAACACCTTGCACAGCACCACCACTGCCAAAAAGCCCAACAGCGCGTAGATCAGCGCCACATCCGCCAGATAGCCTTCGCCCAGCACCCGGGTGAGGATGGCGATCATCGCCAGCGACAGGGTGGAAATCATATTGATGGATACGATCCGGTCAGCGATGCGGGGGCCGATCACCGAACGGATGAGGCAGCCCAACGTCAGCACTGCCAGCACGATCAGCGCGCCCGTCCAGAGCATGCTGTAAGCCTGTGAAACCTGCATCACTTTGCCGCCTCCTTTTCCTTTGCGGAGCCTGCGCCCGCTGTCTGTTCCAGCTTCAACAGTTTTTGTTGGAAAGCCTGATCCTCAATGCCCTCTGCCATGGCTTCATCCAGGCAGTGTACGGTCAGCTTCTGGCCTTCCTGCATGGCGGTGATGGTGCCCGGCGTCAAGGTAATGGAATTGGAGAGCACATTGCGGGCCAGCTGACTTTTCAGCGGCGTGTGGAAGGTGACCAGCTTGGGCTTCAACTCTCGCTTGCCACCGTAGATGTACTTCATCATCGCCAGATTGGACTTGACGATCTCACAAAGCAGCAGCCACACATAGCCCAGCACACCGCCAACCAGACGGAACGCGGTTTTTTCCATTTTGGGAGAATAATCAAGAAACTTCCAGCAGAACCAAGTCAATGCGGATGTGAGCAGCAGACCGATGAGGAATATTTCCAGCGTCAGCCGCCCATTGAAGAGAATCCACAGCGCCAGTAACACAAGCAGCATAACCATGCTTCCTTTCTTAGCAGTCAAAGGATATTTTCGTCCCGTTCATCACGGTTGCCATCCTTTTAATAGGAAGAAAACGAAAGACCCGATGCATTGTACTCCCGCGGCAAAAGAATGTCAATTCCTGTTGAACTTCTTTATCTGATTCTTTACCAAAGAGGACAAACCCGGTCATATTCCCCATCTGCCGCACATACCCTGTTTCCAAAGCCATCAGAAGGAGCGGATACGTTATGGATCAGAAACAGCAGGACAAGATGGGCAAAGCGCCCGAGATCCTTTGGGAAGAAATTGCGATGTGCCAGTATCTGGGCGACAGTTTGCGCCAGGCTGTGGTGGAGGGAGAAGTGGCGCTGCCCGGCGGACTGCGGGAGGAAACGGTTATTCTGTCTGCTCAGGCCATGGCGGTGGTGGAGAAGGTGACGGTTCAGTCCGGGCGGGCCGATGTGGACGGCAAAGTGATCTTTCATGTGCTGTACACCCAGGGGGATCCCACCCGCATCAACACGCTGGAAGCCGCCGCCGATTTCAGCCAGACCATTGAGCTGCCCAAAGCCCGCCCCGGCATGAATGTGCCCGTCAGCCTGACCACCGAGCATGTGGAAGCCTCCGCTCAGGGCGGGCGGCTGAAATTGATGGCCATTCTGAAAATCTATGCCCGGCTGTTTGGCGAGGAACCTATGCGCATGGTGGGCGGTCTGCGCCCCGCCGATGGCCTGATGCAGAAAACCGAGACCCTGCAAACCTGCCGCACAGTGGCCCTTGGGCAGCAGGATGTGCTGGTGCGGGACGAGTGCGAGCTAAGCGATGTTCTCCAGATCACCGACACACTCTACGCCACTGCCGCCGCCAGCGTGCAGGATGTGATGGGCGGCGAGGAACGGGTCACCATCTCCGGGGTGATCGATCTGGAGGTATACCATCTCAGCGCTATGCCGTCCCGGCCTTTGGTGATCACCCGTCATTCCATTCCTTTTGAGGAGACCCTGCCCCTTACCGGCGAGGAAGGGGACCTGCTCACCGCAGACGCGGTCATCCGGGATGTGGCAGTGCTGTCTCAGGAGGGGCAGGAGGAAGGACAGCGCACCCTGCGGGCGGAAGTGCTTATTGGCCTGACCGCTCAAATGACCAAGCGACGGGATGTGTGTCTCCTGCTGGATGCCTACACCACCAGCGGGGATCTGATTTGTCCGCAGATGCAGCCCACCCGTCGGGTGCTGGCCCAGCGGCAGGTGCGCACCGCTGAAAGCGGCAAAATGACGCTGCTGCTGGATGGTGAGCCCCCTGCCCGTACCCCGCTGACGGCGCATCTGCGTCCCATCGTTACTGATGTGACCCGCACAGGCGGCAAGCTCACCGTGGAAGGTATGATGGAAGTCTGCTTCCTCTACATGACCGACGATACCGCCGCGCCCCAGTCCTACTGCACAGAGGAACCCTTCCGTACAGCCTTTGCCTGCGACCTGTGCCAGCCTGACGCCCTCACCCTGCAAACCACCGGCGTGGAGGTATCCTGCGTTACCAGCGACCGGGTGGAGATCAAGTACATCCTGCATCTGTCCAGCTATGATGTGGCTCTTGGGGAAGAACCCTTCGTAACGGATCTGTCCCATCAGCCCGCCCCCGCTGATGACAGCGGCATTCTCATCTATTTCAGCCAGCCCGGGGAAAGTGTCTGGGACATTGCCAAACGCTACCGGGTCAGCTGCGACAGCCTCCGGGCCATGAACCCTGTGCTCGATGGTGCAGAGGCCACCGACGGGCAGCGGGTAATCCTGTGGAGACGCTGAGGGAAGACCCAAGACCGGAATCGCTTCTTGACAACGCCCCCCGGCAAAGAATATCATTTCCGTATGAAAATACCGTGCTGCTCCCATGGTTTGGGCGCAGGGCATCGCAAAAAGGCCGGAGAGTTTTGTTGCATGGGATGAAACGGCATTTGCGGTTCGTTTCTATGGCAAAGGGAGGGAGTACTAATGAGAAAAAAACATGTATGGTTCTGGATGGCGCTGGTGGTCATCCTTGGGGTATCGTTCGTTACCGCAGCAATGGCAGAAAGCAGGGTTCCGACGGCTGTTATCGACGGGAACGATGCATCCAGGGTTCATCTGCGGTTGGAACCCAGCCAGTCAGCGGCTTCGCTGGGATTGTTTTTCACCGGCACAGAGGTGAATTGGCTGGGCGAATTCGATGAACAATGGGCTCAGGTGGAGATTGGTTCCCAGCGGGGCTTTATGATGAAGAAGTATCTGTATATTGGTACGGAGCCTCAGCTGGTCGTCAGCTGTCAGCCCCGCGGCGTGCTGAAGGACGATACGCAGGACATTCCGGTCTGGTATGCTCACCCCGTTTCCGGGCAGGCGGACGGCTGGATCAATGGAAACGCCGTGCTGACTGTTCTGGGCGAAACAGTGGATGGTTTCTATTATGTGGAGGCTGCCGGTCTGCCCTTGTATGTGGATGCGGATGCGATTCAGCTCGTTGAAAGGTCTGCTGCGCCAGCGGTCAGGGCTTCCCGGCTGTACTGGCAGGTGCTGTGCGACCGGATCCCTTACCGGGCAGCCGTAACCGGACAGGATGTTTTTCTCTCCCAGTACAACCCGGAAGTGGAAGACATCGGCCATTGTATAGGCCGGTATGCCATCGTTGATCTGGATCAGGACACGGAAATGGAAGCGGCGGTGGAGGTGTTGGCAGGAGGCTACCCCTTCTGCTATCTGCTGCTGGATGAACGGGGCGGCATGGTGTACG
Organism: Clostridiales bacterium; assembly: GCA_015056245.1. GTDB lineage: Bacteria > Bacillota > Clostridia > Christensenellales > Aristaeellaceae > Limiplasma. The sequence goes on along the minus strand of SVGQ01000002.1, from coordinate 44,579 downwards.
GCTATGAAATGCCTGCCCGCGGCTTAATGGAACTGAAAACCGACGGCACCGCCACATGGGCCAACGGCGCGGGAAATACGGGCTTTGGCTGGCGGGATGATTGGAATGGCGATTCGGCAACAGGCACCATTGCCCTGTGCGATTGGCAGGATGATCAGCAGATTTTTGTCGTCAATGGCGAAAGAACCTCGCCGGAAGCGTTTCAGGAAGCGCTGCGGCAGCAGGAACTCAAGCCCAATGCCGTATGGTACTGGCCTGAGGAAAATCAGGAATCGCTTTTGTTTGAATAAACAGATGTCGCAAAGCCTTCCCTTGCACCATGCAGGGAGGGCTTTGCTGTTGGCTTTTTTGGGTAAAGTCTTGCTATTGCCGCCGTCATAGAGTAAGATGAAAGCAAAGCGATCGTTTCATATTTCATAGGAGGTATCCTGATGCTGATTATCAACGCCAAAGCCTATCTGGACGGCGCATTTGTTGAATCCATGCGGGTACGCATCGCTGAGGGGACAGTACAGGCTACGGGGGTGGATCTGCAGCCAGACCCCGGCGAGGAGGTGCTGGACCTGCAGGGCGATTACCTGCTGCCAGGCTTTGTGGATGTACATATTCACGGCTACAAAGCGCACGACACCATGGAAGGGGAAGCCTCCATCCGCGCCATGAGCCGGGATCTGTATGATCAGGGTGTGGCAGCGTTTTTGCCCACCACCATGAGCGCATCCCCTGCGGAGACCTTGCAGGCAGTGACAGGTACCCGTGCGGTGATGGTTTCTCCCGAGACCCGCGGCGCAAAGGTGCTGGGTGTGCACATGGAGGCTCCCTTCCTCAACAGCGACAGAGCAGGCGCGCAGCGTAAGCGGTATTTCTGCGATCCTGCCATGGACAGGATGCTGGCGATGACCGGCGGCAGTCTGGAAGGGATCCGAATGATCACTTTGGCGCCGGAACGCAAAGGGGCGGAGGAATTCATCCGCGCCATGAAGGAGGCAGGTGTGACGGTATCACTGGGGCATACTGCCGCCAGCGCGGAGCTGACCCATCAGGCGGCGGACTGGGGCGCATCCCAGATCACCCATACATTCAACGCGCAAACACCGCTGGGGCATCGTGCGCCCGGTGTGCCCGGCGCAGCCCTTGTGGATGACCGCTACTATTGCCAGTTGATTGCCGATGGCGTGCATCTCCATGAGGATACCGTGCGTTTGCTGACCCGCGTCAAAGGGGCGGCGAAAGCCGTTGCCATCACCGATGCCATGGAGGCAGCCGGTGTACCGGAAGGACGTTATGCACTGGGCGGCTATCGGGTGGAGGTAAAGAACGGCGAAGCCCGTCTGATGAACGGCACCCTGGCAGGTTCTGTGCTGACGATGCGCAAAGCTTTGGAAAACCTGATTCATCGCTTCGGCGCAGCGCCGGAGGATGCAGTGCGCATGTGTACCCAAACCCCGGCAGAATCCATTGGCGAACCGTTGGCAGGACGCATTCAGCCCGGTGCGCCCCTGCCCCTGACCCGCTGGTCGGAAGCATGGGAAATGAAGGGCATTGTAGAGTAAGCCCATCCGTTGCCCGAACTGCGGCTGTTGGGATTTGTCCCTTTGGCGGGCGGCTGATGAATACCCGTATAAAGTCAATCTCATAGAGCCTGTTATCCCGCCTGTGCGCTGTGCATTGGGCGGGATTTTTTCTTCTGCCCGCCCTTCCCTGCGAATTTCTTCGCCGCTATAGCCAATCGGAGAAAACAATGTTATAATGTAAGTTGGGTTAGCAGCTATTTCTGCCCCCGCATTCACCGAAGAAAGGAGATGGCTCCATGCGCCTTGATGATCGTTTTCTGCGCAGGCTGGCAGCTGTCTTGTGCGCGCTGGCTTTGCTGGCGAGCGCGCTGCCGCTGTACGCCATTTCTGTGTATAATCACCCCTATTATGATGATTACAGCTTTTCTGCGGATGTGCATCAGGTGTGGCAGGAAACCGGCAGCCTGAGCGCGGTGCTCCGTCAAGCCATCCAGAGTGCCAAAGAAACCCGCCAGAACTGGCAGGGCAACTATACCGGCACGCTTTTGACCAATGTGCAACCGGGTATTTTCTCGGAAAGCCTGTATTTTGTGGCCTCCCTGATTCTGTTGACGGCGTTTCTGCTGTGCGGCTGGTTCTTCCTCGGCACGGTGTTCGGTCAGAAGGGGCTGGGACTGGACCGCTGGCAGGTGTTCATTCTGTGCTGCCTGACCCTTTCCTTGCTGCTGCAGCTGATGCCGGACAGCGGCGAGGCCTGGTACTGGTTCAACGGCGGCGTGGGCAATGTGTTTATCTATTCCCTGATGATGCTTTTTGCCGCGTTGGCGGTTCGGATGTGGAAAGCCGAATCCAAGGCAAAAACGGCTCTGCTTACCGTGGCGCTGGTGCTGCTGGCGGTGGTGCTGGGCGGCGGCAGCTACGGCGGCGGCCTGTTCAGCCTGTGCCTGCTGGCAACGGCCCTGCTGTGGTCGCTGGTAAAGAAGCAGAAAAGAGGCTTCCTGTTGGCGATTGCCGCTCTGGTGCTGGCGCTGTGCTTCCTGTACAGCATGTCCGCCCCCGGTAACAACAAGCGCGCTCTGATGATCAACAACACCAGTTCCCCGGTGAAAGCGGTCATCCAGTCTTTCTATTACGGTGTAGCGCTGATGGGCAGTTATACTACCCTGGCGCTGGTGGGCGTGACGGGCTTGCTGGTTCCCTTCTTTTGGAAGGCTGCGAAGCAGTCCACATGGAAGTTCAGCCATCCATGGCTGGTGTTGGCGCTGATCATCTGTCTCTATTGCACCCAGCTGACCCCGCCCCTGTTCTCCGGTGTGCACATCGGCGGCGGGCGCATTGTGAATACGTATTTTATCAGTTATGTGATCTTTTTCCTGCTGTACGCCTTCTACCTGACCGGCTTTGTGCAGAAGCATCTGCCGCAGGAGGTAAGGGTTCCTGCCAACCTGCAAAAGCTCTTTGCCTTTGTGATGGCCTGCGTGCTGGCGGTGGGGCTGTGCGGCTACAAGCCTCAGGGGGAAGTGCTCTACGGTCCGCAGAATCTGGAGGGCATGAAGGCCGCCCTGAGCATCGTCACCGGGGAAGCTGCCCAGTATGACGTGGAGATGACCGCCCGCGAGGTGGTGCTCAACGATGCCACCCAGAAGGAGATCACCCTTGCGCCTCTGACGGCGGTACCGGACGTTTTCATGGATGATCTGGTGGTGCCGGATGCCATATACGATGTGCGTCCATCCCTGTGCTGGTATTATCAGAAAGATGTGATCCACATCGTGGGAGAGGAGGCGCAGCCATGAAGAATCCCCTGATGAAATGGCGCATTTCAAGCCGGCTCTTATGCCTTGTGCTGATTGCCATGCTGCTGGTCAGTCTGGTGCCTCTGTATGCGATTTCGCTTTTTAATCACGCCTGCTACGATGATTTCGGCTTTTCCATCCGTACCCATGCAGCGGTGCGGGAGGGCGGCGGTTTTCCTGGAGCAGTGAAGGCTGCTTTTGAGAATACGGTTGCGATCCGCAACACATGGGAAGGCACGTATACTTCTTCCTTTATCAGCGCGTTGCAGCCCGCCATTTTCGGCGAGGGCAACTACTGGATCACCACGGCTGTTCTGCTGACGTTTTTCCTGTTCAGCCTGTGGTGCTTCCTGCGGGAAAGCATCCGCTTCCGGCTGGGCGCATCCGCTCAGGCCTATTGGCTGGTGCTTGCCTGCGCCGCCTTTGTGATGATCCAGTTTGTGCCGGATCTGAGCGAAGCGTTCTTCTGGTTTAACGGCGGTGTGGCCTATACGCTGATGTGGTCGCTGATGCTGGTGCGGCTCGCCATCTGGCTGCGGATGGAGAGGGCCGGCAGCAAGGCCGGACAGGTGATCTGGTCTGTGGTGCTGCTGATTTTCTCCGGATTGGTGGGCGGCAGCAAGTATTCCACGGTGCTCTTTGCCCTGCTGGCAGATGTGCTGCTGCTGATCTATGCCTTCCACGGAAAGCGCCCCCTGCGCTTTGCGCAGCTGCTGTCCACGCTGGTGATGGCAGCGCTGATGGTGTTCAGCGCCATGGCGCCGGGCAATGCAGTGCGCGCCGCCACCCTTGGCGGCGGCCTGAACCCGGTAGTGGCAATCGCTCAGGCGATGTTCTTCGGGGTTTCTTTGCTGGGCTACTGGTTCTCCCTGCCGCTGGTGGCGGTGTGGGGCATTGCCATTTGGCAGCTCAGCGGCGCGCTGAAAAATAGCCGTCTCAGCTTCCGATATCCCCTGCTGGTGACTGCGGTGGGCATCTGCCTGTTCTGCGCCCAGCTGACCCCAACATTGTTTACCGGCAACTATCTGGGCGATGGACGCACGGTGAACACCTACTATTTCTGCTATGTGCTGCTGTCCACCGGGCTGGTGCTGTACTGGGCCGGCTGGCTGATTCGCAAGCAGGAAAACGGCGAGCTGAGCTGGCTCAGCTGCCCGGACAGCGAAAGCATCCGGGTGATGGCAGTGCTGGCGCTGGCAGCGCTGCTGGTGGTAGGCTGCATTTGCTACCATCCTGAAGGTACACTGAGCTATGGCCCCCAGAACATGGCCAGCGGAAGCGCTTTGCGCTCCCTTGCCAGCGGCGAGGCTGCCGCCTATGACGAAGCCATGGATCAGCGGGATCAGGAGATGAACGATCCCGCCATCACGGATGCGGTTCTCCGCCCGGTAACCACTATTCCCGCCGCCTTTATGGGCGACGCGCCTGTGGATGAAATGGGCGAGTATGTACAGAACCTGTATGCAGAGTACTACCTGAAGGACAGCGTCACCATCGAAAAGGGGGAATAACATGCTGCTTAGCGGAAAGAACGCCCTGATCACCGGCACTGCCCGGGGGATCGGCAATGCCATGCTGCATGTGTTTGCCCGGGAAGGGGCCAACATCTGGGCCTTTGCCCGCACCCCCAGCGAAGCCTTCGAGGCTGACTGCCGCGCCACTGCGGAACAGTACGGCGTGTGGATCAAACCCGTCTATTGCGACCTGAGCGATACTGCCGCCATCAAGGACGCTTTCAAACAGGTGATGGCGGATAAGCAGCCTCTGCATATTCTGGTGAACAACGCCGGACGCATGGACGAGGACAAGATGTTCCAGATGACCTCCGAAGCGGAGATGCGCGCCATCTTCGATACCAACTTCTTCGGCACGCTGGAACTGACCCGCCCCGCCACCCGTCTGATGGCCCGGGCCAAGAGCGGCGCGGTGGTGAATGTTGCCAGCATTGCAGGTCTGGATGGCGACAGCCGTCTGGACTACTCTGCCTCCAAAGCCGCGCTGATCGCTGCCACCAAGAAGCTGGCCCGGGAGATGATCTCGCTGGGCATCCGGGTCAACGCCATTGCCCCGGGCCTGACGGACACCGATCTGGTGAAGGATCTGAGCGAAAAGGTGGAAGCCGAACAGCTGGAAAAGGTGCTGATGCATCGCAAGGCTCAGCCGGAGGAGATCGCCGAGGTAGCCGCCTTCATGGCCAGCGACCGGGCCAGTTATGTGACAGGTCAGGTCTGGCGGGTGGATGGCGGGATATTGTAAAATACAGTACCTTCACAACCCAAGTACCTTATACTAAACGAAGGATTATTACCCCATGTGCGGGGTGCAGGGGGATCGTTCCGCAACCTCAGTCGGTGTTCTGGGCACTAACCGTGCCCTGCCCTCGCTTCGGCCCGTGACTGCGGGTCGCTAACGGCTTCGCCGTTGTGTTCCGCAACCTCAATCTTCATGCAGGCTACTGCCGTAGCCTACACTCGTTTCGGTTGACGACTTCGGGTCGTTTTGCGCTTCGCGCAAGTGCCCACTGGGCACACACTTCCCTCCGTCGCCACTGGGCACGCGCTTCCCTCCGTCTCCCCTGCCGGGGCGCGGGGCAGAGCCCCGCATCTCGTCCCCCTATCACAGAAAGGATGACAAACCATGACCAATCTGGAAAAGTACATCAATGCCTTTGCCGAAGCGCTGGAGGTTCCTGCTGCTGAGGTTTCCACCCTTGTGTACGGCGAAAGCCCTGCCTGGGACAGCGTGGGTCACATGACCCTGATTGCTGCGCTGGAAGACGCTTTCGACATCATGGTGGATATGGATGACATCATTGACCTGAGCTCCTTTGAAAAGGGGAAGGAGATCCTTGCCAAGTATGATGTGGAACTTTGATCGCTACGGTGACGCGCTGGCGCTGATCAGCGAAAATGGTCAGCGGGTGACCTATGCCCAGCTGGCGCAGGAAGCCCGCAAGCTGCGGGATGCCATGGGCGGCCGCTGCCTTGTGTTCACGCTGTGCAAGAACACCCCCGCCAGCCTGTTGGGCTATGCGGGTCTGGTGGAGAACGGCGTGGTGCCTGCGCTTTTGAACGCGGAGCTGGACCGGGATATGCTCACCGGCCTGTACGAGGCCTATCATCCGGCGTACCTGTGGGCGCCGGAAGGCTTTGCGTGGGATGGCTGCGAGAGCGTGTACAGCCTGTGGGGCTATCATCTACTGAAAACCCCTTTCGGGACGGAAACCCGCCTCAACGATGAGCTGGCCCTGCTGCTGACCACCAGCGGCTCTACGGGCAGCCCCAAGTTTGTGCGCCAGAGCTACCGCAACATCGAAGCCAATACCCAAAGCATCGTGGAGTACCTGAAGCTGGATGCCAGCGAGCGTCCCATCACCACGCTGCCCATGAACTATACCTACGGCGTCAGCATTCTCAACAGCCACCTGATGGTGGGTGCCACCATTCTGATGACGGAGTGCGGCATCGCTCAGCGGGATTTCTGGACCTTCTTCCGTCAGGAGGAGGCCACCAGCTTCGGCGGCGTGCCGTATACCTACGAAATGCTGGATCGGATGCGCTTCATGCGGATGGATCTGCCCTCCCTGCGCACCATGACCCAGGCCGGCGGCAAGCTGCAGCCGGAGCTTCACGGCAAGTTTGTGAACTGGTGCCGGGAAGTGGGCAAGCAGTTCATTGTGATGTATGGTCAGTGCGAAGCCACGGCCCGCATGGCGTATCTGCCCTGGGAGCGCAGTCTGGAAAAGATCGGCGCCATCGGCATCGCCATTCCCGGAGGCCGGTTCGAGCTGATCGATGTGAACGGCAACCCCATCACCGAAACCGGCGTAACGGGTGAACTCCGCTATCACGGTGACAATGTGACGCTGGGCTATGCCACCTGTGCTGCCGACCTTTCTCTGGGCGACGAGCGGGGCGGCGTGCTGGAAACCGGCGATATGGCCCAGATGGACGCGGACGGTTACTTCACCATCGTGGGACGCAAGAAGCGCTTTTTGAAGATGTACGGTAACCGGGTGAATCTGGATGAGCTGGAGGGCATGCTGAAAGGTCAGTTTCCCGGCATGGATGTGGCCTGCGGCGGTCGGGATGACCACCTGTACCTGTTTGCCACCCGGGAGGATGTGCTGCCGGAGATGCGCACGTTCCTGTCCCAGAAAACCGGTTTGAACATAGCTGGTTTCCATACCCAGCCGCTTGACGCGATCCCCAAGAACGACGCAGGCAAGACCCTGTACCGGGAGTTGGAGCAGTATGTCCATTGAGGTAAGCACCTTGCACACTCTGCCGCCCTATGGCATGGCAAAGGAAGAAAAACGGGCATTTCTCACTGAGGAATTGAAGGCCCTGAGTCTGCATCACGCGGCCCGGTGCCCGGAGTATGCCCGCATGCTGGAAGCCATGGGCTGCGATCCGGCGGGCATCCAGTCCTTTGAGAAACTGCCGCCGCTGCCGGTGCGCCTGTTCAAGGAATTCAGCCTCAAAAGCGTGCCGGAGGAAGACCTGCACCGCACCATGACCTCCTCGGGCACCACGGGCCAGCAGGTGAGCCGCATTTTTCTGGACCGGGAGACCAGCACGCTGCAAAGCAAGGTGCTGGCTGCCATCATGGCGGATTTTCTGGGGAAGCAGCGCCTGCCCATGATCATTCTGGATACCTCGGCGGTGATCAAGAACCGGGCCATGTTTTCTGCCCGGGGCGCGGGCATTCTGGGGTTCAGCATGTTCGCCCGGGATAAGCTGTATGCGCTGGATGAAAACATGCAGCTGGATGTGGACGGCCTGACCGCGTTCCTCGAGAAGCATCAGGGAGAGGACATCTTCCTGTTCGGCTTTACCTTTATGATCTGGCAGCATTTCATCGACCAGCTGAAAAAGACCGGCTACCAGCCGGATCTGAGCCGGGGCATTCTGGTGCACGGCGGCGGCTGGAAGAAGCTGGCGGATCAGTACATCACCACGGAGCAGTTCAAAAATGCGCTGCGGGATACCTGCGGTCTTACCCGGGTGCATAACTACTATGGCATGGTGGAGCAGACCGGCACCGTTTATATGGAGTGCGAATGCGGGCATCTGCATGCGCCGGTGTGGTCTGATATCACCATCCGCCGTCCCGGGGACTTTTCCGTAGCGGATGTGGGGGAGACCGGCCTGATTCAGGTCAGCAGCCTGCTGCCCCGCAGCTATCCGGGCCATGTACTGCTCACTGAGGACGAGGGCCGCATCCTCGGCGAGGATGACTGCCCCTGCGGCCGCAAGGGCAAAACATTCGAGATTCTGGGCCGCATCAAGCGGGCTGAGGTCAGGGGGTGCAGCGATACCTATGAGCAGAAATGATCTTGGCACCCTCCTGTGCGGCGGCGATTGGGAAAAAGCCCAGCCCCTTGCGCCCTTTGCCGATGAAGTGCTCTCCTTCCTGTCCGACCTGTCCGCGCTGCTGATGAAAACCCCGGCTGCCCGTCCCTACCCGGATGTGGTCACCTTCGCGTTTTTTTGCCGCCGGGCGCATCTGGAACAGTTGCGCGGTCAATATCAGGATGCGCTGGATAACAGGCTGGGCCGGGGACTCAGCTTTCACATTGCCCCCAGCAATGTGCCCATCAACTTTGCGTACTCTCTGGTGGCTGCCCTGCTGGCAGGCAATGCCTGTGTGGTGAAAGCCTCCAGTCAGGATTTCCCCCAGACCCGCATCGTCTGCGCTGCCATGAAGCAGCTTTTGGACGATGCTCACAAGGCCCTGCGGGATCATGTGAATGTGGTCATCTACCCCAGGGAACGGCAGGACATCACGGAGCAGCTGTCCGCTGCCTGTGACAGCCGCATCATCTGGGGCGGTGATGAGACCGTGCGCCGGGTGCGCATGGCAACCCTGATGCCCCACGCCAATGAGGTCACCTTCCCGGATCGTTACAGCCTGCTGGCGATCCGTGCCGAAGCCGTTCTGCAAATGGACGACAAGAAGCTGGAAAAGGCCGCGCAGGGTTTCTACAACGATACGTACCTCACCGACCAGAATGCCTGTACCTCCCCCCGGCTGGTTTACTGGCTGGGCGAGGGCGAAACGCTGGCGAAGGCGCAGGACCGCTTCTGGAACGCGGTGCACCGCTATGCTTCCAGCCGGTATCTCTTGGAGCCGGTGGTGGCGGTGGATAAGCTGACAGCAGCCTGCCGGGCGGCTTTGCAGCTGCCGGGGAGCCGCGTCGTTCCCATGCCGGATAACCTGATCGTGCGCATCCAGCTTCGAGAGCTTTCCGGCGAAATCGAGGAAAACCGCTGCCCGGGCGGGTTCTTTCTGGAATATGCCACGGACACGCTTGCTGATCTCATCCCGGTGGTGAAGCGCAAATATCAGACCCTGAGCTATCTGGGGCTGGACAAAGACGAGCTTCGCCGTTTTGTGCGGGACAACCGCCTTGCCGGTATTGACCGTATCGCTCCGGTGGGCGCAACCATGGATTTTTCCCTGACTTGGGACGGCATCGACCTGATCCGTACCCTGAGCCGGGTGATCGACGCAATCTGACCATCAAAGAAAGAGGCAAGAACCATGTTATCTTTTGTGATTCCCTGTTACCGGTCTGAACACACCGTAGGCATTGTGGTGGAAGAAATTCTGCAAACCGTCGCCGCCCGCCCGGAGGAAAAGTGTGAGATCATTCTGGTCAACGACGGCAGCCCCGACCATACCGCCGATGCCATCAAGGCGCTGGCCCAGAAGCATCCGGAAGTGGTGGCGGTGGATCTGAGCCGCAATTTCGGGCAGCACAGCGCGCTGATGGCAGGTTTCCATCAGGTGCGGGGCGATATCATCATCTGTCTGGATGATGACGGTCAGACCCCTGCCTGCGAGTGCCTCAAGCTGATCGACAAGGTAAACGAGGGCCATGACATCGTGTTTGCCGAGTACGGCGAGCGCAAGCAGAGCGCCTTCCGCAATCTGGGCAGCAAGTTCAACGCGGCCTGCAACCATTTCTTCTTTGCCCAGCCCAAGGAACTGAAGGCCAACAGCTATTTCGCCTGCCGCCGCTTTGTGGTGGACAGCGCCCTGCAATACCCCAACCCCTTCCCGTACGTGACGGGCCTTCTGTTCCAGAGTGTGGGCACTTACGCCAATGTGCGGGTGGAGCACAAGGAGCGCATGGAGGGCAGCAGCGGCTACAATCTGAAAAAACTCATCGGCTTGTGGCTCAACGGCGTTACCGCTTTCTCCATCAAGCCCCTGCGCCTGGCCAGCTATCTGGGCTGGATTGTGGCGGCGATCGGTTTCCTGTTCGCGCTGATCACCATCATCCGCAAGATCGTGGATCCTGCCATTCAGGCTGGCTGGGCCAGCACTGTGGCCCTGATCATGGTCATGGGCGGCCTGATCATCGGCCTGATCGGCATCGTGGGCGAGTATATCGGGCGCATCTATCTGAGCATCAACCGCTATCCCCAGTTTGTGGTGCGGGAAGTGGTGCGCTCCGGCGATCTTCAGACCCCTTCTGCCGCTTCGTGTGTGGAATCCACCGAAGCAGAAGGAAACTCCGCTTTGGGTGCCTGAGCCGCTCCATCGGCCTGCGCAGCCGAATCCAAGCAGCGCTTCTATCAATAGCTTGTTTCATCATTTTCTCCTAAGGAGGCCAACACCATGCAGACCATTCATGCCGTGTGGGAAAAAGAGAATCTGGGCGTGAACGCTTATGAGATCTTCCTAAGCGATCAGGATACCCCTGAGGCTGTCGCCGAGGAGGAAAAGCGTCTGGCGGCAGAGGGCGCGGAGTATATCGTGCTCAAAACACCGGTCAACTGCTCCCATTTGCTCTTTGGCCTGCCTAAGCTGGGCTATACCTATGTGGAGACAGTTTTCAAGATCGAGGTGCGCCGCAGCGATTACCATTCGCCGGACGGCATCGCCCGTTTTGACCGGGGGCTGACGGTGAAGCACTGCGCCAACCCGGAGGAATGGGCGCCTGTGTTCGAAAAGATCCATTCCGGCATCTTCCGCAGCGACCGTATCACGCTGGATCCGGCGTTTTCGCCGGAGATCGGCGGCAACCGCTATGCCAATTGGCTGCGCAATATGCTCATCAAGGGCGCGGATCTCTACGAGGTGTATCAGAAGGACAAGGCCATCGGCTTTTTTGTCATCATGCGCAAGGATGAAAACACCGTGGATCCGGTGCTGATGGCCATGTACGATGAGCGCAACGACCGCGGCCTTGGCGTGCTGCTTCACAAAAAGACGCTGGATACCTGCTTCACCTACGACTGCAAGCGGCTCACTTCCACCTTTGTGAGCAACAACTCCAAGGTGCTGCGGATTTACGTGAGCGTTGGCGCGACCATTTCCGATACGCTGTATACCTACGTCAAGCATCTGTAAGCTGACGGATCAGTACTTCATGGAGCGAAAGGAACCGAACGGATGAGCACGATTTTGATGGGCCTCGTAATCGTAAGCCTCTCTGGCTCGCTGGCGCTTTTGTGGGAGCGGAAGATCGAGGAAATGTTTGGGTTTTCCCACCTGTCCATCATTGCGGTGCTCTATGGCTTTGGCCTGTTTGGTTTTCTGGAGACTGGCGCGTATGTGGTCACGGGGCTGGCGGCCGCCAGCGGCGTGGTGTGCCTGATGCTGGTATTCAAGGGACGGGGAAGGCGGCTTTTTGATCTGCTGACCCCGGGACTGTTGATTTTCGCGGTTTTTCTTCTTTGGCAGTTGGTTTGCTGCCGCAACCGGGTGACCGATCATTACGATGACTATTCCCATTGGGTGTTGGAAATCAAAAACATGGTGCTTTTCAACGCGATTCCCAATGCTATGGAAGAGTCCACGGTCTATTTCCGCAATTATCCCCCGGCGACGGCGCTGCTGGCTTACTACTGGAACTGGCTGGCAGGTGCGCTGAACGAAGGAGACATGTTCCGCTCCATCAATCTGCTCTTGTTCAGCATGCTTATGCCGCTGGCGAGTCATCTCAGCTGGAAGAATTGGAAGAGCATTCTGCCCCTTGGTACGGTGTGCGTGCTGTTGCCCCTTGTATTCAATGGGGATTGCTATAATTCGCTGTTGGTGGATTCCCTGCTGGGCTGCATGACGGTGTATCCGCTGTATTTCGCCTATACCTCGCCGGAGAAGGGCGAAACCCTGCCGGTTTGCTGCCTGGCGCTTCTGGTGTTGTCCATCACCAAGGTTTCCGGTGTGGGCATCGCGCTGCTGGTGGCACTGGTGATCGCGGTGGATCTTCTGTGCTTTCAGCGCCAGGGTTCGCTGCTTGTCCGCCTGCTGAAGACGCTGGCATTGGTTGGCAGCGCCCTTGCGGGCAAGGTAAGCTGGGAGACTTATCTGGGCATTCTGATGCCCGGGGAGGTGGCGGTGCAGACCCATACCAACCGGCTTGTGGAGATCGTTACCAATGGTTTGAAACCCTATCAGCAGCAAGGCTTGCAAAGCTATCTTGGTAAGCTGGTTGAGGCAGATGTCTGGCAGCGCTTTACGGAGCATTCGCTGCTTTTGTGGCTGGGCGCATTTATGGTTGTTGCATTGGTGGCTACCAAGGGCGCCAAGGCAGATGCATCCCTGCGCCGCGACCGCTGGCTGCTGGGAACAGCGGCCTTGGCAGCGGTTGCGTACAGTGCGTTTTTGTTGCTGACCTACTTCTTCCATTTTTCCGAACGGGAAGCGGCTGTCACCATGGCCAGCGAACGGTACCTGTCCACTGCGGCAATCTTTCTGGCGGGCGCGCTGCTGGTGGTGCTGCGCAGCCGCTATCACCCGGCGCAGGAAGGCAACGACGGGCGTTGCTGGCTGCTGATGCTCTGCGTTCTGGTGGCGATCAACCCGGCTCGGCTGGAAAACAACACCATCGGCTATCAGGAATATGTGCGGGGCGCTGCCATCAGCCGCGCGGTGAACGGCCCCTCCCAGGAAGTGCTGGATACGCTGAACCCGGAGCACAAGGTATGCTATCTGTCTGCCACCAACAATGACCTGACATTCCTGATCAATCGTTACGAGTTTACCCCGGTGAAGATCGTCCGCTCCGCCATGCCGGAAAGCACGCCGGAAGAGTGGATGAATTTCCTTGTGAAGGATGGCTTCACCCACCTGTATTTGTTCGATGCGGATGAACGCTTCCGGGAGGCTTATGGCTCTCTGTTTGGCGAAGCGGATGCCATCCGCAGCGGCGCTCTTTACCAGCTTGTGGCAGAGGGCGGGGACGCGAAGCTGCAGCCGGTACATCCCTGATGGCGGCGGCTTTGCCTCATTTAATTCCCGGTTGCGCAAGGAGGCGACCTGAATGCTGACCTATATCACCAACGAATGCATGCCTCTGGAGAAAATGCTGGCCCGTGTGGAGAAGCAGCATCCCGGCGGCGAAAGCGCACAGCTTGTTAAAAAAGCATATGAATTTGCGGAAAATGCCCACATGGGGCAGGTGCGCAAAAGCGGCGAACCGTATTTCATCCATCCGGTGTCCGTTGCCAGCATCCTGACCGATCTGATGATCGATGCCACCACCATCGCGGCGGGCTTTTTGCACGATACGGTGGAGGACTGCCCGGAAGTGACGCTGGAAACCATCCGCGCGGAATTCGGCGATGAGGTGGCCCAGCTGGTGGACGGCGTCACCAAGCTGGATAAGCTGGACTTCACCAACCGGGAAGAGCAGCAGGCGGAGAGTCTGCGCAAGATGATCCTTGCCATGAGCAAGGACATCCGCGTGGTGATCATCAAACTGGCGGACCGCCTGCATAACATGCGCACCCTGCGCTTTCAGGCGGAGAACCGGCAGCGGGCCATCGCTCACGAAACGCTGGATATCTATGCCCCGCTGGCGCACCGTCTGGGCATGGGCTCGGTCAAGAGTGAACTGGAGGATCTTTCCTTCAAATATATCGACCCGGAAGCCTTCCACGATATCGCCCAGAAGGTAGGTCTGCGCCGTACGGAGCGGGAGGAAAACATCCGCATGGTCATCTCCGAACTGTCGGAGAAACTGGATAAGCAGGGTATCCGCTATGATATGGATGGACGGCCCAAGCATCTGTATTCCATCTACAAGAAAATGCATGGTCAGGGCAAGAGCTTTGACCAGATCTACGACCTGATCGCCGTGCGCGTGATGGTGGATACCGTGCAGGATTGCTACACCGTGCTGGGCATCGTGCATACCCTGTGGAACCAGATCCCCGGACGGTTCAAGGACTACATCAGCGTGCCCAAGGGCAATATGTACCAGAGCCTGCACACCACAGTGATCGGCGGGCGCAAGATGCCCTTCCCCTTTGAGATCCAGATCCGTACATGGGAGATGCACCGGCTGGCGGAATACGGCGTGGCAGCCCACTGGCGCTACAAGGAAGGCTCCAAGAGCGGCTCGCTGGATGACAAGCTGTACTGGCTGCGTCAGATTCTGGACTGGCAGGGCGATACCCGCGACAGCAAGGAATTCATCGACAGCCTGAAAACCGACCTGTTCAGTGAAGAAGTGCTGCTGTTCACCCCCAAGGGCGATATCATCAGCATGCAGCGCGGCGCGACCCCCATCGACTTTGCGTACCGCATCCACTCCGGCGTGGGCAACAAGTGCGTGGGCGCCAAGGTGAACGGGCGCATCGTGCCGCTGGAAACCGAATTGCAAACCGGCGACCGGGTGGAGATCATCACCTCTTCCAACTCCAAAGGCCCCAGCAATGACTGGCTGCGCATCGTCAAGACCCAGCAGGCCAAGAGCAAGATCCGTCAGTTCCTCAAGCGGGAACTGAAGGGCGAAAACGTGCAGAAGGGCCGCGATATGCTGGAGCACGAGGCCAAGCGTCGGGGCGTGGATCTCTATGCGCTCACCAAGCCGGAGTATTACGAAGGCCTGCTCAAACGCTACGCTTTTGCGGAACTCAACGATATCTACGGCGCAGTGGGCTATGGCGGCATCGCCAGCGCGTATGTGATCTCCCGTCTTTTGGAGGAACAGCACAAGGCCGAGACTGCGGCTGCCCCCAAGGTGCAGGAAGTATCCGAAGAAGAAGTGAAGGCCCAGCTGGGCAAGCCCAGCCACGGCATCTATGTGAAGGGCGAAAGCGGCATGCTGGTGCGCTTTGCCCGTTGCTGCAATCCGCTGCCCGGTGATGAGATCATCGGCTATATCACCCGGGGCCGCGGCGTAACGGTTCACAAAGCGGACTGTTCCAACATGCAGAACGAGGCGGAAGAGCGGCTGGTGGAAGTCTCCTGGGCTGACCCGGAGGCCAATGCCGAGTTCAACGCCAGCATCAATATCGTTGCTTACGATCATGTGAGCCTGCTGGGCGAATTGGCAATGACCATCGGCAACATGGATATTCCCATTGTAGCTGCCTCTGCCAAGCGGCATGACCGCAAAAAGACCAGTATCATCACCGTGGTGGTACAGGTTAAGAGCCGCGAGCAGCTGGACCGCCTCATCAAGCAGATCCAGAAGCGCAGCGACGTGGTGGATGTGTACCGCTCTGCCAACTGATAACCAAGGAGTTGTGACCATGCAAAAGCTGAACCGGTTTTTCTATGTGCTTTGCGAGATTGCCTGCGTGCTGCTGGCGGTGATGATGGCATTTTTCATCGCCACCAACAACAGCCCGCTGTTTCTGGAAATCGGTGCGGATAACGCCATTTTCCTCACTGTGGGCAAGGCCATCACGCAGGGTTGGGTGCCCTATGTGGACATCGTGGAAAACAAGGGCCCGGTGCTGTTTTTGCTCAATGCCCTGCCCCAGTTCTTCATGGAGGGTACGCTGGGCGTGTTCATCATCGAAACGCTGATGATGGTGGGGGCGACCCTGCTCATCCTGAACGCTGCCCGGAAGATTCAGGGCGAGAAGCGCAGCGCACTCTGCGCGGTGGTTCCCGTGGGCTTGTACTTTGCCACCCTGACCAACTCCATCAACAGCGGCAACTTTGGCGAGGAATACAATCTGTTCCTGCTGGTGGTGGGCCTGTGGGCGCTGGTGCGCGCTGTCACCGGCGAAAAGAAGCGCCAGTGGGCCAGCCCGTTTTTGCTGGGTCTGGCCTTTGCTGCCATCGCCCTCATCAAGGTGAGCGATGTGCCCGCCTACGGTGTGATCATTCTGTTCTACCTGATCTGGATGGCACTGGAAAAGCGTCCCTTCTGGAAGGATTTCTTTGCCTGCGTGGCAGGTATGGCGCTGATCGCTGTGCCGGTGTTCGTCTATCTGGGCGTGAACGGCGCTATCGGCCCCATGTTTGAGGAATATATCCTGAGCAATTTCAGCCATGTGGGCGGTGCAGAGGAGATGGGCTTCGTGGAGGCCCGTCTGGCGATGATCACCAAGGGGGATAGCTATGCCACCACCTCCTATGCGCCGGTGATCGGCTCCCTGATCGCTGCTGCCATCGCGGTGGTATGCTGGCTCATCGGAGGCCGCCGGAAGGAAGGCCATCCCCTGCTGATGGCAGCCTTTGCGGTGGTGTTCAGTGCGGCGTTGTTTGCGGACAGCTATGTGTCCCTGACCGGTTACGGTCAGCACCTGATTCCCCTGTCTGTGGGCCATGCGGTGAACGCGTTGGTGGCTTTGACGGCTGTTTACCGCCTTATTGCCCAGAAGACGGAGGTCCTGAGCATTCCTCTGGGCGTTGTGGGCATCCTGATCGCGTTTTTGCTCATCAACAACTCCATTTTTTCCTTTGCACCCAAGCCCTACGCCAATAGCGAGGTCATGGAGGAAGAAATCGAGTTCCAGCAGGAATTCTACGATTATTTCGATCTGGAAGCGGAAGAGACGGTATTCTGCATCGGTGTGCCCCGCCGGTTCTATGTGTACAACGATGTGCTGCCTGCCTACAAGTGCATCAATCTGGTCAATTACATCCTCAACAATGTGGGCCAGAACCGGGCGGAGGACTTTGAAGCCTACCTGATGGAGAATCCCATCACATGGCTGGTGGTGCAGGGCAATCTGGAAGTGTACCGGGGCATCCTCACCGATGAGACCCTTGACTACATTTATGAAAACTACATCCTCTACACGACGGATGAACAGGAAAAACGGGAGCTGTATCAGCTCATTTAACGGAAAAACAAAGGAGGCGCAGCCATGCGCGCAGTGGTTCAGCGGGTGAAGGAATCTTCCGTGGCGATCGAGGGTCAGGTGGTGGGCCGCAGCGCCCAGGGCCTGATGGTACTCATCGGCGTGGAGGTGGGGGATACGGAGAAGGATCTCAGCTACATTGCCGATAAGGTGCCCAATCTGCGCATCTTTGAGGATGAAGCCGGCAAGATGAACCGATCCCTGCTGGATATCGGTGGTCAGATACTGGCCATCAGCCAGTTCACCCTGCTGGGAGACGCACGGGGAGGCCGCCGGCCCAGCTTCACTGCCGCCGCCCGCCCGGATACTGCTGTACCTTTGTATGAGGCGCTGGTGGAAAAGTGGCGCTCTCTGGGCATTCATGTGGAAACCGGCGAGTTTGGCGCGGATATGCAGGTGAGCCTGATCAACGACGGCCCGGTGACCATCCTTCTGGACAGCCGCCGTCTGTTCTGAGGTATTTGACAAAGCAGGGAGGCGTGTCCCTTGGTACCGGTCAAAGTCGATTGTCTGCCCGTGGGCGAAATGGGCGTGAACTGCTATCTGGTGGAAAATCTGGAGACCCATCAGTGCCTGATTGTGGATCCCGGCGACGAAGGGGCGCGGATCATCCGCTGGATCGGAGACCGCAAGCCCCGCGCTGTGCTTTTGACCCATGGGCATTTTGATCACATGGGCGCGGTGGATCAGGTGTGCAAGGCGTTCGATGTTCCGCTGTACCTCCATTCCGGCGACCTGAACAAATTGGCGGATGCCTACGCCAACGTATCGGGGATTTTCGGGATGGAACTGACCGTACAGACCCCCGGCAATCCTTTGGAGGATGGGGATATCATCGATTATGCCGGTTTCCCGGTACAAGTGCTGCATACGCCGGGCCACAGCAACGGCAGCGTGTGCTACATCCTGCCCGGTGACGCGGGCGTGCTGACCGGCGACACCCTTTTTGCCCATGGCTATGGGCGTACGGATTTCCCCGATGGTGATTTTATGAAGCTGAAGGAATCCTTCCGGAAGCTGTTTCAATTAAGCCCCCAGCGCAAGGCGTGGCCCGGTCATGATGTGCCCGGCGTGGTGGGGCGGGACAGGGCGGAGGATGCCTGATGGAACGTGTACAGATCGCGCTGGAAACAGCGCTGCCCGGTTTCAGTAACGAATATGCGGATGTGCTGAAGCTGTTTTTCAAGGTGGAGGCTTTCTGGGTCAACCCGGAGGCGGGGTCGGAGGGCTGCGCCAGCGAGGCTATTGATCCCATTACCGGTCTTGCTACTGAACTGATTACCCACACCCACGAAGAAGCCAATGGAACCATGTGTTCCACCTTTGTATTCCGGGGTCAGTCCCATGCACTGGAAGCTCCGTTGCCCGCTGATGAGGATGACGCGGAGCACCACGCCATCGTGCTGAAACGCGTCCGCAAGCGCACCAGCAAGACCGCCCTGTATCAGCTGCTCAAGCAGATCACCGGGCATCAGCCGCCGTGGGGTTCCCTTACCGGCATCCGGCCCACCCGGTTGGTATACGAGGGTCTGGCTCGGGGTCTGTCGCTGGAAGCAGCCGCCGATGCGGTGGAGGCCACCTTCGATGTGACCCACGAAAAAGCCCAGCTCCTTAGAGAAATCGTTGCCGTGCAGCAAACCCTGCCGCTGCCCACCGTGGAGGAAGCGGATGTATACCTGTCCATTCCCTTCTGCCGCACCCGCTGCGCCTATTGCTCCTTCCCCGGCGAGGCTGTGGGCAAAGGCAAGATGATCCCGCCCTATCTGAACGCCCTTTTGTGGGAGATGGAAGAGAGCGCCAAGGTGATGCGGGAAGCAGGGTTGCGTCTCCGTGCCCTGTATGTGGGCGGCGGCACCCCCTCTGCCCTTGGCGAGGAGGATTTTGCCCGCCTGATGGACCGCACCATGGAGCTGTTCCCCGGCGCGGTGGAATATACCGTGGAGGCAGGCCGCCCGGACACCATCACCCGGGGCAAGCTGGAAACCCTGAAACGCCTTGGTGTGGGGCGCATCAGCATCAATCCCCAGACCATGAACGACGAAACCCTGCGTATCATCGGCAGGGATCACACCGCCGCCCAGACCGTGGCTGCCTTTGAAATGGCCCGGGAGATCGGTTTCCATGATATCAACATGGATGTGATCGTGGGTCTGCCCGGAGAAACCCCGGCTCACTTCCGTCACACCATGGATGAGATCCTGCGTTTGAACCCGGACAGCCTGACCGTGCATACCCTTGCCATCAAGCGTTCCAGCCGTCTCAATCTGGAAAAGGCGCCTCTGCCCGATGCGGATGTGGCGGCCCAGATGGTGCGCATGGGCGAGGAAACCGCCGCTGCCCTTTCCATGCGGCCCTATTACCTCTACCGCCAGAAATACATGGCGGGCCAGCAGCAGAACGTGGGCTACGCCCGCAAAGGCTGCGCCTGCCTGTACAACATCGATATTATGGAGGAAAACACCTCCATCGTTGCCATGGGCGCAGGCGCGATCTCCAAGCGGGTCTTCCCCGACCGGGAGCTGCGCATCGAACGCGCCCCCAACGTTACCAACGTGCAGGTCTACATCGACCGCGTGGACGAAATGATGCAGCGGAAAAAGGCGCTGTTTTTGGGGTAGGGGACGTGCCGGGGGTTTCACCCCCGGACCCCTGACAAGGGGCAATGCCCCTTGACCCTTCATTGCCCGTGCTTTGCACGGGCAAAAGGAAGCTAACACACAAAGGAAACCTCTGCGCCCATGAAATGGGCGCAGTTCGGAGGTGCAGGAGGCACTGCCTCCTGCCGGGGATGCAAGGGGCAGCGCCCCTTGCACATCTCCCCCAGAATAAAACACATAGGAGGGTATCACATGGGCAATCCTGTACTTGTGGCACTGGATCAGGGCACCACTTCCAGCCGGGCGATCGTGTTTGATATGCACGGCGCAACGCTGGCTTCGCATGCCATCGAGTTTCCCCAGCACTATCCCCAGCCGGGCTGGGTGGAGCACGACCCGGATGATATCCTGACCACGCAGATCACCGCTCTTCGGGAAGCGGTGCGCATGAGCGGTGTGGATGTGAGTGATATCGCCGCCATCGGCATCACCAATCAGCGGGAAACCACCCTGCTGTGGGAGAAGGACACAGGCCGCTGTGTGCACAACGCCATCGTATGGCAGTGCCGCCGCACGGCTCCCTATGTGGAAAAACTGGTGGCAGAGGGCAAGAACGATCTGATCAAGCAGAAAACGGGTTTGGTGCCGGATGCGTATTTCAGCGGCACCAAGCTGGCCTATCTGCTGGATACGCTGAACCTGCATGAGCGGGCCAAGGCGGGTCAGCTGTGCTTCGGCACGGTGGATACCTTCCTGGCGTGGCATCTGGTGGAAGGCCGTCCTCATGTGACGGATGCCACCAATGCGGGCCGCACCATGCTGTTCAACCTGCACACCCAGAACTGGGACCCGGAACTGCTGGAGATGCTGAACATCCCCGCGGAAGTGCTGCCAAAAGTGGTGGATACCGCCCATGTGATCGGCAACCTGCGCCCGGAGATTCTGGGCCGCTCCATCCCGGTGGCAGCCATGGCAGGCGACCAGCACGCGTCCCTGTTCGGTCAGGCGTGCTTTACGCCGGGTATGGTGAAGAACACCTACGGCACCGGCTGCTTCATGCTGATGAATACCGGCGATGTGCCGGTTGAAAGCCGAAACGGCCTTTTGACCACCATGGCATGGCGGCTGAACGGTCAGCCTACCTACGCGCTGGAAGGCAGCGTGTTCATGGGCGGCGCGACGGTGCAGTGGCTCCGGGATGAGCTGCATATGATCCAGACTGCCGCTGAGAGCGAGCAGCTGGCAGAGAGCGTACCGGATACGGCTGGTGTGTTTCTGGTGCCGGCTTTCACGGGCCTGGGTGCGCCCCACTGGGATATGTACGCCCGTGGCACCATCGTGGGCATGACCCGCGGCACAGGCCGGGCGCATATCGTCCGGGCGGCGCTGGAGGCTATCTGCTACCAGAGCTACGATCTCTATGCCGCCATGGTGGCGGATAACAATGGTCGCACGCCGGTTCAGATGAACGTGGACGGCGGCGCCAGCGCCAACAGCTTCATGATGCAGTTCCAGGCGGATATCATGGGCATTCCCGTGGTGCGCCCCGTGGTACTGGAAACCACCGCGCTGGGCGCGGCGCTGCTGGCGGGTATCGGCGTTGGGCTGTATGCCAGCAAGGAAGAGGCCGCTTCCATGGTGCGTCCGGATCTCACCTTCCAGCCCAAGATGGACCAGGAAAACCGGGATCTGGCGCTGTATGGCTGGCATCGGGCCATTGAGCGGGCCAAGGGCTGGGTGGAAACCCGCTGACGGATTGACAACCGTCCCCGCCGGTGCTAAGATAGCAGGGCATCAAGCATTGGATGCAATAGAATGTTTTTTGGAGGATACGAAAATGACTGTTAACAAGGAAATGTCCATTGGTCAGGTTTTGAATATGGATGCCACCACCGCCAACATCTTTCTGAGCTTTGGCATGCATTGCCTGGGCTGCCCCCACGCTGTGGCTGAGTCCCTGCAGGATGCCTGCGCTGCTCACGGCGCTGATGTGAATGCGCTGGTGGAAAAGCTGAACGCTCATTTCGCCCAGAAGGCGTAAGTTTGGGTTTTGCCCGAAAGGAGGGGATGGCATGCGCGTAACAACCGGTCAGGAGGCCATGTACATCGCCTGCGCCATGGAAAGTTCCGCTGTGCAGCTCTATGAGCGAGCCATGCAGGTACTGGAGGGTCAGGGACGGCAGGAGGAAGCCATCTATCGCTCCATAGCCGCCATGCGGCTGGAGGAGATGAGCCATCTCCAGCGTTTCCGCGCTCTGTATACCGGGCTGGACGCGGAGGTGGAAAATCAGCTGATGCTGGCTGCCGTCGCCGACGGGATCCTGTTTGAGGGCGGCCTGATGGGCGCAGCCCGGGCAGGTCTGCTGAAGGATGTGGAAAGTATGCTGCGTTATGCCGCCAGCTGCGAGGCTGCCTCGGTAAAAAAGTACCGGGAGTTTGCTGCCACCGCTTCCGATGAGGCTAAAGGAGTGCTGCTGGATATCGCGGCGGAAGAAGAACGCCATCTGGCAGAACTGACAGAACAAATGAATGGCTGAAGCCGTTCCAGATACTGCGCAAAAGGGGGCGACTGAAAAGTACGCCCCTTTTGTATTCGTGTACGAAAAGAGGTTGTTCAACTGTGAGCAATAAAAGAAATCCGGCATCTCATGTGCAGCGGCTGGCTCTTGGCGGTCTGATGGCAGCGCTGGTGTGCGTCGCTACCAGCTTTTTCAAGCTGCCGGTGCCCATCACCCAGGGGTATATCCATCTGGGAGACGCGTTTGTGCTGGTGAGCGCGGCGATTCTCGGCCCGCTGGGTGTTGCTGCTGCTGCCATCGGCAGCATGCTGGCCGATTTGCTGGGCGGGTATTTCCAGTACCTGCTGCCCACGTTTGTTATCAAGGGGCTGGTGGCGCTGGTGGCCTTTGCCGGCCTCAGGGGCAACAAGCCTTTCTGGGTGGAATGGCTGGTGCTGATCGCTGCGGAAGCGGTAATGGTGCTGGGCTATTTCCTTGTGGAATGCCTGATGTACAGCGCGGCATCCGCAGCAGGCGCAGTTCTGCCCAATGTGGTACAGGGCATCGGCGGCGTGGTAATCGGCGCGGTGCTGATTCCGGTGTTCCGGCGCATTCAGCAGCGGATCGGATAAGCGAGCGCCACCAGTCAATCGTGGGGTGAACGGATGAAAACAAAAGATGGAAACAAGCCCAACCCATCAACGCATCCGCGGCAGTTGATCCTTGAGCAGCTGACCCATGAAAACTTCCCTTATGCCTGCGCGATCGATCGGGATGATATCCCCGAGGAATGGGTGGACACAGCTGAGACCATCATGGAACAGAGCGAATATGGGCTTGCAAACCACCTGATCGGTCATACCTACCTGGCCCGGATCAATGATGCCTATATTGGCTTGATCATGATAGGAGAAGCCCTTGCGTGGGAGACGGATCCTGCGGAAATGAGAAGAGAACCATTCTATCGGGTCATGGGCTTTGTGGTGGACCGTGCTTGGCGGAATCAAGGCCTTGGGGGCAAAATTCTGGAAATGGCGGTTGAGCAGGTCTATCAGGAATTCGGCAGACGTTCGCTGGCTTTGGGCGTCCATCGGGACAACAAGCAAGCCGGACGGTTCTACGAACGGCATGGTTTCAGGAAAACAGGTATCTTTGAAAGCGATGATGAGTACTACCTGCGATTGGTCTGACACTGACCGCACGCGTTGAAAGATGACAGAATACAGAAACACCACCGGAGGATTTCCGGTGGTGTTTCTGTATCGATTGTTACTCTTTTCCGGTATAGGTGCCGCTCAGGTAGCCATACCCCAGCAGATTGCCGGTGATGCCTTCCGCCGGGGTATCCAGATACAGCACGTTCTTGGCAAAAAAGACATTGGCAGCGTTGAAGGTGCCCTTGATGGCTTCCACAGGCTCCCGCAGGGCCAGCACATACACATCATAGTTGTGGGTTTCAAAGGGCGGGGGATAAGGACCAACGTATTCTTCCTTAACGGCCCAGCCCTGAGGAAGCATGGTTTCGGTTACATTGTTGCTCATCCAGTGCACGAAATCCATCACGTTGGTATCCACCATGTAGATCACATAGCAGGCAGCCCCGGGCACGTGCTCCCAGCTGAGCTGGGGGGACAGGGAGCCGTCGCTGGTTTTGGCGATGACGGGATCCCATGCGCCATCGTGCAGGTCTTCTGAGGTAAGCAGGAACGCTGGAATGTCCATATCCTTGAAGACGCGGGTTTCGATGGCGGGTTCAATTGCCGCCGTTTCGGCGGTGGCAAGTCCGCAAACGGGCATTAGCAGCAGAGTCAGCATCAACAGACAGAGCATCAACGGTTTCATTGGGCTCATCACGCATCCTTTCTGGGAGTGGGGGAGAGGGGAAACAGCGATTGCTTACACATCCTCCAGCACATGCCGTCTGCGCTGGGTTTTGCCTTCGTCCTCCGCGTATACATAGCTGATCTCCATGCTGTCAAAGGGCACGGAGTCCACAAAATGCTCGGGTTTGAAGCGGGTGAGAGCGTATTCATCCCAATCGTTCTGGTGGCGGCTCAGCCACATGGGCTGGCTCAGATCCAGCGAGGGCAACGCCAGCCGCAGCGCTTCCTGAGGGTCGTCCCGGGTACAGGGCACCATCAGACTGGTGGTCACCTTGTGCTTTTTCAATAAGCGAATCCAGAGTTTGCCCTGATTGTCCATGGCTGCCATAAGCCGATCCCTCCTTGCATATGATGGTATTATACACATTTTCACATCCCGGGGCAAGGCGTATTGACCTTGGGGAAAAATGCGCTATAATGGTGTAGAATAGCGTATATTATCGGCGTTTACCGCCTGAATGGAGAGTAGATCCAATGCCCACCGCAACCGCTTATCGCCGCGCCCCTTTGGTTGACCCCGCCTATGTGACCCTGCCGGACAGCGCCGTCCATCTGGATGGTCAGTGGAACCAGCGCTGTCAGCAAGTGCTGACCATGGTCGATCTGAACAATATGTCCGCACTGGATGCGGTGCTTGCCAGCAAACTGGGCGGCTATGCCCAGATGCCGCCCATGCCGCCGCTGGAGGATCTGGCGGAGCAGCTGCCCGAAAATGCAGACGAGCTGGTTCGCGCGCTTTTGGCGGGCATGATGATCGCTGCTGCCAACCGGGACAAAGAAGGCATGCTGCGGGTGCTGGATTCCACCCGTACTTTTATGGATGCGCTGCCCCACATCAGTGAGGAAAAGCTGTTTCCCATCGGCGCGGATGCTCTGCGTCTGGCGGTGGAGCTGTACCGCCGCACTGGTCAGCAGTTCCTGCTCAGCCTGATGGAAAAGCTGCGCTCTCGCCTGCCGGATGCCTCCGGCTTGATGCATTCCTTCCCCTTTATCAAGGAATACCGGCCTGAAACCACCGCCGCCAACGCGGATGAGCAGGCTTACTATGATCGTATGGAACGCTTTGCCGCAGGTCAGGGTATGGCGGACTCCCTTGCCATGACGGCTCTGTTGGCCCAGTACAGCGGCAGTGGACGGGATGCGACTGCTTCCCAGACGGGTATGGCTGGCTTGATGCGCTACCATGGTATGCCCTTGGGCGCATTCTCTGCGGATCCCTATCTGGCGGGCCGCGACCCCGCCCGCGCTGTATCGCTGGAAGCACTGTGCGCTCAGATCGAAGCCGGGTTGGATATTCTTTTGTCAAGCGGCGATCCTGCTGCGGCAGACCGTCTGGAAAAGCTGCTCCTGAACGGAATTTGCGATATGATGACCGACGGCGGCGTGCGGGATCTGTCCCCCACCAACCGTCTGGCAGATGATGATACCTGCCAGTCCCATAAGCCGGAGAAGGATCAGGTGACCAGCCTGCTCAGAGCCCTTTATGCCCTGCGCCGCAGTGTATGGCTCGCCAAGGATGACGAAACGGTGTCGCTGATGTTGCCAGTGGATGGCGGCTGCGTGACCCGCTTTGGCGGCGTGCCGGTGCGCCTCACTGCCAAGGTGAGCGGCCTTTGGCACCGTCAGTTGTCCGTGAAGGTGGAAAGCCGTCAGCCAGTCCGTTTCGCGCTGCAGATCCGTGTGCCTGCCTATGCCGAGAATGTCAGTGTGTCCATCGGCGATGTCAGCGGGCGTGAGGCAGCAGCCGGTGAAATGTATGCCATCAGCCGTACCTTCCATAACGGCGATGAGGTTGTGCTCAGTTACGATCTGTCTCCCCGTCTGGAAAAAGGCTATCGCAACAGCGCCTCCGTGTGGTGCGGCAATCAGTTGATGGCTTTCTCCCTGCCCAAGACCAGTGTGGAATGGCGCTATGCGCTTGTGGAAGGATACCGCATGACCCCTGACCAGCATGGCAACGATCCCCGGGTGATGCTGGCTGCCTGTGCTGCTCCTGAATGGAAGGAGAAGGGCGGTTTCATCATGCCGCCGCCCCAGCGGGTAGCCATGGGTCAGGCCTATGAACTGACGCTGATCCCCTATGCGGGAGCAGAAGGCCGCATTGCCGCCTTCCCCTGCGCAACCGGGAGCAAGGATGCATGAAAACGGAACAGCCTAACGTTTTTGGATTAGCGCCCATGGCGGGTATGACCGACTGGCCCATGCGTGTATTGTGCTACCGGATGGGGGCCAACTATGCATGCTCCGAGATGGTCAGCGCCATGGGTCTGATGTGCGCCAAGCCCGGCAACATGGTGTACCGCCATTTGCTGGAAGTGCATCCCGAGGAAACCAACACCGCCTGCCAGCTGTTCGGCAGGGATCCTTCCGTAATGGCGGAGGCTACCCAGCGGGTGACCGCGTTGGGCCGGTTCCAGTCCATTGATATCAACATGGGCTGCCCTGCCCGCAAAGTGGTGCACTCCGGCGAAGGCAGCGCGCTTTTGCTCAAGCCGGATCTGGCATACAAGATCATGGAGGCCGTGAAAAACAGCACCCATCTGCCGGTAACGGTGAAAACCCGTCTGGGCTACGATGAGGACAGCATGAACGCGGTGGAGCTGGGCAAAGCTGCCCAGAGTCTTGGGCTCAAGTGGCTGTGCGTCCATGGGCGCACCCGCCAGCAGCAGTACAGCGGTAAAGCGGATTATGCTGCCATTGCCCGTATCCGGGAGCAGCTTACCATTCCCGTGATCGCCAATGGTGATGTGTTCACCGGCAGCGACGCTGCGCGTATTTTGCGGGAATCCGGCTGCGACAGCCTGATGATCGGCCGGGGCGCCATGGGGAATCCGTGGCTGTTCCGGGAATCGCTGGCTGCCATCCGCGGCACGGAGGCACAGCCCGTCACCCTGCAGGAACGGGTGGATACCGCCCTCAGCCATGCCCGTTGGATGGTGGATTTCAAGGGGGAACGGCTGGGCGTGATGGAAATGCGCAAGCATATCGGGCATTACATTGGCGGTCTCCGGGGCGCTACAGCCCTGCGCCGGGAACTGAACATGGCGAAATCGTTGGATGAACTCAATAACCTGCTTCTGCGGCTGTTGGATTGAGCCGTGTTGGCTGACGAAATAAAGGAGTGACTGCTGTGAAACCGATCTGGAGAAGGGCGCTTGCCCTTGCGGCGGCCTTGTGCCTTCTGTGCACCGGCGCGCTGGCTGAACTTGGCTGGGTGGATGATCAGCTGTCCGGTTTTTTGGATATCAACAGCGATACCACTTTTTCCTTGGGCATTCAGCTGAACACCCTCCAGCCCTTTGGCGAGGAGATCACCTCCATGCTCAATGAAACGCTGGAGCATATCCGGGTGGAGACCCGCATTCTGGATGACGGCACCCAGATGAGCTTTACCGCTGGCGGTGAATCCGTGTTCACTGTTGAAGAGGCTCTGCGGGACAACCGTATGGCGATGGTCACCAGTTTGCTGCCCAATCGGGTACTGGTAGCAAACGGTTCGCCCATGGACCTGATCAGCGGGAATGAAATGGCTGCGGAACCTGCCTTTGATCTGCACACCGCCATCATCGATGCAGAAAACTGCTATGAGGCGCTGACGGAGGCCATTACCCCCTATGCTGAGGAAAAAGCAGCGAATTATAAGATTTCCGGCATCGGCTACGCCCGCTGGGTACGCTTGGCCCGCCTGAGCAAGCAGGACAGCGAAAAGCTGTTGCCGCAGATCATCCGGGTGCTTGGCTGCGGTATGGAGCAGTCCTTCCGGGAAAAGCTGCAAACCCTTACCTGTGCAGATCAATTTACCGTAGCCTTGTATTTTGATGAGGAAAACGGTACGCCGCTGGCGTTGTACATGAAGGGCAGCGTGTATCTGACTCCTGAGGATAAATGGACGTTGGCCTATCAGTGGGCCTTTACCCGGGAAGCGGAACAAAGCAAGGATACCTACCGCTATGAGCTGGTCGAGGTCAAGTCGCCCAAGCACAAGCGGGTCATTGAAGCGCAGCGGACCAACACCACCGGCGAAGACGGAAAGCTGCAACTGAGCCGGGAGTGCGAGCTGACCATCAAGGATGACAGCCGCAACGGAACGATTATCAACAAAGACCAGCTGACTTTGGTCAGGGACGGCAGCCAGCAGACCTTGACTGGCAGCGTGGTGACCACCGAGAAAGATCTCTCCGGCGGAGATACCGTGACCACGGTCACCACCATCACCCCGGAATTGACCCTTACCAGCGCCCAAGGCAGCGGAGTGCTCAGCGGACAGGTGAATTTGGAAGAACATCAGGGAAAAACCGTCTACCGGGATCTGACTTTCCTGCTGGATGAGGAACCCGCGCAGGCGCTGGATGAAGCAGCAGCCAGCGGCAGCCTGTTTGCGGTGGATGTGAATCCGCGGGATCCGTCCGTGGCGGGCAGCAGCCTTGCACAGAATGTGGATGTGGTTTGGAGCGACGATTCTCTCCAAGGGTTTTTGGTAGGGAATCCGCCCATCGGCATGGTGTCCTACCCAGTACCGGAAACCATGCAGACGGTGGATCTGGATCTGGTGGGGCAGGAACAGCGGGATATGCTGCTGGAGGAGATGGCGCAGCGGGGCGCAGGCGTATTGCTGATTGCACTCGGCAAACTGCCCGGCGAACCTCTCCGTTTGCTCATTGATAACATGACGGATGTGGACTATGCAGCATTCTTATCGCTGCTGGGCGATCTGTAAAGGAATGCGAGGAGGCTGAAAGCATGAAGAACAACCGACTGGCCCGTCTGGGCAGCGCGCTGATGGCGCTGGTGCTGTGCCTGAGCCTGATCACCTCCGCGCTGGCGGCGCAGGTAGACTACACCATGGCTTATAAGCTGTTCCGGCAGCTGGCCTCCGGCAGCGGTTTCAGCGGCACGCTGGAAGTAGCCCTCTCTGCCAACGAAGCCGTGCAGGGAGAGGCGAGGGTGACCAGCAAGCCTTTTCTGGTGGACTGGGACTATATTTATGTGTGCCCCACCAACGATTCTCTGCCCCAGCATCGTCTGGATGCAGCGCTGATGGATGGAGAGACTGCGGTGACGGACGCGCACTTTCAGCTGATGAATGGCGTACTGACAGCACAGTCACCGCTATTGGGTGAGGATTGGATGCAGCTTTCTGTGGAGGAACTGCTCAATCCAGCAGCCGATGAAGGCGACAGCACTCTGCTGGGACAGGCACTGCCCGGTGTGCAGAGCGCGCTGAAGATCAGCGGCATGCCGTCGCTGCTCAAGCTGGCGCTGCCGATGCTGCTTCATCTGCAAGGCTTTGCTGATGAAGCGCAGCGGGAATCGCTGGAAGCCATTGTGGAGAAGATGAGCCTGCGGATGGACCTCTGGATCGAGGGCTACCGGCAGAATGCTGAGTTGGGCCGGTTGGAGGATGGCAGCGCGATCATCACGGTGACCTATCAGGTACCGCCTGCCAACATCAAGGCGCAGGCCAGTCAGCTGGTGTTGGATCTGCTCAGCGATGAATACGCCCGCCAGAGCCTTGCCGGTTATCTGGATGATCAAACCGCTGCGCTGCTGCTGAACCCGGAGTATCAGCCCTACTATTTTGCTGCCATTGATGCCCTGCCTCTTCAGGGCGATATGAAGCTGAGCCGCACACTGGACATGCACGGCGAAACCGTGGCTTTGCACCTGTCCCTGCCTTTCTATGATGCAGAGGGCGGCCCTGTGACCCTGCGTTATGACCGGGAGCGGGGCGAAGGCGATCTGCCGGATACCAACACCCTGACCATGGAAAGCGGCGAGCGCAGCGCGGAGATCGCCTACCTGACGTACCGCAGCATGACGGATGTAACGGTGTATCAGGGCACCTTCAAAGTGACGGATCGGAGCGCTGAAAGCTTTGCCGTCAAGCCCGATGAAGAGGCAAAGCCGCTGCCGGATGTGGCTTTCACCCTGAGCCGCCAGGCTGTCCAGACCAGGGAGGACGGCGACTGGAATGTTTATACTGACAACTGGCAGCTGCGGCTGGAACCCAACCCCAATGGAACAGCTCCGGATGCTTTCCTGCCGTTGCAGGTGCAGGTGGATAGCCGCTTCAGCAGTAAAACGCCCCAGACCTCATCCACTCAGGTGGATATCGCGGTGAAGATCTCCGGCGAGGAACGGGCGCAGGTGATCGATCTGACCTTTGCGGGGCAGACCCGCCGCCAGTGGCAGGTGGAGGCGGTCCCGGGCAATGCCATCTCTGCCTTGACCCTTTCCGGCGAAAAGCTGGAAGCCCTGCTGGCTAATTTGCTCACCGAGGGCGGCAAGGCTGTCAGTTTCTTTCTGAGCAGCACGGAAATGATCAGCCCTGCAGATGAGGCGGCAGCTGAGCAGGCTGACCCGGCGGCTGTGGAGGCACAGCCTGCGGATGGTGCTGAAACGGCTGAGCCATCAGCGCAGGAAGAGCCGGCTGCCTGAAAAGAAACGTGCGGGGTGCAGGGGATCAGGTTTCGCAGTCTCAGTCAGCAGTCAGGGCACGACCGTGTTCGGCCCCTGCTTTGGCTTGCGGCTGCGGGTCGCTTTGCGGTTTGCGCAAGTGCAAACATGGCAGGCATTTCCTCCCCATCGCCCTGCCGGGTGTGGGCAGAGTCCGCCAACCAAGTCACTGCTGCGTTTTTCCATGAGCATGGTGAACAGCAATGGCGCAGGATGCGCGGCTTTGAACAACAAACATAGGCTTATCGACAGTCAGAATCCGCTCCGGTGTGTCCAGGAGCGGATCTTTTTTCTTCCCTGTGCAGCGTTGGCAGAATCCGTTACTTGCCTTTTTCAAACCATACATCATGAAACAACCTTTCTTCCAATGCCTTGACAGCCCATCGTCCATCGCTTATAATGCAAAGAACGCGGCGCATGGATTGCTTCCACGCGCCGCCGTGATATTTTGCCGTCAGTGCGGCACGGGAGTTGAAAGCATGAGCAATCCCTTCGATTTGTTTGGTGAGAACGTTTTTGATGATAATGTGATGCAAAAGCGTCTGCCCAAAGAAACATATATGGCTCTCAAGCGCACCACCGAGGAAGGCCGTTCCCTGAATCCGGCTATTGCCAGCATTGTGGCAAACGCCATGAAGGACTGGGCGCTGGAAAAGGGCGCTACCCACTTTACCCACTGGTTCCAGCCTATGACGGGCGTGACCGCTGGCAAGCACGATGCTTTCATTTCCCCCAAGAAGGACGGCACGGTGCTGTTGGAGTTCAGCGGCAAGGAACTGGTGCAGGGCGAAAGCGATGCCAGCTCCTTCCCATCCGGCGGTCTGCGCGCAACTTTTGAGGCTCGCGGTTACACTGCATGGGATCCTACCAGCTATGCCTTCATCAAGGATGGTACCCTGTGCATCCCCACTGCTTTCTGCTCCTTCGGCGGGCAGGCGCTGGACCAGAAGACGCCCCTGCTTCGCTCCATGGAGTGCCTGAACAAGCAGGCTTTGCGCATTCTGAAACTTTTCGGTCACACCGGCGTGGTGCGGGTGTTCCCCACCGTGGGCGCGGAGCAGGAATATTTCCTGGTGGACAAGGATCAGTGGCGGCAGCGCCCCGATCTGGTCACCACCGGTCGCACCCTGTTCGGCGCTCGTCCGCCCAAGGGGCAGGAACTGGACGATCACTACTTCGGCGTTATCAAGCCCCGGGTGCAGGCCTTTATGCAGGATCTGGACAACGAGCTGTGGAAGCTGGGTGTCCTGTCCAAGACCAAGCACAACGAGGCTGCTCCTGCCCAGCACGAGATGGCCCCTGTGTTCTCTATTGTCAACATCGCCGCCGACCACAATCAGCTCACCATGGAGATCATGAAGAAAGTGGCTGACCGGCATAATCTGGTTTGCCTGCTTCACGAAAAGCCTTTTGGCGGCATCAACGGCAGCGGCAAACACAACAATTACGCCCTGTCCACCAACACTGGCATCAACCTGCTGGATCCCGGTGATACCCCCAGCGAGAATGCTCAGTTCCTGCTGTTCCTCTCTGCGGTCATCGCCGCTGTGGATGATTATCAGGACATGCTGCGCATCACAGTTGCCAGTGCGGGCAACGATCACCGTCTGGGCGCCCATGAAGCCCCGCCTGCCATTGTATCCATCTTCCTGGGTGACGAGCTCACCGCCATCATTGAGAGCATTGTCAGCGCCAGCCGCTACGAAACCCACGAGCGGGAAGCCATGCGCCTGGGTGTGCACATCCTGCCCAAGTTCCCCAAGGATACCACCGACCGCAACCGTACCTCGCCCTTTGCCTTTACCGGCAACAAGTTCGAGTTCCGTTCTCTGGGCAGTGCCCAGAGCATCAGCGCACCCAATGTGGTGCTGAACACCGCCATCGCCGATACCCTGCAAAAGATGGCTGACGAGCTGGAAGCCGCCGACGACTTCACTGCTGCCGTGGATGCCCTCATCCGCCGTACGCTGAGCGATCATATGCGCATCATCTTCAACGGCAACGGCTACGATGACGCATGGAAGCAGGAAGCCGCCCGCCGCGGTCTTTCCAACCTGCCCACCACTGTGGACGCGCTGCCTCACTATCTGGATGAGCACAACATCGCCCTGTTTGAGCGCCAGAAGGTCTACACCCGGGAGGAAATGCACTCCCGCTACGATATCCACATGGAGAACTATGTCAAGGTGGTGGATATCGAAGCCCTGAGCATGCTGGATATGGCCCGCCATCTGATCATTCCTGCCGCCATTTCCTTCTCCGGCAAGGTGGCAGCCTCCGTGCGCAGCCTCTTGGACGTATGCCCCGAGGTGCAGCCCACGGTGGAGCGCCGTCTGCTCACCGGGCTGCATCAGCAGCTGGAGGCTCTCCAGACCGGCATTGATGAGCTGGAATGTGCTTTGGACGAAGCCAATCGTTCGGAGGATATCCTCACCCGCGCCCAGCATACCCGGGATAGCGTTATCGCTGCCATGACCCGTATCCGCGCTGCCGGCGATGCGCTGGAAGTAATGGTGGGCAAGCAGGATTGGCCTATGCCTACCTATCAGGATCTGCTCAATGGTGTGTGATGGGTCAAAGGGCGCTGTTCTTTGGAAAGTTGGCAGGGGTGCTGCCCCTGCACCCTGCTAAAGGCCTGAGGCCCTTAAGAATCCCGCTTTTTGCGCTATTTCATGGCGCAAAGGGAGGATCGTGCTATTGATAATTGAAAAGCGCAGTTTCCGCTTGCAAGGAGCTGCGCTTTCTCTTTTCTGGGGTATCAAAAGGAGGTGCTATGATGATCAACAGTAGCAAGCAGAACAAGGCTGCATGGGAGTACAATGCCTATGATTTCTGGGTGAAGCAGGCAGGGGTGCCGGCTCAACGGGCGCAGGCTATTCTGGCAGAGCCGCTTCGGGGGCTGGGCAAGTATGCGGCGTACTTTGATGCCTTTGATGGTGTGAAAGTGGCCAACATTTGCGGTTCCTGCGGCAAAAAGGCGGTTCCGCTGGCTGTGCTGGGTGCAGAGGTAACGGTCTTTGACATCTCTGCGGAAAACTGCCGCTATGCCGTTGAGATGGCACAGGCAGCGCAGGTGAGCCTTGATTACCAAGTATGCGATGTGATGGAGATCGACCTGCAAACCTATGGCGGTACCTTTGATGTGGTATTTATGGAGGGAGGTATTCTGCATTACTTCCATGATATTGCGGCCTTTATGGGCAAGATGTACGCGCTGTTGAAACCCGGCGGGAAGATGATTTGCAGCGACTTTCATCCCTTGACCAAAATTATGGATGTGCTGGCCTTTCAGCGGCCAGCCATGCCCTATTTCTCCACCGATATTCTGGAAGGAGAAATGCCTCACGCCCGTTTTTACGATGAAGAAACCCGGCAGCAGTTTCCCAAGTGCCAGCTGCGCCTGTACACCATGAGCGAGATCGTCAACGGGATCATCGGGGCAGGGTTTTCCTTGCAGCGGCTGGACGAGCATCCTGCATGGACCAATGGCGACCTGCCCGGCGAGTTTACCATCATTGCCGGGAAGTGACAGTTCATTGACAAATGGAACGTTCCTTCTGACAATTGGGTAAGGGTTCCTTCCATTTTAGGGAGTTTTTGCTATAATGGAAGCCGTAACAGGAACAAATCAGGAAAAGAGGAAATACAAATGGATCCGAAGCTGCAGACCTTGTGCGAACAATTTATCCTGAACCGGGATCTGGTCAAGAAAACCCAGAAGATGTGCGGTATCTATCTGCCACCTGTGTGCGCGCATTTGTTCTGCACCCGGGGCAAAACCGTGGATGAGGAACGGCTGAAAGCCTGTCTGAAACTGATCAGGAAAAAAACGGGCGTCTTTTCCAACTTCCGCAGCGCCATGGAGTTGGCGTTTGCCTGTATGCTGTCGCTGGAGGAAGAGCCGGAGACGGCTTTGGAAAAGGCTCTCTCTGCTTATGATCTTTTGAAAAAGGAATTTATGTCCTCACCGTACCTGCCCATGGCTGCCTTCCTGCTCAAGGACGAAACGGATGTGGCTGGGTATATCGCCCGTGGTCGGGAGATCTATCAGACCATGCGCAAAGAGCATCCCTTCCTGACATCTACGGAGGACAGTGTGTTCGCTGTGATGATGGCTTTTTCTGACAAGGACAACCAGACCCTCATTGACGATATGGAAGCCTGCTATACGCTTCTGAAGAAAGAGTTCCGCAACGGCAACAGCGCACAGACCGTATCCCACGTGCTGGCTATATCCGAAGGCACCCCTGCGGAGAAAACCGGCAAGCTGATCGAACTCTTTGATACCCTCAGGAAGTCCGGCCTCAAGTACAGCAAGTATTATGAGCTGCCTACGTTGGCTGCCCTTTCCACCATGCCGGTGGATGTGCGGCAGATCGCCATGGACATGCTGGATGTGGATACCTGGCTTTCCCGCCAGAAGGGCTACGGTTTCTGGGGTCTGTCCAAGCACACCCGGCTGATGCATGCCGCCATGATCGTGTCCAATGCCTATACCAGCAATCCCTCGCTGGATGCGGCGGCTGTATCTGGCACGCTCTCTATGATCATCAGCCAGCAGATCGCCACCATGGCGGCCATTGCTGGCGCTAACGCCGCTGTTACTGCGGCAAATAACTGATCCCGACTGCTGAAATACGCGGGGATGCAGCCCCGGCAGCGGGGCAGATCAGTTTTTCCTGTCTATACTTCCCAAACACAACGCCCCGGCAACGGATCATTTTCATCCGTTACCGGGGCGTTTATCGCAGGCATTGCGCTGCCTATAGATCATTTGTCGGTTTTCCGGGGCCTGCCCCGCTTGGGCTTATCAGGAACGGGTTCGGCGGCATCTTTGTCAGATGGTTTTGTCGCCGGGGCTTTGCCAGCGGGTGCCTTGGCAGAAACTTTGGGTGCCTTGGCTGTGGCTTTGCCGGCGGCTGTCTTTTTCACAGATGCCGCATCCAGCACCTTGCCGCCCTTTTCCAGCATGGGTTTCAGGTATTGCCCGGTATAGCTGCCCTCGCACAGGGCCACTTCCTCCGGGGCACCGGTGGCAACGATGGTACCGCCGCCGTCGCCGCCTTCGGGGCCAAGGTCGATCAGGTAGTCGGCGGTCTTGATCACATCCAGATTGTGCTCGATCACCAGCACGCTGTTGCCGCCTTCCACCAGCCGCTGCAAAACGCCGATCAGCTTCTCCACATCCGCCATGTGCAGGCCGGTGGTGGGCTCGTCCAGCAGGTAGACCGTGCGTCCGGTGGCCCGGCGGCTCAGTTCAGTTGCCAGCTTGATGCGCTGGGCTTCGCCGCCGGAGAGCTGGGTGCTGGGCTGGCCCAGCTTCAGATAGCCCAGACCCACATCGTAGAGGGTTTGCAGCTTTTTCAGGATGGGCTCGTGGTTCTCAAAGAAAGAGAGGGCATCCTCCACGGTCATCTCCAGCACATCGTGGATGGTCTTGCCGTTGTAGCGCACATCCAGCGTCTCCCGGTTGTACCGCGCGCCCTTGCACACATCGCAGGGCACGTAGATATCCGGCAGGAAGTGCATCTCGATCTTGATGAGACCATCGCCGGAACAGGCTTCGCAGCGTCCGCCCTTCACATTGAAGGAAAAGCGGTTTTCCTTGTAGCCCCGGGCCTTGGCTTCGGGGGTCATGGCGAAGATCTTGCGGATGAGATCGAACATGCCGGTATAGGTGGCGGGGTTGGAGCGGGGCGTGCGCCCGATGGGGCTCTGGTCGATGCAGATGATCTTGTCCAGCTGCTCCACGCCCTCCATGTGGCTGAAGGAACCAGCATGGGTCTTGGCCCGGTTGAGCACCTTTGCCAGATGCTTGTGCAGGATCTCGTTGACCAGACTGCTTTTGCCCGAACCGCTGACACCGGTGACGCAGCAGAACACGCCCAAGGGGAAGTCCACGGTCAGGTTTTTCAGGTTGTTCTGGTTGGCACCCACCACCCGCAGCCATTTTTCGGGCTGGCGGCGTTTCTCAGGTACGGCAATGAACCGCTTGCCGCTGAGATACTGCCCGGTGAGGGAGTTGGGGTTTGCCAGTATCTGGTCGATGGTGCCTTCGGCGGTGATCTCGCCGCCGTGCACGCCCGCGCCGGGGCCTACATCCACGATGTAGTCGGCGGCATACATGGTGTCCTCGTCATGCTCCACCACAATCAGGGTGTTGCCCAGATCGCGCATGCGTTTGAGGGTATTCAGCAGCTTGGCGTTGTCCCGCTGGTGCAGGCCGATGGAGGGCTCGTCCAGAATATAGAGCACACCCATCAGGCTGGATCCGATCTGGGTGGCAAGCCGGATGCGCTGAGCTTCGCCGCCGCTGAGGCTGGCGGCTGCCCGGCTCAGGGTCAGGTAGCTGAGGCCCACGCTGTCCAGGAAGCCAAGGCGGGCATCGATCTCCTTGAGGATCTGCCGGGCGATCATGGCATCCTTGCCGGTAAGCTCCAGACTGCGGAAGAAATCCCGGGCTTTGGAGATGCTCAGGTTGCTCACTTCGCTGATGTTCAGCCCGCCCACGGTCACCGCCAGTACCTCGGGCTTGAGCCGGTGGCCCTGACAGGCTTCGCAGGGGCTTTCCAGCATGTACTCCTCATAGGCGGCTTTCATGCCGTCGCTGGTGGTTTCCTGATAGCGGCGTTCCAGCGAGCGGATGACGCCTTCAAAGGTGGTCTGGTAGCGGCCTTCGCCGTTGGCCCCCTGATAGTGAACGGTGATCTTGTCCTCGCTGCCGTAGAGGATCACATCCATCACGTTTTTGGGCAGATCCTTCACCGGCGTATCCAGCGAGAAGCCGTACTTCTCCGCCAGCGCCACAAAGTAGGTGTGGGCCATGCTGCTCTTGTCCGCCACATTCCATGCCATGGCCTGCAACGCGCCTTGGTTCAGGCTCAGCGCCGGGTTGGGGATGATGCTGTCCTGGGTGATGCGCATGATGGTGCCCAGACCGCTGCAATGGGGGCAGGCACCGAAGGGACTGTTGAAGGAGAACATGCGGGGGGCCAGTTCCTCAATGGAAACACCGCAATCAGGGCAGGCGTAGTTCTGGCTGAACAGCATCTCGCTCTCGCCCATCAGGTCAATGAGCACCAGACCGCCGCTTTCCTTGGCGGCGGTTTCCAGACTGTCCGCCAGACGCTTGCGCATCTCATCCGTTGGGCGCACGATCAGGCGGTCCACCACGATTTCCAGCGTGTGCTTGAGCTGCTTGTTCAGCGTGGGCGGCTCATCCAGATCGTAGATCTCGCCATCCACCCGAATGCGCACATAGCCCCGCTTCTTGGCATCCTCCATCAGCTTCACATGCTCGCCTTTGCGGGCGCGCACAATGGGGGCCAGCACCTGCATGCGCTGGCCTTCCGGCAGGGTGAAGATCTGATCCACCATCTGGTCGATGGTCTGCTGCTTGATCTCCTTGCCGCACTTGGGGCAATGGGGCACGCCGATGCGGGCGTAGAGCAGACGCAGGTAATCGTGGATCTCGGTCACCGTGCCCACGGTGGAGCGGGGGTTGCGGCCTGTGGTCTTCTGGTCGATGGAGATGGCGGGGGAGAGGCCTTCGATGGAATCGATGTCCGGCTTCTCCATCTGCCCGAGGAATTGGCGGGCGTAGGAGGAAAGGCTCTCCACATAGCGCCGCTGACCTTCGGCATAGATGGTGTCGAAGGCAAGGGAGGTTTTGCCGGAGCCGCTCAGACCGGTGAATACCACCAGTTTGTTGCGGGGGATCTCCAGCGTGACATTTTTCAGGTTGTGTTCGCGCGCACCGCGAACGATGAGTTTGTCCTGCAAAGATTTACACCTCGATCAGTTCGTAGTCCATGCTGCCCAGACCGATCTTCTGGGCGTGCTCGATGCCGGCGCGCCAGTTGGTGACGGGGTGGGTGTCATGGAAAATATCGTCGGTATGGTTGCCCTGCTCGGTCAGGTAGGTGTGCTCGCAGCGCTGCATCTTGTTGCAGGCATCGGCACAGGCCAGATCCAGCGCAACCGGGTCGAAGCTGGCGAACATGCCCACATCAGGGATGATCGGCACGTCGTTAACGCCGTAGCAGTCGCAGAAGGGGCTCACATCCATCACCAGAGAGATGTGGAAGTGGGGCTTGTTCTTGACGGCGGCCATGGCGTACTCGCTGATCTTGCGAACCAGCATATCGGTGCGGCTGTCAGGGCCGGTGATAGCGCCGTGGTTGCGGCAGGCGCCTACGCAGCGTCCGCAGCCCAGGCAGGCTTCGTGGTTGATGACGGCCTTGCGACCCTTGCCTTCGCCCTCAAAGCGGATGGCGTTGTGGGCGCACTGACGGATGCACATGCCGCAGCCCACGCACATGTCAGGATTCACCTGAGGCTTGCCCTCGTGGTGCATGTGGCGTTTGCCAGCGCAGGAGCCAAGGCCCATGCCAAGATTCTTCAGCGCGCCGCCGAAGCCTGCGCCCTCGTGGCCTTTGAAGTGGCTCACGCTGATGATGGCCTCTGCATCCACGGCAGCGCGGCCGATGTAGGCTTCCTTGCAGTACTCGCCGTCGATAGGCACCGCCACATCATCGCTGCCGTCAAGGCCGTCGGCGATGATCACATGGCAGCCGGTCTGGAAGGGATTAAAGCCGTTTTCGTAGGCGGCTTCCAGATGATCCAGAGCGTTGCGGCGCTTGCCCACGTACAGGGTGTTGCAGTCGGTCAGGAAGGGGCGCGCGCCCATCTCCTTGAGCATGTCCACGACCACCTTCACGTAGCCGGGGCGCAGATAGGCCATGTTGCCCGGCTCGCCGAAGTGGATCTTCACCGCAGTGAACTTGCCGTCCAGATCCATCTGGGGCATACCGGCTCTGGTGATCAGTTTGCGCAGTTTTTGCAGAATGTTGCAGTCCAGCGTGGTACGGAAGCTGGTGTAATAGACCTTGGATTTTTCCATGAAAATATTCCTCCTGTGGCATTTGCAGGCATAGCAAATGCGAAAATATGTTCTGTTTGGATTGTACCACAGAGGATTGTCCGATACAAGAGGGCGGCAGGGGAAATTTGGCTGATGCGCTTCTTGCGCTGGTTTCCTTGACATCCCGTCGCTGCCTTGGGTATACTGAACCCGGATCATCCCAAGGAACCATCGATAAGGAGGATGCCCGATGAGAAGGTTTCACATCGGTTTGATGTTGCTGTGCGTGCTGGCGCTGCTGTTTGCGCAGGCTGCACTGGCGGAGGATATAGAGGGGGAAGCTCCCTTTGTCTGCTGGATTCATGCGCGAGTGGGGGAGTCTGTGCTGAATGCGCAGCCCACCCAGTACGGGGATACCCTGTTCCTGCCCACCTGCGCTGATCTTTCAGCGGTGCAGCTGTATGCCTGCGGGGAGGGAGAGGGGAAAACCCTGACTTTTGCGGCTGGTGAGGCGCAGTCAGCTTCCGGCGGGAACGTGGATATCGCTGCCCTCTTCCCGGATGGCCCGGATGAGGAAGGCGTGTACAACCTGACGGTCATGGTAGGGGAGGGCGCTGAACCCAAGCCCCTGCGTATCCGGCAGTCGGCGAATCAGGCCAGTTTGTATCTGACCAGCGCCGATCCGGTGAACCGGGGCCGTGCCTATGTGGACGGCCTTGCTGATCCCAAGAGCGATCCCATCACGGATGCGGCCTTGCTGATGCTGGACGAATCCGGCGAGGTGGTGTATGACGGCAATCTGCGGGAGTTGCGGGGCCGGGGCAATACCACTTGGGAGTGGGGCATCAAGAAGCCTTATCAGATCAAGCTGGATGAGAAAACCGATCTGCTCCAGTCCGGCAACGAGGACAATGAAGAACGCACATGGCTGCTGATGGCGGAATCCTTCGATGCCACGCTGGTGCACAACATGCTTACCCTGCACATCGGTCAGGAAATGGGCATGGAGGGTACCATGGAGTTCAGGCCTGTGGATCTGTACTATGACGGCGACTATTGCGGCTTCTATCTGCTGTGTGAAAAGGTGAATGTGAAGCCGGGCCGTCTGAACATTCTGGAGATGGATGATCTCATCGAAGAGCATTATCCGCAGGTGGCAGACGCAGAGCTGTTCCCGGTGGTGGAAGAGAAGAACGCCATTGGTGATATCCGTTATGTATCCGGAGTGGAAGCTTCCTTTGGTCAGGCGGGCGCTTATCTGATCGAGCTGGATTCCTATGGCGGTTTCGATGAGGAAAGTATGTTCGAGACAGCCCGGGGCGACAAGTATGAGATCCGCAGCCCGGAATATGCAGGCCGGGAGGATGTGGTCTATGTACAGCGCATGACCAACGATCTGATGCTGACCATCGAAAACCACGGCGTGCATCCGGAGGATGGACGTCTGCTGGAGGACTTGATCGACATCGATTCTCTGGCACGGTATCTGCTGATCCAGCAGTTAGCCAAGACCTGCGACTTCGGCTATACCTCCACTTACCTTTACCTGCCTGAGGGCAGCGCCCAGTTCAAGGCGGGTCCCCTGTGGGACTTTGACATCGCCTACGCCATCCGGGACAACCGGCCTTATGAAGTGGGCGTGGATGGGTATGTGGCTGGCGACCGCTGGGTGTATGAGGTGATGGACATTCCCGTGGTGCAGAAGGCCATCCGGCAGCTGTGGCAGGAGGAACTGGAACCCATGATCCGGAATGTGGTGCTGGGTGATGAGACGGCGCGTCAGGGTAATCTGCTTTCTCTTCCGGGTTACTATGCCGCCACGGAAGCCTCCCGCCGCATGAACTATGATCTGTGGCAGTTGGGCGGTTCTTACAACAATATCAACTATGATACACTGTTTGAAACCTTTGATGAGAACTGGGACTTTTTCACTTCCTATATAATAGAAAGAACGGCATGGCTGAATCAGGATCTGCCCCTGTGGTCTGCTGAAGTGATCGACCAGGCCGGTCTGCGGCTGAATTATGTGAATGCGGATGTACCCGGCAGTTCCACGTTGACCCCCGCAAGTCTTTTCCAGCGGACGGATGTGGCGCAGGTTGAGTGGAGCAGTCAGCCTGTGGAAGAGACTCCCTGGCGGGCAGTTTACACCGTGGATGTGCAATTGAAAGCCCGGCCCGGCAGCACCTTTGCGCAGGATGCCACCGCCATGGTGAATGACCAGCCCGTGCTGGTTGTCTCTCTCAGTGATACGGAGATGAACATCCGCTTTGCCTTTGAAGGCCCTGTGTATAAGCCTGCGGAGTACGAAGGCGTGGACTATGGGCTTGTGTATAATTACCATTATTATGTGAACGAATACCCTGAACTGTTGGAGGAATACGGCGAGGATCCGGCGGCGATTCTGGAAAACTACGTATGCTACGATTTTGATGTGGGCATGAGCGCTATCGAGACCTTTGATTACGATCTGTACTACGAAGCATACATGGACATGCTGGATGCCTATTTCTACAGCGATACCGCCGGCTGCATGATGTACTACCTTGATAATGAAGAGGAAGAACCGCTGCTGGGACTGGGTGAAGTGATCATTCCCGGCGCAGAGGATTTTGTGGAGGTTGAACCGTAATGACTGAAACCTTACAAAAGAAGCCCTTTGGTTGGCAGCAGGCAGTGGGTGTTGCGCTGCTTCTGGCGCTTTTGTGCGCGGCAGGGTGGCTGCTGTTTGCCAATCTGGGTGTGCAGGCTATCGTCGATTATGATGAAGCGCGCCACGGCGTCAATGCTTACGAAATGATCCGCAACGATGAGTATGTGGTGCACACCTACGGCGGCGAAACGGATTACTGGAACCTGAAACCGCCCATATCCTTCTGGAGTGTGGTGCTTGGATACAGATTGTTCGGGTACAATGCGCTGGGTCTTCGGTTTTTCAGCGCTTTGTCCTCGCTGATCAGCATGGTGCTGGTAACGGTGCTTTGCGTGAAGCGTTTCGGTATCTGGCCTGCGGTGATGGCGCTGTGCGCCTATGTGTGCAACCGGGGTATGTATGCGCCGCATTTTTCCCGCTTTGGCGATGCGGATGGCGTTTACCAGCTGTTCTTTACCATTGCCATGCTGTGTATGCTCATGAGCCAGAAGAACTTTGCCTGGTTCTACGGCAGCGCGCTGGCCTTTTCACTGGCATTTCTCACCAAGGCCACCCATGCGCTGAATATTGGCATCATTTGTCTGGCGTATGTGGTCTGTACAGGAAAGCTGAAGCAGTTGAAACCCCGGCGAATTCTTGGCCTGCTGGCTTGCGGCGCCGGTCCGGTGGGGATCTGGATAGCGGTGCGCTATGCGCGGGACGGTTCCACTTTCTTAAAAGAGATGTTCCTGACGGATGTGGCGGGTCGTGTGGGCGCAACGGCGCATGAGAATGAACTGACTCCGTTGCAGTTGTATCTGGAAGCGTTTTACGACCGTCCTGCGCTGGTGGTTGCGGCGATCTTCTGTGCGTTGTGCGCAGTTGTTTGCATCCTCTTGAGAGTGAAGCTGAGTCCGGAATGCAAGGACGCACTGATCGGAACGGTGATCTGGTTTGTGGTGCCGATCGCTTTCTACACGCTGATGAACGTGGAGTTCGTCTGGTATGTCTACTCCGGCTTTGCGGCTCTGAGCGTGCTTACCGGGATCATGACCCATGCGCTTCTTCAGGCAGAGAAGGGGAAAGCAATCAGAGCAGCAATGATGGCTGCCGCTTTTGCCGTGATGTGTCTGTTCGGCTGGCAGGAGGCAGAGCGGATCAGCAATATTACCATGTCGGATACCTACCAGATCGTGATGCAGGAGAATCTGGACCGGGATATGGATGAGGGCGTTCACATGTATGTGCAGTACAACGCTGAGGTAGCCAGCGTATGGCCTGTGACCGAGTGGATGCAGGCGGATATGCTCACCGCTCTGATGTACGGCGATGTGGTCTGTATGGATGGCGGCGCGGAAGCCTTTTTGGCGGATGAAGAATACGCGATTCTGCTGATCGGTCAGGCAGGCAATCAGGAGCTGATCAACCAGCTCTACGAGCAGTGTTACTTCCGGACGGAGGAAGATACGGTGATGATTGTCGATAAATAGAGCTGCATCTTGATGCAGAAAATAGGTCAACGCGGAAGAAAAATGTCACATTTGGGAGGCATTCTTCCGCGTTGATAATCTCTTGTGATGGACACACCCGGTAACGTGTACATACTCAATTTCGGTAAACAACGGTTTATCAGGGTTATGCACACATTGCATCAAAAAAATAATGAAAAAAGTTTGCAAAAGGTATTGCATTCAAAAGCAGGATATCGTATAATACGGAGGC
The DNA here is from genome assembly GCA_015056245.1 of Clostridiales bacterium. Taxonomy (GTDB): domain Bacteria; phylum Bacillota; class Clostridia; order Christensenellales; family Aristaeellaceae; genus Limiplasma. The sequence goes on along the minus strand of SVGQ01000002.1, from coordinate 555 downwards.
TGTCTGTTTAGGGATGAAGCGGTAAGTTGCCGCCATGGCCATGGCGGGTAATTATCGTGGACCAGCCCGGTAATCGGGCGACGGACTTAAGACACGGCGCAAGGATGCGCCGTCGGACGGCTCCTGAGGCGGGAGCGGCTTCGGCCCCTCGCTTTCCAAAAAGCCGTCGATGGACACACCCGGCGCGGTGTACTTGAGACCACAAATTCAAGGAGGAACGAAAATGGCCAACCAGAAAATCCGTATCAAGCTGAAGGCTTACGAGCACAACCTGATCGATCAGTCTTCCGAGCGGATCGTCGAGACCGCCAAGCGCACTGGCGCTAAGGTTTCCGGCCCCATCCCGCTGCCCACTGAGAAGGAGATCGTCACCATCCTGCGTGCTCCCCACAAGTACAAGGATAGCCGTGAGCAGTTCGAAATGCGCACTCACAAGCGCCTGATCGACATTCACAACCCCAACCCCCGCACGGTCGACGCCATGATGAAGCTGGATCTTCCTGCCGGTGTCGAGATCGAGATCAAGCTCAATAACTAAGCAGGAGGTACGACATC